>CALQIT020000010.1 GCA_943330705.2 Streptomyces griseus
TATTTTTTCTCCTCAGTAAGATTGCAATACATACATTGCAATCTTACTGAGCGTGCTGTAAAACAAATTATGAAGAAATTGACCGACGAAGAAGTGCGCAAGTCATTCAAAATATGAAGAATGCGAAGGAAAAGTCTACCGTCAAAAAAACTAAGGATTCTGAGATCGATTATTCAGATCTCCCTGAGTTTTCAAGCGAAGACTTAAAGAAGTTTAAACGCATTGGCCGGCCGCTGATTGGCGATTCCCGGCGCATAGCAATCTCTGTGCGCATGGAGAAAGCTGCTAATTTTTGTGCCATCTTGGGTCCGAAGTATTTGTGCCGACTGGCTACAGCCAACCCTTCATCATTCCGTGCCAATACATGGGCGGCAATAGATCCTTTTTCAGGATCCACATACTACGTCGTTCTTTGGTCATATCCATGGGGAATGAAGGCATGAGTTTTCCATCATATCCAAACTCTGCTAGAATAACTTTTCCCATGCCGGTAATCAGCGGACAAGATGAGTAGCCATCATAGATGTGCGTGGCTTTGCGGCCTTCCATCACATCGATCATATTTTGCGTGACGATCGGGGCCTGTTTGCGGATGGCGGCACCCGTCTTTGAATTTGGCACTCCGGTTACATCCCCAATACCAAAAATATTTGCGTGGTCTTGATGCTGAAGAGTTCCCTGGTCCACCTTCAACCATCCAGCCTGAGGCCCCGAGACAAAAGCCAAATTAGATTCGCGAATATAATCATGGGCACTCATGGGTGGTACCACATGCAAAAGATCATAATGCAATTCTACGCGTTCGACGGAGGCCTTTGTTTCTCCATTCACTAGCGTTTCGACGGTCTTTTCAAAAACCGCAAGATAGGCTTCAGGTTTTACTTCGATCAGCTTGTGGGAAAACTTTAGCTCAATCTTTTTTCTTTCAGCGACCTTCATCAATGGCGCCGCAAAAGCAGGGACTCCGAAAATAACTTTGCCGGCGGCCGCAAATGAAATTCGCGACTTTTCACGCACACCGTTTTTAGTAAAGATTTCTTCCGCCAAATACATAATTTTTTGCGGAGCTCCCGCGCACTTGATCGGCACCGGCGGCATGGTGAAAATTGCGTCGCCGCCTTTAAATGCCGCAATCATTTGCGCGGTTTTCTCGGCGTCAGCGTACTGGTAGATGCTACAAATTCCATTTCCGCCAAGCTGTCCTTCCAGTCCTTTGATTTTTCCCCAGTCCAGTTTCAGACCCGTCGCAACCAGTAGAAAGTCATAGGTAATTTCTTTTCCAGAAGCACAAACGACTTTTTTTTCTGCGGCTTTCACATTTTGCACGTGATCTTTAATCCACGAAACACCATCGGGAATCATCGACTGCATGGGTCTTTGCGTTGTTTCTTTAGCGACCACGCCAGCACCCACTAAAGTCCAAAGCGGCTGGTAAAAATGAAATTCTGCGGGCTCAATAATTCCAATGGCGGAACCGCCCAAATGTTTTTTCAACCGAGCAGCGACAGAAATGCCACCAGATCCAGCACCTAAAATAAGAACTTTGAAATGAGCCCCCGCCATACTTTTACTCCTTCTTAAACATGTCGATTCAAAGAAAGACGTTAGTTGCCCATTGCATCGATCACAAGCGGAAGTTGATGGCTGCCATTTTCATTCGGGACAGAGCGGGTAATTGAGTAACCACTCTCTTGAGGTAGATGATCATGTCATTTTTCTGGGTCTCAGTGTACGGTCTCAATGTACGGTCTCAATGTACGGTCTTAGTAGCGCTATAAGGTATTAGTAAATCAAGATTGATTGGCCACTGCCGAGTCCAGATATTGATTTTACCTGCTTGAAGGATTTACCACTGGGTAGTTGCCGTTTCCGTTGGGAACAGCCCCGCCTTGCGGCATATATCCGCCGCCATTTTGTCCGCCACCAAAGCCTAATTCAAAGCCCAAGTAACCGCCGCTGGAGACTCCCATTTGCGCTTGATTCAGCCGAGTCATCAAGGATTGCAGTTCCATTTGCAAGCTCATCACTACGCGCTGTCTACTCATGTAATT
This sequence comes from Streptomyces griseus, assembly GCA_943330705.2. GTDB lineage: Bacteria > Bdellovibrionota > Bdellovibrionia > Bdellovibrionales > Bdellovibrionaceae > CALQIT02. The sequence goes on from CALQIT020000010.1 coordinate 2,052, forward strand.
TTCTTGTGCACGTTGCTGCATCTGCATTTGCATTTGATATTGTTGCATCTGCATTTGCATCATCTGTTGTTGCATCTGCATTTGCATTCCGCTCATGTCCATTCCTGACGACATCATTCCCATGCCACCACCTGGCATCATCATCCCGCCGTTCATAGCCATTCCGCCGTTCATCATCATGCCCATACCACCGCCTGGCATCATCATGCCACCGTTCATAGCCATTCCGCCGTTCATCATCATGCCCATGCCACCGCCTGGCATCATATAACCCATGCCACCACCTGGCATCATCATCCCGCCACCGCCGGACATCATCATTCCACCTGGCATCATGTAACCCATGCCACCACCAGGCATCATCATCCCGCCGTTCATCATGCCTCCACCGGGCATCATCATTCCGCCACCGCCGTTCATCATGCCTCCGCCGGGCATCATGTAACCCATACCACCACCGGGCATCATCATCCCGCCGTTCATTGCCATCCCGCCGTTCATCATGCCACCACCGGGCATAATGTAGCCCATGGCTCCGCCCATGACTCCGCCCATTGCGTAACCGGTAACTGGCATTCCTGAAGATTGAAAACCCATCATTGGATAGCCGGGCATTTGCATTCCCATGCCGCCACCGTTCATCATCATTCCACCGGACATCATCATACCGCCCATGCCGCCCATACCACCCATGCCGCCATAGGGATTTAAACCCCATGGACCTGACATTCCGTAGGGGCCCATTCCAGGCATATACATTCCGCCGCCCATTGGGTTTCCATACATGCCTTGAGGGTAGCCGAAAGGCCCGCCGCCACCGCCGTAGGGGCCATACATTCCCCCGCCATTGCCGAAAGGTCCCATCATGCCATAGGGGCCATTACCGAATCCGCCGCCACCCATGCTGCCGCCGCAACCGAAAGCTCCGCCACCAGTGGCCCCGCCGACCGCGCCATAAAGTCCCGCCATAAAATAAGGAAATCCGAAACCTACCGCAGGGTAAGACTGGGTCGGGAATCCAAGCTTGGCGTTATTCCTAGAAATATTATTCATTTGTTTGTTACCGAAATAGCTGGCCAAACCGCCTAACAGAAAGTTTCCACCAACATTCATGACGGTCTCTAAAGTTGATGGCTGCTTTGGCTTGACGACATAGCCTCCGCCCATAACGGCGCAGTTTTCGCAGTAGCCACCTTCCATCGCTTGCTCCCGCTGCTCTTTCGCTTCTTCAATCATGGAGCGACGCATTTCTTTTCTAAAGTATGCGATTTTTTCTTTGTTGGCCTTCAGCTGATCCTTTTTGGATTCGATCAGGGATTGCTGTTGCTGAATTTTCAAGAAACTTTCTTTATAATCTTTGATACCGGCCACACAACGATCGGTTCTTGCCGGAGTAAACTTTTTCAGCGAATCAGCCGGCCCATTACACGCTGCTGATCCGTAGACTTCTGAACGGGTTTCATGGTTTTCTAAAAGTACACCATTTTCATTGGTGTAAACACAAAACTTGGCCCATTGGTCCAACGTGTAGGGTGAAGAAGAAGTTTGACCAGTTGTTTTACAAGAGGCCCCATTTGTTGTTATATGTGCCTTGATTGTTGCCCAATATTTATCGTGAATTGTGTACTTTATATCCTCTTCATGTTTTGTAAGGCTGCTTTTTAACTTGCTTAACTCGCGCTTGGCGTCGCTCATTTGATGTTCAATTTCTTTTCTTTCTTCCATGGCCTCGGCGATATCGTCCTCACCGTCGACGGCACCGCTTCCGGCGCTGACTTCGTAGGGGCAAACACCAGAGCCCCCATACATTCCCGTGCCCCACATTTGGGCATTTGCCAATTGGCTAAAGCCACTCAAGGCAAATACAGTAGCTAAAATGTGAATGAACATACGCATCAATGTTCTCCTCTGTTCACGTAGGCGATCGCAAGTCTTCAGAATCATAATCGACAGATTATTGTCTAAACTTGAGATATGACTAAAGTCCGTATCCAAATTGTGAAGTTTATTTTTTTTGCCAAGCGGCTGGGCTATCTCGTCCATAAGTCATTCCCCAAGGGCAATATCCTATTGCCCACCTATATCCACAATCGTACACTTATATTACAATGATAGCAAAACATACGATCCTAGTGGTGGACGACGAAGCAGGAATTGTCGATGCTATCGAAAGGATGTTCCGAACAAAGTACAACGTACTAAAGGCCACATCCGCAACGGAAGGCCTGAAAATTCTGGACCAACATCCAGAGCCAATCTCTGTAATCATCACTGATCAACGAATGCCCAACATGACCGGAGTCGAGTTTCTATCTAAGACCCTAGCCACACGTCCAGATACAACCCGCATTTTGCTGACTGGATATACCGACGTCCAAAGCGTTATCGGAGCCATCAATTCTGGACAAGTGTACAGGTATATTACCAAACCCTGGGACACAGTCGACCTTGTAACCACGGTCGACCGCGGAATTGAACGATTCGCTCTATCCCAGGAACTGAAAGAAAAAAACCAAGCGTTGGCCGAAGCTTTGAACGAATTAAAAACGCTGGATAAAGCAAAAAATGATTTTATGATTTTGATCAATCATGAACTGAAAACGCCTTTGACTGCAATCTTAAGCTTTACTGAATTGCTCAAAGAAGGCCGCTTGGATGATGAGCAAAGTCTGTGTGTGAATCGAATTTACAAATCCGGAATGCGACTCAAACATTTGATTGATGATTCACTGACCGTTATCAGCGCCGAAACAAAAACCCTTAAGGTAAAGTCCAAGCCATTTTCTTGTACTGAACTTGGGGGCAAATTGAACTCTGATGTGCTTTCAGAATTGATCCGAAAAAATCAAAAGTTAGATTTAGTTTGGATTGAAAAAAAAGTCATTGGCGATCTGGATATGATCTCGGGCGCCCTTTCCAGGTTGCTGCACAATGCGGCAAAATTCGGTCAAGAGGGATCAGTCATTCTTCTTCATGCCTTTCTAACCTCGCCCCACAGAGTTCGTTTTTCTGTTAGCAATCATGGCAGCGCAATCCCCATCGACTTGATTGAAAAAATATTTAATCCGTTTTTTATTGACGAAAATGTAATGAACCACAGTGCTGGCATGGGTCTGGGCCTAGCTGTCTGCCAGTCTATTTTAAAAGCCCATCAATCCCGCCTTAAAATAGAAAACACTCAATTTGGGGTTGAGGTCTCGTTTGAATTGGCTTGTCTTTAAATTTTTTATCTAATCCGTAAGAGAACACCAAATCCGTAGAATCCGCCACACGTAAGTCATTCCTGTCCTACTTCAATATAGAATAACGAATTTTTTGCTTAGAGCCCCTCTGAACGCCTAATTGATCTATATTTTGCGTCGGAGGATTTAATGTCGGTATTCGTACAATTTATTGTCTATTTAGTCCTGGGGTTCGGCATAGTTGAAAATTCGGTCGCGGCCTTAGAAAGCCACCACCTGGTGGTTGGTGATAAGTTTGTCCTAAAAAAAACAGGACCGCTGTGGATTGAGAATAGTAAAATATTAAAGGCGGAAGAAGCCAACGGCGGGATTACGTTAAAAGCAATTGGACAAGGCAGCTCCTTACTGAAGCAAAACAACCAAGTTTATAGCTTTTCTGTCCTTAGTCCAAAACAATATCGTACTTTCGAGGCCCTTGAAGCGGCCTCAAGAAATACGCTGGGACTAAAAGCCGAATACAAAAATGGCTCAGTGGTATTGGGTCAAAAAATCTATCGTTTTCAAGATTGGAAAAAAGTCTTTGATACCTGTATGGCTACTGGCTGCGAATATTTAATGACTGCAGAGGTCCCCCCTCAAAGAACAGAATTCTTTTCCCGTGAAATCGCTAATTTGGCAAAGCAATCTGCATTACCGCCGCAGAATATCCATTGGGACAAAACTCCAAGCATTCAGCTTTCAAACAAAGACCCACAGGCCCAACGGCTGAAAATCTTCTACCAGGCACTGGGCTTTAAAATTGTGGAGGATAGCGAAGCCATTTCAATGGCTCCTTTGGTTAGATTGCAAATCACGGTTGCAGAAGTGCGTCGTAGGGAATTCCAAAAATTAGGTATTCAGTGGCCGGGTTCGCTAAATGCTCAAACTTTGCCAAAACCAGAAATTGATTATTCTTCCGCGACAGGTGCAATCCACTTTCTCGAAGAAAATGGCTTTGGCAGGACTCTGGCCTCACCCACCGTACTTTGTCGCAGCGGTAAAGAGGCTGAATTTTTTGCAGGAGGTGAAATTCCAATTAAAAATGTCACTCACAAATCGAAAAATGTTGAATGGAAAAAATATGGAATCATCCTGAAATTTAAACCATTAGCTGATTTTTCTGGAAAAATGAGTCTGGATATTGAAACAGAGGTTAGCAGTCTTGATTTATCCTCGGCTATTGAAGGTGTTCCAGGTATATTGGTCAATCGAATCAAAAGCCATTTTGACCTCCGCGAACCGCGAACCATCTTGCTAAGCGGTCTAATCCGAAACGACAATGGGCAATCAAGCTCAGGCTTGCCTGGACTGAGTCAAATTCCAATCTTGGGTTCGCTTTTTTCATCCAAAGACTTTCGTGAAAGCCGCACCGAACTTGTGGTTCTTGTCAGACCAGAAATCGACAATGGGGAAAGCCCGCTATGAGTGCCCAACAAATATATATGCGCATTGAAGAAAAAATTCGCACGTTCCAGCCGACGGACCCCGGCTTTGTTATGAATCCAAGTCACTTCGAGCCTGAACTAATTCATCTGATTGAACAAGAGCTAGCAAACGTTGACCCCTTGACACGGAAACAGGTGGAATTTGAGCTTTTCAACTGGGGTCCACTGATGGCCCTTTTGCCGGATCAAGATATCACTGAAATCTTGGTCAACGGACCCGACGAAATTTGGTTTGAAAAAGGGGGGACTCTTCGGCCCTATTTGGGAAAATTTAGTACGCCTCTTTCTTATCAATCTTTTTTGAACCGCGTTTGTTTTGAAGCTGGAAAGCATTATTCACTAGAAAACCCATTTTGTGATGGCTGCGTTCGCGGTTTTCGCTTTCACTTTTGCGCGCAAGTGATCTCACAAAAAAATCACGTCTTGAGTTTGCGACGACAAGCTGAATCACCTTGGACCCTTTCTCGGTTGCAGGAACTAAGTTGGGCGTCGATCGAACAGTTAGATTACTTGCAAAATGCCGTGGCAAATCGGGCAAATTTTCTGGTTGTTGGCCCTACGGGGTCGGGCAAAACCGCGATTCTTAATGCGTTGATGAACTCGATTTCTAAAAATGATCGCTGCATTATTATTGAAGATACCGCTGAGCTAAAAAAACCAAACGGGTCGTCGGTCAGTTTGCTGACGCGAAAGGATCCAAATGGTCTATTGCCAGCAATCGATCAGGCCGAGTTGGTTCGCCACTCATTGAGGATGCGGCCAGACCGATTGATCATCGGCGAGGTTCGCGGGACAGAGGCCAAAGACCTGTTGCTTGCGCTTTCAACAGGGCACTCTGGAAGTATGGGAACTTTGCATGCGTCGTCCGCAAGCCAGGCCCTGATTCGGCTTGAAATGTTGGTGCAGATGGGTGCACCTCAATGGTCGCTACAAACAGTGCGAAATCTGATTGGTATGAGTCTAAATTACATTTTGGTGGCGCACAAAAACGCACTGGGACAGCGACGAATTTTAGCCTTGGAAAAAATAGCCAGCGTCGAAGAAACTGGCATTTTGCTTGAGAAAATTATCTAACTATCTAATTAAATAGGGCGTGTCCTCATTCGACAGGAACAGGGCTTGCTTCAAACTCGGCAGAAACTGACATGGATTCTGGCTCAGGAACCGCCAGATCTTCTTCCGCGACGTCAGGAATTTTCAGCGGTTCAAGAGAAGGCTCAGGTTTTGTCGGAGTCAGACGAGTCGAAAAGAATTTTGTGCTGATCTCATTCACCATTTTTGCCCGGGCTGCTTCTTTTGGATTTCGATAGGTTAGAGTATCTTTCAATGCGTCAATCGGAGCATTTCTTGATAGACTCACCCGATCCGCCACAGCACTTGTGCCTACACGCCGACCAAAGGTTGGTACGCCTGGTCTTATAGGATGAGAGTCCTCAAGATCCACTGACTTAATTCTTCGATTGGAAGGTAAAATTGAGCTGATTTTTTCCATAATCCACCTCCATGTGGACAAGAACGAGGCTCTTACTGACCCTCTACCCTTTTCTTATCGGAAAAAGCTGTGTCAGCTTGAGACTATATTTCAGCCAAAGTAAAGTTCTATACTGATGTCCAGCCTTCGTCGGATTGCCCTGAACAATTCCGGATGTGACAAAATGAATTAGTTTTGTCACAATTTTTGTCTATGAATCTTTTTAACAAAATTCTTAAAGTACTTCGTCCTTCGACTGAACTGGCTTCTAGTCGAAAAGATTTAAGCTCTCGAATACTGGCGGATCGTGCGCCTAGAATTCCGATGAGTAGCTTGCACAATACTGAATTTAGTTTAATTCGAGACAATATGCAGCAGGTCCAACTACCGATTTCAAATCTATCGCTGACCGGCCTAGGGTTTTCCCGAAGTTCATTGGATACGTGGCCAGCGATTGGTGCCCCCCTCAAAGGAAGCTTGCAAATTGGCGTTGATAGTTTTGCAGTAACGGCGCATGTGGTGCATACTTCAGCGACCACTGTGGGCGTACATTTTGAAAATCCATCTGCAGCCGCGACCCTGGCGATTCTAAAATACTTTGAAAGTGAATTGCTGGCCCACCAGCTGGTTCGCATCAGCTCAAAGTTACTAGCAGCAACAGATAAGGGTCAGCCGTCATTTCTTTTTGGCAAGAATAATTCTGAGCTCTACTATATTGAAAATGACAACCAGCTTATCGAGTTTCACATTTCGTTTCTTGGAAACTACGTGGAATGGAGTCAGGCCGAAGGCGTCCGTTTTGGCTCTATTTACGACGATACGACCTCGCATAAAATGCGAGATCGGGGTACAGGATTCATTCGTGCCGTTGATAATCCTTCAGATCAGCTGATAGCTTCGATCCAACGCTTTATTCATGGAATCGAAGAAGCCCCGCCAGAAATTCGCGAACAAATTCGCAAAGCCATGGAAGACCGACGCTAAAACCTCGAGCAGGCCATAAGACTTCAGGGTAGTCCTGAAGTCAGAATATCAGACGCTTTGATTGTGAGCTTTACGATATTCTTCCAAGGCTTTTTCGGCCAAAGGACTTAGCTTCACTCCCACTTCGGCCAACTGATCCCGATTGACCTCGCTTGGACAATCTGACATCAGACAAGTCGCCTTGGCGGTCTTCGGGAAAGCAATGACCTCGCGAATCGCGTCGGTGCCACAAAGAATCATCACCAGACGATCTACACCCCATGCAATTCCGCCGTGCGGGGGGGTTCCATACTTTAAGGCCTCTAGAAAAAAACCAAATTTATTTTGGGTCTCTTCTTGATTCATCCCAAGAACTCGAAACATCGCTTGCTGAACTTCACTGCGATAGATTCGAATACTGCCACCGCCAATTTCATAGCCGTTGCAAACCAAGTCATAGGCTTTTGCCAAAAGTTGACCGTATTTTGACTCATCACCCGCCATCATCCATTCGGCATGCTGATCCTGCGGTGAGGTAAACGGATGATGTCGAGCCACCCAGCGCTTGTCATCAGGCGAGTATTCCAACAATGGAAAATCAACAACCCACAAAAATTTATCTTTAGTGGTATCAATCAATTTAAGCTCGCGTCCTAAATGAATCCGCAATGTTGAAAGAGACGCGCAAGCCGTGTCAAAGTCATCGGCTATGATTAAAGCTGCATCACCTTGTTTTCCGCCAACCGCCGTCACGATTTCTTTCAGCTTCTCTTCATTAAAAAATTTTGAAATCGGCGAAGAAATAGCACCACTAGCTTCCCACTTGATCCAAACTAAGCCTTTGGCCCCTGATTTTTTTGCAATATCTGTTAGTTTATCAAACTGTCCCCGAGAAAAGGTTCCACCACCCGGAGCTTGAATCCCGCGGACGATCCCGCCGCGGGCAATAACATCATCAAAAACCTTGAAACCAGAATTTGTGACCGTCGCTTTTAATTCCTTGATTTCAAGTCCGAAGCGAATATCCGGTTTATCAATTCCAAAGCGATCCATGGCCTCTTGATAAGTCATCCGTGGCAAGGTCGCAATATCGACGCCTTTGACCTCTTTCCAAATTAAACGTAAAAGTCGTTCATTGAGCTCCATAATATCATCTTGATCAATGAAGGACATTTCAATATCGATTTGAGTGAATTCAGGCTGCCGATCTGCACGCAGATCTTCGTCGCGAAAACAACGTGCCAGTTGAAAATATCGATCGTATCCAGAAATCATTAAAAGCTGTTTCAAAATCTGTGGGCTTTGAGGAAGAGCATAGAAATTTCCAGGATTTACTCGGGAAGGAACCAAATAATCCCTAGCCCCTTCGGGAGTTGATTTGTACAAAATTGGAGTTTCAATTTCCATAAAGCCATTGCTGGCCAAAAATTGCCGAACCAATTGGGCAACATTGTGCCTTAGCTTCAGATGACGCTGCAAACGCGGAGACCGCAAATCCAAATAACGATGCTTCAAGCGCAACATCTCACCAACATTTTCGTCATCGATTTGAAAAGGCGGGGTCGCTGCTACATTAAGGACTTCGCAGCGCAAAGCTTCGATTTCGATTTCACCGGTGGATATTTTTTTATTTACCATACCTTCGGGTCGAGTTCGGACTAGGCCCTCGATGGCAACGACGAACTCGCCACGTAAATCATGGGCTGCCGAATTTCCAGCAAGACTTGGATCCAGCACGACCTGAACAATCCCCTCGCGATCCCTAAGATCAATGAAAACTAGACTTCCGTGGTCGCGGCGAGTATTCACCCAGCCAAACAGAACAACTTTTTGTCCCGCATTGGATTTATTGAGCAGACCGCAATAGCTTGTTCTTTTTAAATCTTTAACGAATTTCATAGTCCTTAATCTTCACATATTGGACATAGGGGGTCAAAAAACTTCTTTTGATGGACTTCATTAACTGCACTCTTTAACTTGAATTCCATGCCAAAAGTAAGCGTTGAACATAAATCTACGGTTCCAATTCAAGACGCGATGGGAAAGATCAAGACTTTTTTCGAGACTGATCACGACATTCGACGCTTTGATCCAAAAGTAAAATGTGATTTTCCAGAGGGCAAATCCACCGGAACTGTCAAAGGCAGCCAATTTAGTGCTGAGATCAAGGTGCATTCGGCAGACTCCGGCTGTAGAATCGAAGTTGTTGTCACTTTGCCTCTTCTGCTGTCGCCATTTAAGGGTAAGGTCGAGGACTTGATTCGAAAAAAACTGAATAAATACTTGGCATAACACCTATGGCAAAATCTGATAAAAAATCAAAGACTCCTACCAAAGCTAAAGCGCAGATTCCTTCTATTGAAAAAGCCAAACTTCGCGAGAAAAAATCTGACTCTGGACGTATAGCTGGATCAAAGGCTGACAAAAAGCGCTCGGGACTGGAATCCAAAAGAGTAGTGGCAGAACTTGTCGAGGAAGATGATTTAGAAAGCGGCACTGAGTCCTCAGACAACGGTGACTCCAACGCTGACTCCAACCCAGACAGAAATCCAGATAACAATCCGGATATATACCAAAATTTACCCTCGGAGTCCGAAGTTGAAGAGCTCGCTCGGGAAAGTCTGCCCATTGCAAAAACCAAAGCCCTTGCCACCTCGGACCCGGTGGCCTCTTACATGGCCGAGATTCGTAAGTATCCATTGCTAACAAGGGAGCAAGAATCGGAACTCGCAAAAAAGTATTTTGAAACCAAGGACCCCCAAGCCGCGCAAGCTTTGGTCACTGCGAATCTACGTTTTGTTGTCAAAGTCGCATTAGATTACTCACGCTTCGGTGCCCGCTTAATTGATCTTGTTCAAGAAGGAAATATGGGACTAATGCACGCTGTACGCGACTTTAATCCCTACAAAGGCGTTCGCCTTATTACCTATGCGGTATGGTGGATCCGTGGCTACATTCAAGAGTATCTGATGAAGCAATACTCTTTGGTCAAAATTGGCACGACACAAAATCAAAAAAAACTATTCTATCAGCTGCAAAAGCAAAAAGAAGCACTTGAAGCCATGGGCGAACCCGGCAGCATTGCCCTTTTGTCCAGCCGCCTGAATATTCCCGAAGAAGAAGTAAAAATGATGACCCAACGAATGTCGGGTCGTGATGTCAGTCTAAGCCAAACAATTGGTGACGATTCTAGCGCAAGCCTTATGGACTTTCAAAAATCAGCAATTGATTCACCGGACGAACAGCTTTCCAAGCACGAAGAAATTCAAAATCTGCACGAGGCCGTGGCAGCCATCCGTCCGCATTTATCTGCCAGGGAAATAATTATTCTTGAAGAACGAATTATGAATGATGAACCGTTAACCTTGCAAGAAATTGGCGACAAGCACGGCATCACCCGCGAAGCTGTACGGCAGATGGAAGTCCGGGTTATTAAGAAAATTAAAGATCACTTTCTGCAAAAAAACCAAACCGCAAAACCTTAAGAAAAAAAGCACTCGGGCCGTTGGTCCAGAGCACCGTGATTTAGGCCCTGCATTGCAAATATTTTTGCTATGATTGAGTTACGTCAGCAATTGGAACTGTATAATTAAAATTCTGTAAAATTAAATGAGGCTCTGTGATGCACGAAAAACTTCTTTGAAAAAGTTCTTTGATACTTTTCGGGTTTCTATTACTTGGCGTCTTTTGGTGGAATCAAGAACTTTGGTATGAACCGCCGATGATAGCCATTGAAGAAGCGTCAAGAGATCCCGCCAACGAAATTTTTGATGCGGGAGATGTCTTGGTAACGGGCGCCTACAATGCAGCAGCTGCAGTGGTTAAGATCCCAATGAAGGACGCAAAAGACCATTAAGGCTGGCGAAGATGGGTGGGGCTACCCGTCGCTTTCGCAGTCTATAAAAAATCCAGCTCAATGAGCAGTAAGAATTAAGCGCAAGAAGCACGCGCAAATATTTTCTAGGGTTGGGCGGAATACTGTAAACACTTTTGTAGCTCGTTGGCAAAGCCGGTGGCCAATACAGAAGTTCCAATATTGAACTTTAAATTGGAACTTTCAGAATTATGGACACCCAACAGTAAATCAGTGTGGCTATCGACAACCGGGGAACCCGAATTGCTAGCTGTCGTATCTGCATTGTGAAAAAATGTACCAAGCGCACTGACCGCAAACATTTGACCTTGCCCACTTTGCTGTTTCTTACGTCGCTCATTGCTAAAAGATAATCCATAGCCGATGACACTAATCAGGGCGCCAGATTCTGGCAAGAAATCAGCTATCCTAAAATAGCCTTGGCTGTCCCCAGGATATCGCCCAGTGATGGCATTCTTACCTAAACGTAAAACCATCCAGTCACTTCCGCTGCGAATACTGTCTGACACCACTGGAAATACTTTTTCTGGAGATGATTTTGCTCCGTTCACAAAAATCTCGAACTCAACCGCGGTTAAGTTACCGCCAATGGCATCTCGTTCACAGTGCTCAACGCTTACAAAGCAACTGGGACTAACCAAAGCTCCACTGCAAGCGTGGACTTTGCCAAAAATCAACCGGCCCACCCGCAAATCATAAGATGGAATTCGCTGATCCGAACCAATCACCCGCGCAAACACAAAAAGTGGATTCAGAAAATTCAGAATAAGAAGTAGCAACGTCAGTTTCATTTCTGCCTGTAAAATAGCATGAAACCCAAATTATATCTAGATCTAGATCCGCTAAATCCAAATGCAAACGAATTTACTTCAAACTGGAACGCCACAAACAACGGAGATGTGGACAACGCCCATCTGAATAATAGGTTCATCGATCGGCACCATCGGCCATTTTCGATTTCGCGGGCGCAATTCACTATAAAACGACCTTGAGTTGATTCGCCAATCTTTCCGACTGTCGGATGCAGTTTCCGAAATACCGCCGAACGCTAATTTTAAAATGCATAGGCCCCGGCACCTACTTTGAATGGGAAGTTTCACATGAGCTTCATCCCTACTGAAAAAATTCAAAAATCTATTTTGTTAATTCGTGGCCACAAGGTTTTATTAGATTCTAATGTCGCAAAAATTTATAGTGTTCCAACAAAACGGCTAAACGAACAGGTCAGAAGAAATTTAGGTCGTTTTCCTGATGATTTTATGTTTCAACTTACTGAAATTGAATGGGAACTCTTGAAGTCGCAATTTGCGACCTCAAGTGAGGCTTGGGGAGGGAGACGCTCATTACCTTATGTTTTCACGGAGTACGGAGCGGTCATGCTTGCAAGCGTGATAAATAATCCAGTCGCCATAAACGCCAGTATTCAGATAGTTCGTGCATTTATTCAATTGAGACAAGTTTTATCTTCGCACCATGAACTCTCTAAAAGATTGGATAATCTAGAGAGAACATATGATCACCAATTTAGCGCAGTGTTTGACGCCATCCGGAGCCTGATGCAGACACCAGAAGTGGGTCATCGGGAAATTGGAATACATACCAAGTAGCTTTCACTCCAAGAACGATGACTTGCACCCAAAAACAGCCTTGACTATATTTAAACAAGCGGGGTGGAGAAAATGAAGCAAGGCCAACAAATTCCAGTTGTCATACTCAAAACCAAAATAGGCTACAGTGCCCATAGTCCCGCCGCTGACGGATGTATGCTGTTTTTCCAATAAGCACGCCCTGAAGTTGCTGATAGCGAGGCGCTGTTCGAGGCGTAAAAGAACGGGCAATCAAATCTTCGACGGCCTTCATGCCGTCGGCTTTAAGAATCTCCAAAGGGTCAACTCCCATTAATACGTTTTTTGGCTCATAGAATCTTTCTATAGCTGATCCAAGGCGCTACAGAAGGCTTGGGTTTTGTTCAGGCTGCAATTTTACTTAAAAGTGAACTTAGTGTAGAAAGTCGTGGATCGAATTTCTTATTTTCTATCAAATCGTATATCGTTCTGCGGCCAAGGCCAGTCTTTTTGGCAAGCTCTGTTTTCGATAAGCTTCTCAGGTGCGCAATCAAAACATCACGAAAAGTATCTAGATCGTTTTGCAAAAGTGCTTCAATTAGAACAGCTACAATTAACTTTTTATCACGCAAAAGTTTGGTGTCAGGCTCATGTTTCCTTAATGTACTTAGCGAGGATAATTTTTGCTTTTTTAATATCTTTACTTTGGCCATTTTTATTGCCTCCTAATAGAATGATTACAACCCCAGAGTCAGTCTTGACGGTGTATATTCTAAGTCCCGAAATCCACTTAAGCTCAATCAAGCCGAGCTTCGACAATCACTCGTACCTTGGGTGGAAGTTTAGAAAGCCAATGATCAAATTCTTTAGTTCTTAGAATTTCTAATTTCATTGCGCGCCGACGACTCTTAAATCTAAATGTACGGATATCCGCACATAATTTCAATTTAAATATTGCCTTCAAGAGCACTTAATTACGGGCCTCGGTTAACAGCTGCTCCAGGTTGGCCAGCTTTCAGGGGGCATCATGATTATTAGTTCAATTCTTCAAATCAGTACTGATGAAGGGGAAGAGCTTGAAATTGGATTTTTCACACCAGATACAATTGTGGACATTACCCTGTCAAAAGGTAAGGTGTATTCATACTCTTATCCTGTGTCTAAAGTTAAAGATCTCCATTTAACTGACAACGGATCGAAATGGGTACTGACAATAGTTGGAGAGAAAAAATTTGACTATAATGTCGTTAAGCCTGGTTCCGTTGATCCTCTAAAAAATTATGAAATCAGTCTTCGACAGTACCTATCGCCTTCATATGAAAAATAATCTAATCCTTTAGGAGCTTCGCCGTAAAATCGAGAAGGCGATCTTTTGTGACTTGGAAGCCTCCGAAAGGGCCTGCGCCACCTCGGTAATGAGTCTGACCAAAAATGCTCTATAGATTAATCAGTATCACCGAAACCCCTGAAATCGGGTTCCAAAAGACTAAGCTTTAGCCCAAAGTTATGGGTGAGCGGTAATGGCTGTGATCGTTACAGCATTTTTACCAGGCCCATAAAACCAAAATATTCGATACGCGGCGGGGGTCCTATTTTCTGCATAGGCTTCGAAAATATCTTCACCTGCTGGCCCCTGCAGTGACGAAAATTTATGCGTATTTAATCCTGGATGTCGTGGATTTATCTCAAGATAGCCAAGTGCTTTGCGTACAGCTTTTAATCTTTTTGCCAAGCTTTTATTCTTTGCTAAGGCTTCAAGCTGAGAAACTGCTTCGTTAGTAAATTCAAGTTTAAAGCTCAACTCTCATCATCCTCTTTGGCAAATTTGGCAAAAGAGCCCAATGATTTGGTCTTGCCTGCGCTTGCGTCAGCTAGGCCCCGATGAACACTTCGAAGTGCTTCAGGATTACCATAGAGCCATTTTTCTCTAGCTGGTATTTCAACCATAGGCTCAAGTAACAACCGACCATCTTCATCCTTTGAAACATTAAAACTACTTATGCCATCGGCGAGCTTGCTTAAGGTAACCCGACCCTTGGCATCTGGTCGCACTTGGGCGACAGGTATAAATTTTGTCTTTTTTGCATCCATGACTAGATTTTATCAAAAGTGGGAAAAATGTCAAGTGGGAATTCCCACAAAAAATGTTTCGTAAAGCGAATAGGTTCGATTTGGGAAAGATTAACAGGGCTTTTTAGCTGCCTCATATGGCGGCTATGGTACGAATGAATTTGTGAGCCTGAATATAAGGCTCCTAGATTTGTTACAGGACTAGGATAGGATAGGTTGAATTTTACTGACCGCAGCTGCAGAGTTCAGGAGACTCATATAATGGGATCCAAACGTAATCCAGGTCCGCATTACGTCATGTTCTTAATCATTGCCGCCTCTGGTGTCGGGGCGCTGCGCCTACTTAAGGAATACGAAACCCAAATCTCGGCATTGCTCCCTCCGACTGATCCTGCACTTTTTTTCCTCGGGATTGTTTTACTCCTGTTCTCCGTTGTTTTTTTTCTGACTTTCATTTCATTCCCTGGAGCAATCGTTCTTAAGCTACTTGGGTTCAAGAAACGAGATGTTATGAACATGATGTTTGAGGTTCGTTCCAACAGCCGATATCTCCGTTGGTGGGATGAGTGGATGATAGAATGGCTTAATTATCTGTATGGCAATTCATAAACCTGGAATGAGCATCCGTTCAAACGTAAGCAAAGCTAACTTTAACTGATCGACTTTTAATTTGAGATCTCTCAACCAAAGCTCCACTGCAAGCATGCACTTTGCCAAAAATCAAACGGCCCACGCGCAAACCCAAGAAGTGGATTCAGAAAAATCAGAATAATGTGATAGCGAAATGTAGATTGTCATGCAGGCGAACTCAGGCCTGTGGCTATACTTGAACTAAAGGCTTATCCGGATCCCAAAATCTTAATACGCAATGATCTGATCAAATTCATGGGCGCTTAAAAAGTACAGTAAAAATAGCGCAATATCTGGGATGCAGCCAAACCCATGCTTGGGCAAAGCTAAATTCTGACTAAGCCGCAAGAGAGCGAATGACAGCAGAAATTGTTGAAAGCTCCGGATTAAATTCTTTATTTGGGTCCATGAGGTCGTAAAGAGTTCGACGACCAATTCCAGCTCTTTTGGCAACTTCCGATTTATTAACTGTCATAAGATGGGCTACCAAAACCTCACGAAAAGAATCTGTGTCCCCACTTTTAATACAATCTAACAAAGTCTCTGCGACAAGATGAGAATTTTTTAATTCTTTACTTGTGAAGGGTTCGTGTACCCTCAAGGACTTCGTCCCTGATTTTTTTTGCTTTTTTGATGTCACGACTTTGGCCATTTTTATTTCCTCCGTAAAGGGCAACCACAACGGCATTGCCCCACATAAATGTATAAACTCTGATCCCGTTAAGCCACTTCAGTTCAATAAGCCCTTCAAAACGTTTATGACTTCCAAAATGACCCAGTGAAATTAAATCTAGGCGTGCTTTGATGATGGTTCGTGTCTTAGGTTGCTGCTCATTCAGCCAAGATTCAAATTCATCTGTTTTTAGCAAATCGAACTTAGCAGTCATATTCTTATTGTGCGGTATAATGCGCATATTTGTCAATAGCGAACTCAGGCTTATTTTTATATTTGAAGTAGCGGCTGATCCTGAGCCACAAACAGCGGCGAAGAGAACGAAGCCCATCTAAATAATAGGCTCATCTGCCGCTACCATCGGTCATTTTCGATTCCGGGGGCCCAATTCAGGGAGGCCCCAGAGAGCAAGTCTTCTAACTAACCCAAGGCACTGCAGAAGGCTTTGTTGATCAGAGCTGTCCATGGTCTTTGCGTCAATGCTCTGCCTTGTAAATTGAAAACTGCCACCATATAATTTGTTCCATGAGAACAATAATTCGAAGTTTTGTGTCGTTGCCTTTGATTTGCACCATATTCTGTCTCTCTGTATTTGCAGCGGAAGACGAGGCCACGAAAATAAAAATGCTTCGAGATTGCGTTCCGGCCAAAACAACAATGCCAGATCCGGCTGCGGCGGCCCTGCGAGGCGCAGGATTCGGGAACAAGTCCGCTCCACAGGTGATGGTGACAACTGAAGTGATTGGCAAAAAGGGTGAAAATTGCTCGGTGAAATATACCTACACGGGTGGTAATCGTCCCAAGCCTATGATTCTGGATTGCGAGTATTCACCTGAAACGATTCGTTTGATGTCCAACTCTGGCCATATGCAGTCACAGAAAATTTCTTTTTCTACAAAAGGGCTAAAAGATCCCCTGACAAAGAGGACGGAGGAAGAATGCAGACCTCGGAACTGATACCAGTTCAAACCACTTCCTTCGCATCCGTTCAAAGATCAGCGAAGCTAACTTTAACTGATCGAAAACAGTGCAAGTCACAATTCATTTGAATGCAAGTCGACTAATGACCACCCCAACGCCGCAAGTTGTACCACACTTTGATTTGGCGATGTTTGAACTAGTGGAGAAGATTGCGAGCGAAACGATTCAGGACTCCACTAAAAATCTGAAGCAAACGATACTTAAGGCCTTTTCTGAGTTTAACCAATCGATCCGCAAAGCAGACAATTCAATCCTTAGACCGTAGGGATTTTGTGCAAAGTTATTTGACAGTGGGCTCGGCCCGGCAGGATGCCGTATTCTGGCCGCGTGAGGGCAAGGATGCCCGTCCCGCTGGCGAATAGCTTTGCACAAAATCCCTACGGTTTAAGGATTGAAGGCCCTAAGTAATGTCTAATTCCCCAGTGCCAAGAACCTGAGTCAGCTTTGCCCGAAGGCGCGAGACAGCTTGCGCATGTAGTTGGGAAACTCGACTTTCAGTAACTCGTAAAACCCGGCCGATCTCTTTTAAATTGAGATCCTCGTAATAATAAAGGGAAAGAACCAAGCGTTGGCGCTCAGGCAGTTCTTCAATTGCATGAGTGACGGTTTCTTTAACAGTCTTTACGTTTAGCTGGTTGAAGGGATTGGCAAGCTTACAGCCCTCTAGAATATTTAGGATCGATTTTTTGTCGACGTTACTAAAGGTCTGGGCCTCATCAATTGAAAGCAAGCTAACTGGACGGACCTGACTTATCAAATCATGGAATTCATCAATTGTGCAGTTCAGGGCGACGGCAACTTCTTCTTCGGTTGCGATCCGACCTAGCTCGGACTCAAGATGAACCACTGTTTTATCCAGCAATTTGGCTTTATCGCGAATTGATCTGGGAACCCAGTCTTGGGCCCTTAGTTCATCAAGTATCGCTCCGCGAATTCGAAACTCTGCATAGGTCTTAAATTTATTGTCACGGGTCGGATCGTATTTCTCGATCGCATCCATTAGGCCAATGACTCCGCTGGAAATCAAGTCATCCAACTCGATATTCGCTGGCAAGCGCACCGCAATTTTTTGCGCAATAAACTTGATCAACGGGGCATATTCAAGGATGACTTTGTCCTTGTCCTGCTGGGTCAGCTTTTTGGGATCTTTTGGTTCCTTGTACTCATTATTATATTTCCTAACCACAGCCGAATTCTTCGCCATGCATCCCACCCCTCGATACTTGTTAGTCTATCAAAGACATTCAACTACTAAAAGTCCTAATCAGTTAAGCTACACCCACGACCTGCTCCCAGAAGAACTGGATGCCAGCCTTGTTGTCCGTCGAGGCCAGGGCCTTCTCCAACCTTTGGGAAATACTCAGCAAGTGGCGAAAAGAATCACTTTGCGGCTCGTGCTTCATAATGAGACGCTGGTTTTGTGTGGACTTTTTGATCAATTGATCGGCGGGAATTGATCCCCAATAATCTAGACCAATGTACAAGAAGCGATTCACGACTTCAGAAAATCGATTGAACAAAGAAATACCCTCGACCTCGTCTCGGACTTGGTTGCAGATAATTGAAAACTTGGTCTCTTTGTACTCTTTATTCAATACTTTGATCAAAGCGTACGAATCCGCAAGAGAAGAAGGGTCTGGAGTTATGATCACTGTGGAAACTTGAGCCGCAGCATTCAGATAGAGAACATTATCGGAAATCCCGGGCGCGGTATCAATCAATAGATAGTCATACTGATATTCAAGTTCAGCAACGGCCCCCATTAAAGCGCGCCGTTCGAAAGCATTCAGGCGATTTAATTCAACCACCCCAGAGCCACCGGAAATCAATGAGATATTTGGAGCCAATGGGGTAATCACTTCTGAAATTTCCCGTTGTCCATGCAGAACATCCAAAATATTCCCAACAGCTTTGGTGCCAAACATAATGTCTACATTTGCCATGCCCAAATCGCCGTCAAAGATCAGAACCCTTTTGCCCCGGACGGCCAACGAATAGGCCATGTTTGCGACCAGCGTCGTCTTGCCGACCCCACCTTTTCCTGAAGTTATACTCACTGTTTTAGTGCAGCCGTGGATACGTGATGCCGACATGTTATACCTGCTCTTTCTTCACTTTAGTCAATTTGAAGATCAAATCTAGAAGTCTTTCTTTTGTCGCGACCTCGAAGTCCTCTGGCACCCGACTGCCAATACCGAATGAATGCAAAGGAACTTCAAATCGTCGCATAAAATTATAGATGTTTCCGTGCTGTACGGATTCGTCTAGGCTGGTAAAAATAACGTCTTTGTAGTTAAGAACTTTAAAACGTCTGCCTATTTCCGAAAGGTCTGAATCCTTAGCTAACGAAGATAGTACCAAGTGAATCTGGGTCCCCATCTCATCCGGAGGAAGCAACGACTTTACCTGGGAAATTTCATTCACTGACTTTAAGCTTACCCCTGGAAAATCAACTAAAACGTGATCGTACTTTGCCAGCGCCGGAGCAACGCTGACCCAGTCTTCTTTGCTGCGAATGGATGCAAATGGCACATTTAAGATCTGTGCATATATCTTTAGCTGTTCTCCAGCGCCGACTTTGAAGGTGTCGGTTGTCAGTATTGCCACTCGTTTGTTTTCCTTTACAACCAGATGACTTGCCAGCTTGATCAGTGTTGCGGTTTTGCCAGTTCCAGAAGGTCCTACGAACACCTGCATCTTTGCCAGATTTTTTTCGCGGCTAATAATTGTGGACTCGAGAATAAATTTTGCGACCCAAGCGTCTACCAAGGCCTTGTTTTTTAAGCGCGTTGGTGACATATTTTCTTGAGCTAAGTTTAGAATTTGTGCTGCAATTTCTGACGTTACTCCGGCTGCCGTTAGCTTTTCAAACATATGAGTGACTTCATAAGTCAGTCCATAGTCAGCCCCCGGATGCGAACCTGTCATCGACTGAGGGACGGTTTGAAATCCCGATATAACTTGCTTTAGATTTGCGATTTCACCTTTAAGAGCTTTTATCTCTACCGATTCAGCGAGGTGAGTATTCGCACTGGCTTGCGATACTGCGCCTGATACTGTGGCTTGCGATACTGCGGCTTGAGCGGCAGGTGGCGACCAAGCGCCTGTGGACTGCATAGTATTCCAGGCACGTTCTGCCGCTGAACGAATTCTTTGGCCTGCAGGAGTCGACTGTCCGGCCTCTAGCATTTGCTCGTCATCGATATCGATGTAGCGTCGCTGGGTGATCGCTGGACGCTCGCCACGATTCTTTTCATCCGAGTAAGTCGATACCATTTTTTCAATGACTTGCTTTTGAACCCGAGCAGAACTTTTTTGCAATCGTTCTTTGTCTTCCACTTTCAAGCGGGACTCAGTAAATTTTTTTCGATGAAGTGTTTCTTCACTAACTGCAGCGGTGATTTCGACACTTCCTTCGCCGACCAGACCGTAGCTCTTTTTATTGTCTCGCGCACTTAGAATAATGGCATCAGGACCCAATTGGGTTTTTACCATCTCTAAAGCTTCTTTCATTGTGCGGGCTTCAAATTTCTTAACTTGCATTGTTCATCTCCACAGTTCCTACCGACTTCACATTCGCTTCCGGAGTGATTTCATTATGGGAAAGAACGACAAGTTGTGGAATAAAACGAGATGTGAGTTTGTATAAATGCCGACGCGATGTCGGACTGGTCAGCAAAATTGGCTGTCCTGCAATTTCTGGATGACGCTCAACTGTTCCCGCGATTTCGGTAATCAAGCGCTGGGCGGTTTGAGGATCCATCACCAGTTGAACCCCCTGCTCCGTTTGGATCAAGGAGTTGGCAATCAATTCCTCGATATGAGGATGCAAAGTCATCACGGGAATAAGATTTGTTTCCCCTGAATACTTGGTACTGATCGACCGCGCCATTGCCCGACGAACGGATTCTGTAAGCACTTCGATGTCCTTGCTCTTGGAAGATTCGTCAGCCAAAGTTTCAAAAATGGTTCGTAAATCTCGAATGGATACTTGCTCGCGAAGTAGGGATTTAAGAACTCGAACCACACTGCCCAATGGCAACTGATCAGGGACCAGATCCTCGACGACTTTTGGGTAGGTCTTTTTAAAGTTTTCGATTAGCATCGAGGCCTCTTGTCTACCCAGAAGCTCGTGTGCATGTCCGCGAACAATTTCTGTTAAATGGGTCGCCATGACTGTTGGCAAATCGACAACCGTATACCCAGCCATTTCAGCCTGTTCTTTTTTACTTGGGTGCACCCACGTCGCATCCAAACCAAAGGCAGGCTCCTTGGTTGGAATGCCATCAATCTGTTCCGAAACATGTCCAGGATCCATCGCCAATAGGGAATCGGGCTTTAGAACTCCGCCGCCAACCTTGTTGCCTTTAATTAGAACTCGGTACTCACCAGATTGCAGCTGCAGATTATCGCGGATATGCACGCTTGGTACGATGATTCCTAGATCCAATGCGAATTGTTTTCTGATACTAACTATTCGCTCGAGCAGATCACCACTATTTGTATCCGAATCAACAATATTGATAAGACCGTAACCAACCTCAAGCTCGACCAAATCCAAGGGCAGAAGACCTTCGATATTTTCTTTTTTTGGACCAATAGCGGTTTCTTCAGCCTTGCGTTTCTCGGTGTCGTCAGCCTCTTTCTTATATCGCTTCACGACCCACGAAAGGCCCCCTAAGAATCCGCCCATGACAACGAATGGCAATGTCGGAAGTCCAGGAACCATTGCTAAAAGGAAAATCACTGCCCCCGACACTCCGATGGCACGGGAATTAACAAACAACTGACCGACCATCTCGGTGCCCATATTTTCTTCAGTTCTACCGTTTCGGGTAACCACGATACCAGCGGCCGTTGAAATAATCAGGGCTGGAATCTGAGACAAAAGTCCATCACCGATGGTCAGCATTGTGTAGTACTGTGCGGCGGTGCCTAAACTCAGACCTTTTTGTAAGACGCCAATTAATAGGCCGCCGATGATATTTACAATTGTTATGATAATACCGGCAATGGCATCTCCGCGGACAAACTTACTGGCACCATCCATCGATCCATAGAAATCTGCTTCCATTTCAATTTCGCGGCGTCGCCGGCGAGCTTCAGTCTCATTGATCATTCCCGCGTTAAGATCCGCATCGATGGACATTTGCTTACCTGGCATCGCATCCAAGGTAAACCGGGCGGCAACTTCAGAGACTCTTCCCGAACCCTTGGTGATAACCACGAAATTAATTACAACCAAAATTATAAATACGATGGTCCCGATGACGTAGTTATTTCCCACGACAAAGTTTCCGAATGCCGAGATAACGTCACCGGCAGCCTTCTCGCCTTCATGCCCGTGGGTCAAAATTATTCTTGTCGTAGCCACATTCAGTGCCAAGCGAAACAGCGTGGTAATCAAGAGCAAAGTCGGAAATACGCTAAACTCTAAGGCCTTCTTGATATAGACCGATACCAGTAAAATCAAAATACTAAGAGCCAATGAAATAGTTAATGCAATGTCTAGCAAAAACGCCGGCAAGGGAACGATCATCACACTTAAAATCATCAGCAAGGCAATCGCAATTAAAAGATCGACATTCTTAGTGTACTTTTCAAACCGCTTTACGATAGAAAAAATTTGTTCCACTACTTCCTAGCCTTTCTACGCAACTTGAAGACGTATGCCAGCACTTCGGCGACCGTTACAAAAAGTTCGCGGGGTATGACTTGGCCAAGCTTCATCGTCTTAAAAATAGTTCGTGCAAGCGGTTTGTTTTCAATAATTGGAATGTTATGTTCTTTGGCGATAGCCTTAATTTTTTCTGCAATTAAATCGCCTCCTTTGGCGATCAATTGAGGAGCCGGAAGATTCGCATCGTATTTCAAAGCCACGGCAATATGAGTCGGATTGGTGATGATGACATCCGCTTTGGGGACTTTTTCCATCATACGACGATTGGCAACTTCCCGCTGGATCCGGCGGATGCGCGCCTTTATCATCGGATCGCCTTCGCGATTCTTGTGCTCGTCTTTAACTTCTTGCTTGGTCATCATCATCTTTTTATCAAGCTCCCACTTTTGGAAAAAGTAGTCGCCAGCAGTCAATATTCCAAGCGATACCCCGATACCGCCCAATAGTTTTGTAACAACAGTCCCAAGATAGACAAACAATTGTTCGACTGAATATTCTACTAAAAGAGGAATCTTTATCATTTCCGACTTCATGACCATGTAGACGACCGCGCCAATGAACACAAATTTAACCAGCGCCTTGAAACCTTCGACAAAGGCACGAAGCCCCAACAGGCGACCAAATCCCTCGATTGGATTTAGCTTATCCAATTTAAAGGATAGCGCATCTTCGACCTGCAAAAACCCAATCTGAATAATCGAAGAGCCAAGACCAATAAGTAAAGAAATCCCTAATACCGGCGCGACCAGTAACATGAACTTCATGGCTGCCATCTTACCCGCTGCAAAGATATTACCTTCACGCACAGCAACGACCAAATCTGCGCCAAATGAAAATTGAAAGAACTCATTCATTTCAAGAAAGAAAAACCGCCCCAAAGAGTAAATTCCAGCCGCCGAAGCAAGAATAAACAGAGCACTGGCTAGCTCTTTAGATTGAACAACTTGTCCCTTTTTGCGAAAGTCGTCGCGTCGGGACTGTGTTGCTTCTTCTGTTTTTTCCGAATCTTCGTCAGCCACTACATCACCTTCAAAATTGCAAAGAATCGATCAGCCATAAGGTCTAAAAGCGAATTTGTTTCAGTCAGCATCAATGGCAACGTCACAAAAAGAACGCCCAAACCGACGGAAATCTGCACTGACAAACTTGTCACCATCACATTTATTTGCGGCACAGCTCGACCCAAAACACCCATGGCAACATTTGCTAAGAAGACCGCCACCATTACAGGTGCGGACATCTTTATACCCATCAACATGACGTCCTTTACAAGAAATGCCGCCCCCGAAAAGGCAACCGGCTTAATACCAAAATCTGAAACAGGAAGAATTTCAAAACTTTTTGCCAGGCCAACGATAAAAAGGTGATGGCCGCTAACGCTTAAAAACAGCAGTGTCGCCAGCAGCAATTGAAATTGCTCCATCACATTACTATTTGTGCCGGATGCCGGATTGAAAATTTGCGCAGAAGATAGACCGGTTGAAATACTGAGAACTTCACCGCAAACCGAAACAGCAAAGAAAAACATGCGCATCAGAAAGCCCAAAAATAGGCCAACTGCGATCTCGCGAAATGCTAAAAATACAATTTGATCACCAATTTTTAGCAGGTCAAAGTTCTGTAGATTAGCAACTGGGAAAATTAAAATGGAAAGTCCAAGGGCAAGTAAAACTTTAACATGAACCGGCACCGTGCTTGTGCCAAAAATAGGCCAGGCAATAACAAACGCCAAAATTCGCAAAAAGACTAATGCTAATGCGATGATCTGTCCTTCTGGAAATTGGTAAATTCCACCTAGCATTATTCCCTCACGAAACTTGCAATATTTTCGTACAAGTTTATCGTATAGTTCGTTAAAATATCTAACATCCACGGGCCAGCTAAGACCAAAATTAATGCAATCACGATCATCTTTGGGATAAAGGTAAGGGTGGCCTCATTGATTTGCGTGACAGCCTGAAACACGCTGACCAGCAAACCGATAACCAGGGTCGCAAGCAAAAGTGGACCCGCCAGCATTGCAGCTGTTTTGAGTGCATCTTGTCCTAATTTCAGTACCAAATCTTCGTTCATTTGCAGATCTCCAAGTCAGTCTTCTTTAGCCGAAGCTTTTTAGCCGAAGCTTTTTACCATCGAACCGACAATTAAAGTCCAACCATCGACCAGAACAAATATCATCACTTTCAATGGCAATGAGATGACCACAGGGGGAAGCATCATCATTCCCATCGCCATCAAAACGCTGGCCGCAACCATGTCGATTATTAAAAAAGGTAAAAAGATAATAAACCCAATTTGAAATGCAGTTTTAAGTTCGGATATAACAAATGCAGGAACCAGCACCATAGTTGGAACTTCGGAAAGATTTTTTGGCTTTTGCATTTTTGCTAACTTCACAAATAGCGATAGGTCAGCGGCGCGGGTCTGGTGAAACATGAATTTTCGCAAAGGGGCTAGGGTTTCGGTGATGGCTTGCTCTTGACCTATCTTGCCGGCGATATAGGGCTGAATACCCTTCTGATTGAGTTCAGTAAAGGCTGGACCCATAATAAAAAAAGTTAAGAAAAGAGACATTCCGACCAACAGCTGATTGGGTGGCATGGTCTGCAAACCCATTGCCTGACGCAAAAAAGAGAAAACAATAATCAAACGAGTAAAACTAGTCATCAAGATCAAAATTGCCGGAGCTAAAGAAAGAACCGTCAACATTAGAATTATTTTTATGGCACTTACAACTTCGCCGGGATTTTCGGTGGTCTTAAAGCCAAGGTTTAAAGTGGGTAGCGTGACCTGGGCCACAGCATCGCTGGAAAGCAAAATTACTCCCGCGATTGCAAATAGGAACGAGACCACTTTAGCGATCTTGTTCACTAGAAAGTCCTCATGTTTTTTAATCGGTTGCGAACAATGTCGTTAATTCCAGAAATCGCAAACTCATCTCCAGCTTCTTCGAAGGCGGTCGAGGTAGTTGAAAGAGGAGGGCTTTTTGACTTTAAGACCGCGCCAAAACTGCTTGACGTTTCTGCAGGAAGGTCGTCATCCAACAGACTTAACTGTTTAATTAATGAGATATTGTGGTCCGTAACCCCGATCAAAATCGATTCCCCTGCCACTCGAATAATCGCCAAGGATTTTTTGGGACCTAGATAGTGCTGGGTTAATACTTTAATTTGAGTGGCCTGACTGCGTTTCGCACTGTCTTTTTCATGGCGTTTTGAAAAGTAGAAAATTCCGCCACCTAGAGCGCCCAATACTAAAAGGCTGAATAGGATTCTTGCGATTGAACTGGAAGACGAATCAGACTTTTTTTGAGCCTCAAGGACAACAGGGATTTCGCTTTCTTTGAGACTGACCGTTTTTTCTAAACTGTCGTTGTCAATTTTTTCGTTAACTTTGGCGGCACTGACTTTTTCAATTGGGTTTGCCGGTTCAGACATCAGCTCAGGATTATAGTCAGTTGCCGCGTCAGCGCTGTCCTCTGCAGATACCGCAGCTTTGTTGACAATCTCGTCAGTCGAATTGAAATTTTTTGCGGCAGCGCTTGCCGTGGCGAAATTTCCGGATGCAGAACTTCCGGTGTTCGAAGTTCCAGCCATCGACTTTGCGCAAATAAATAGAGATAGAATGATCAGTTTCTTTAGCATAAATTTAACCTCTTACTTAAGCTGTTCAACACGTTCTTTAGTCGAAATAATATCTGTCAAGCGAACGCCAAATTTTTCATTGACGACAACGGCTTCACCCCGAGCGATCAATTTGTCATTGACCAAAACCTCCATCGGTTCACCGGCCAACTTATTGAGCTCGATCACAGACCCTTGCCCTAAATTAAGCAGTTCACTGACCGCCATCTTGGTTCGCCCAAGCTCAACCTGCACGCGCAGTGGAATATCCATAATTAACTGCAGATTCCGATCTTTGTTTATACTCTGTGGTGTGCTTTCTTCTTTAGCCGGAGCTGGTGAGTCACCGCCATCACCACCCATTTCCGCTGCTAATTTATCTGCCATATTCAATACCCCTAATCCCTTTCAGCTTTTTGAGTCACCTGAACCGCCACAGTCCCATGATGAACGCCATAGTAGCCCTTAAACTTTCGCACACCTTCAACTTGAATATCGAACTCACCAGAAGCATCTTGATTCAGCGGCAAGACGTCGCCGACTTTTAGATTCATCAAATCACCCAAATCAATTTCGGTCTCGCCTAAATTTACCTTTAGATTCAGCTCGGTTTCCATAAGCTGTTCACGGATGGTATTGGTCCAAAGTTTTTTGTCTGTTTGATCGCTTTCAATTTGAAATCCTGATGACAACTTCTGTTTGATCGGCTCGATGGTTGAGTAAGGAATGACAATGGTTACAGTTCCATTGGCATTTTCAAGCTCAACGTCAAAGGTAGATGCGATGACGACATCGGTTGGCGGAACGATACCAACAAATTGAGGATTGACCTCAGTGCGCACGAAAGAGCAGCCAATCTTTTCGACTGAAGACCATGCTGCTTCCAGATCTTCGATCGCTAAATCAATTACTTTTTTGACGATAGAAAGTTCAATCTGGGTAAAATCTTTGCCTTCAATTTTTGTGTAGGGTCGATCTGCCCCGCCAAAAAAGCTGTCGACCAATGCATAAGCAAGTTTGCTTTCAATGACAAATAAAGCCGATCCACGTAAATTTGCAAACCTTAAGACTGTCATACAGGTGGGCATAGGCAGAGTATTGATGAACTCGCCAAATTTTAAAAAGTCGGTACTAGCCAGGGTTAAAGATGCTATTTTCCGAAGTGCAGAGGATAGCGAAACACGAAAAGACCGCATAAATTTCTCGTAGATGACTTCAAGCTGAGGCAATCGACCGCGAATAATTCGATCTTGTGAAGTCAGATCATAGGTGACGACGACTTTTTCTTCTTTGCCAGGCGCACTGCCACCAACAACTTTAACCGCGCCGGCACGACCGCCGCCGACATCGCCACCACCGCCCGAATCGCCTTCGGATACGGCTGCGAGTAGAGCATCAACTTCACTTTGCGACAGGACCTGATTCATTTAGTACTCCCTAGTTGTAAATAAACTCAGTGAAGTAAACATTTAAAATCTTTCCCTTGGTTAAGAATCCATTCACGGTATCTTTGATTTCATCCCTAAGCTTTTCTTTACCCTCTTTTAAAGCAACTTCGTCGTAGGTTTTGCCGGATAAAATGATGATAATAATGTCGCGAACTTGGGCTTTTCTTTTTTCAATTTCTTCTTGAATGCTTTCCCCTTGAACTTCCAGCTCCATGTTTACTTTGGCAATTCTACGTCCCTTGGAACCTGCCAAATTGACAATGAATGTTTCCAAAGGAATAACCTTACCGACGAAGGCTTTCTCTTCATGAGCTTCTTTTTCTTGAGCTTCATGTTCGCCCTGGATGACGTGTTCAATTTTTGGTTGGGCCGCATCTTTTTGTCTTTGCTTCCAAAGCATAAAGCCAACACCAGCAACGACCGCCATATTGACAACGGCCAGAGCAATTAACAGAACTGGACCTTTGCCACCACTACTTGCTGGTGCCGGAGCACTCGCAGCCGCCTCTCGGGCAGCAGCTTTTTCCTCAGCCACTTCATCCTCCTTGATGAACAAAAAATTACTTCGACTTAAGAACCGGTCCAAGAAATGCTCAGATCCTAGGCTTGATCTGGTATCTGGGTACTGCTTAGACTGGTGCTCAATTGATTCTTGAGCAACGATAGTGCCAACAAAACTTAAGTCGGGGTCTGGGACTAAATAGACAGCTGGTAAACAACAGAGCCACGAAGGGAGTTTCTGAGCTGGTCCAGGGAACCACTCGGACCTGGCAGTTTTGACAAGACCCCAGGTCTATTTTGTCAGGATTTTGACCTGGCCTGGACTTTTACAATCAGCTTTTAAACTTCAGAAATCTTAGGGCGTGTCCTAATCAGATTCAGCAAAAATGTTCGGCGCAAGCTTTTCTTGAATTAGTTTAACGACTGCAGGATTTCCGGCAATCAATGAATTGTGATAGGGGGAATAGGGTTGACCACGAAAAGTTGTTACTACGCCTCCGGCTTCCTCAACCAAAAGCAACCCAGGCGCTGAATCCCAAGGCTTAAGATTTCTCTCCCAATAGCCATCAAACACGCCCCTTGCAACCTGGCAAAGATCATAGGCAGCGGCCCCTGCTCTGCGGATCGCGCGGCTATTTCTGACCATGTCGGGAAACATCTGCAGCTGCTCTTGCAAAATCTTTTCGTTATCACCAAAAAATCCAGTGGCTAAAAAACTATCCGCAAGCTTTTCAGTTGCACTGACATGGATGCGACGACCATTGACGAAAGCACCACGACCGCGAATCGCAGTGTAAACCTCACCCAGCATCGGCAAGTCAGTGACTGCGACCTGCACGACGCCTTTAACTTCATAGGCAAGGTTAACTGCGAATATTGGAAATCTGTGAATATAGTTAGTCGTTCCGTCCAATGGGTCACAAATCCAACGCCCCTTGGTACTGGACTGGATCTTAGTATGGGAATCGGTTGATTCCTCGCCTAGAAATTCGTCCTGGGGAAACTGAATTTGTAGAAAATTTTTTATGACTCGCTCAGATTCTTTGTCGGCCTCGGAAACCAGGCCAGCTTGGAATTTTTCCTCAATTTTCTCCAATCGACCAAAAAAGTTCAGCAGAACTTCCCGCCCTAATTTCGCGGCCTTAATGGCGGCGTACAGCGTTAAATTGAGATCATCGCCATGTCCGCTTTTGCCAGCATGAGTTTCCGGTTTATCCATAATTTGGTCTCCACCACAGCCCCTGTCAGAATCATGACACATTGACCTAGATTTTTCCTGACGATACCATTGAGACCAGGGGCTTAGTCAAAAGGGGAATTAAAATGGCTGTTGAACGCTACGGATCCAAGACGGATGTTGTCGTAAAACTTATTCTCGTTTTTTTCATCTCATTACTTTCGTTCTCGATAGGAACGTTTGTTGGGAAAAAATTTAGCGATAATCAACATAAAATTGCGAAACTCGAACCAGGTCATCATGGTGACGCAAGTGAAACCGCTGCGACAAGCGAAGATCATGACAGCAATCGTGGTGTCGCTTCTGTTAATCCAAAGTCACGAGAAGTAAAGCCTGACGATGCTCTCAGTGACGAAGAGATTGCCAAACTGGCCGAAGAATTTGTTTCGTCTGACGAGGCTCCAGCGAAACCTGGCACCGCCGGCGACCATAATGAAAAAGATAATAGCCATCAAACTGAAAAAGCAACAGCGGCAACGCATGCAACCGAACATGCCGCCGCTCCGGCAGCAACAGAGCATGCTCCCGCAGCCACTGCCCAAGCTCCAGCAGCCCATGCTTCTGCTGTGCCGACGGCAAAGGTTGCCGAGACTCATCAACAGCCTTCTGCGGTGGCTGCGCAATTATCCCATAACAAAGCACCGGTTGCCGCTCAAAAATCCGATACCGCGGTTTCCAGAATTCCATCTTCGTTGCCAAAAGAAGTAGCCGCATCACCCATTGGCAAGTTCACTGTGCAAGTTGCGGCCTATGCCAGCGAGCAAGAGGCTCAGACAAAAGCTGCTGATCTAAAAACGAAAGGCTATTCGGCTTTTTATGTCCCAGCAAAAGTGAAGGGACAAACCTGGTACAGAGTAAGTATTGGTTTGTTTACAACCTCTAAAGAAGCTGAGGTCTACAAGCGTAACCTAACAGCCAAGGGCCAAATTAATTCCGCGATTGTCCAGAGCATCTCTGCTGAATAAGAATTCTTTTGAGTATCGAAGTTTCACGGTCTTGAGTTAGATCAGTGGCCCAAATATTTTAATATCCTGCCTTCGCTGAACTCATTCCCATTCTCCGTGCTTGGGAATGAATTCAGCGGAAACAATTGATCAAGCAATTGAACGGTCAATGCGACTATCGGATGGCAAAGAAACTTGCGTCTTTGGCAAGACTAAATAAAGGACCCCCTTCATATAAGCCGCCTTAATCCCCTTCCCTTGCGAAAACATTCTAAAAATTGTTTGTCGTTCGTGAGAATCCTGGGACTCACCCTCCACGGTAAGTTCTCCGTTGCACGAAGAAATCTCCGTTGCCCAGGCAGGGATTGTTGGAATATCAACTGCCACAACATAATCAAGTTCTGATTCAGCTAATGAAAACATCGCCGGATCTGGTGGAACTAAATGCCTTTTTTCTGGGGAAACACTCCTGTTTAACATTGTAAGCCTCCAAGTTTGAAATATTAATTCTGCACTCAAAGGCTATTGCAAGAGACAGGCCATTCACTGAGCCTCCGAGTTTCAATTTTCTTCATCTTTAGCACTTCCGCTTCGCAAGCCTATTTCTGCAAAGCGCTGCCTATATTTCGCGAGAAATATTTACCCATAAATAATGACAGAATCCCCCACCTTTTGGCCTTGAAGTGCTGGGTTCGATTCTGGACGCATTTAAACAAATGATTTTTTTAGGTATGAAATCTGCACACAACGCACATGAAATCTGCACACAACGCACGGCGAGCAGATTTCAATTTGTTGGCTTTTTTTGCGGCCGACTGCTGACTCAATTAGTGGGTCAAATTGTCACTTTTTTGCAGATGAGTTCGCCCAGCTATTGATCTTGTAAAACTTGGCTGTAATCGGCATACTTGCTGGGTTATTGAACACGAAAAATATCGGCTGAAGATGTTGTTAATTGAGGATGGGTGATGGGAAACTTTTCGAAGGCTCCTTCTAAAATTAAACGAAAACCAAAGGTGGCCGTGCCTACGGGGACTGCGAAGGAAACAACTGAGGAAATCGCTTTATTTGATATCCACAAAACAAGAACTGCCCTTGAAGAGACCAAGCTTGCTGAAAAGAATCTTGCCATCGCGCGAGCTGATGCCATTAACATCATTGAATCAAATCCAATTCCTTATATTGTTATCAAGGCGGACCGTTCGATTCTATTTGCGAACTATGCATTTTTTGAAAAATTCTATCCACATGCTGCCACGACTATGGCCGAAAAAAAGAGTAGCCTGGTTGAGTTTGCTAATGGGCCTTGGAATACGCCGGACCTAGCAGAGCTAATTAACAAGACTCTTCACGAAGGCGTTGAGTTCAATAATTTTGAAATCAAACATAATTTTCCGGAAATCGGCAACAAAGCTGTGTTGTTAAATTCTAAACGTATAATTCTACCCGGGTCTGCAATTGAAGCGACAGTGATCGCTTTTGAAGACATTACGGACCGAAAGAATGCGGAACAAGACAAAGCCACTGCCCTGCGGCTTTTGCAGCAGGTCGCAGGAGGGGTACCAGGGCTTGTTTACCAGTATTTAGTGAATGCCGATGGTAGCTCATGCTTCCCTTTTGCGAGTGAAGGAATACGAAAGATTTATCAGTTGACCCCTGAAGAGGTTCGCAAAGACGGAGCTAAAGTAATTTCCAAAATTCACCCAGACGATCGCGACAGTTACCTTGCCTCGATGCAAAAGTCAGCTAACGACTTAAGCCCATGGACGCTTGAGTATCGGGTCAAAGACGAGGATGGGAAAATACGCTGGCTACTTGGCAGTGGAATTGCTGAACGATGTGCGCAGGGGGTTCTCTGGAATGGTTATATCACTGATATCACCAAACAAAAAATGTCAGAACAGGCCCTGAAGGCATCCGAAGAAAAATATCGAAATCTTGCGGCTACTTCTTTTTATGGGGTCATGGTCTTACGATGTGACGGAAGCGTTGAATTTACAAATAGCCAACTCGAAAAACTTTTTGGCTACAACCCCGGAGAGTTATTAAATCAGAATCATGATATCCTGATAGTCGATCGAAATCGCGAAGCTCACTCTAATCATCATGCGCAGTATATGACTAATCCGGTACAAAGAGAAATGGGCAGGGGTCTTGATCTAAATGGACGAAAAAAGGATGGCACTGAGTTTCCAATTGATGTTTCCCTAAGCCCGTTCAAGGTAAACAATGACGTTTTTGTGAATTGTAGTATTCGCGACATTTCTGTGGAAAAAACGATGGAAAGAAGTCGTAAACATCTGGCTGTCCAAGAAAAGGCCTTGCGAGACGAAGCCATTCGAAGCAATCGGAATAAAGATGAGTTCTTAGCGACACTTTCGCATGAGCTTCGTACTCCGCTAACAACAATTCTTGGATGGACGCAGCAACTTATGCTGAAGAACTTAGATTCCGAGGTTAGGGATGCGCTTGTTGTGATTGAGCGAAGTGCGAAGGCGCAGGGGCAGCTTGTCGATGATCTTCTTGATGTTTCAAGAATTCATGCGGGGAAAATATCGCTTAATATGCAAGTTATCGATTTAGCTGAGCTACTTAAATTGGCGCTTAAATCAGCTTCTGTCTTAGCCAGTAAGAAGGAAATTCAATTTGAATCATCTTTACCGGCGACAAGTTGTAATATTTTAGGCGACCCCAATCGGTTACAGCAAATATTCTGGAATATTTTTACAAACGCCATTAAGTTCACCCCGAACGGTGGCAAGGTATCTGTTCAACTACAGGTCGATGAGTGGTCGCCTAAAAGGGTTGCGCGAGTTCAAGTTTCCGATACTGGAATGGGAATAAAGGCAGAACTTCTCACGCACATATTTCAGCGCTTTAGCCAGGTGGATAGTTCGATGACTCGGGTCTATGGCGGTCTTGGCTTGGGGTTGGCAATCGTTAAGAGCTTGGTAGCGCACCATAAAGGCACGATTGAAGCAAAAAGCGAAGGCGAGGGCAAAGGTTCGACTTTTACGGTAACTCTTCCAATGGCAAATAGAAAACTTAGCGAGAATCAAGCTACTGATTCCCAGAGCCTTTCGGTTCGACTGGATGGTTTGAAAATATTGGTAATTGATGACAATATCGACAATCTTTATTTATTCGATGTGATTTTAAAATCCCTTGGCGCTGAAGTTCGAACCGGGGAATCAGCGCAACAATGCTTGGAAATTTTGCCAATGTTTATGCCGGATATCCTATTAAGTGATATTTCGATGCCCGGAGAGGACGGATATAGTCTGATTCGAAAGATTCGCGCCCTGCCTGAAAATCAAGGTGGAAAAGTGCCAGCTATCGCGCTGACGGCATATGCTTCACCCGAAGATGTAAAAATAGCTTTGGATGCCGGCTTTTCGGGTCATGTTGCGAAACCAATTGATAAACAGCTGCTTACTAGCGCCATCAAAAAAATTATCCAAATCTAAAGGATAAAATAATTGTTTCTTAACCTCATGTTTTGAAAATCCTATAGAGTATCATATATTAACGTGCTATATTTTTAGGCCAGGTACCATTAGACCAGAGAGACGAGGAGACCCTATGTCGACCAACGATTTTAATATTCCACCAGAGGGAATTAATCTCTATGTTCGACGTCGAGGTTGCGATCTAGAAAAGCTTAAAGCGGCCCTCCAATCCAAGGAAACAGATGATTTTTTTAGAATTGGCCACGGGATAAAGGGCAATGCTGTTAATTTTGGTTTTCCCGAGCTGGAAATCATAGGTGGCCATCTGGAGAGCATTGCTCAATCAGATGATTGGGACTTTGCACAGCAAACGATAAAAGAAATGGAATCATGGTACCTTCGCGAATCCAAATTTCAACGGACCTCGCCAATCGAAGATTCATAACTAACCAGCTTTATAAATTTACATGGAATATTTAGGTGTCCTTTGATAACCCCGGCATAATCGGAGCTTGTGGCGACCAAGCCATTGGGTTTGGTAGCATTTTAAACATCAACGTGTGAAAAATCCCTTTCGGAAGTACGCGCCGTAAAATATTAAAGAGATTTGCATCGGCCGATACTGGAACCCAAAGCGGGGGATTCTTTTGGTGGACAAGCTTCATGATACGATTTGCAATTCGATCTGGCGTCGCATGGCTCATGTGCATTAGCCTTTCGACAAACTTAGAAAACGACGAGTAGTAAACAGAGTATGGAGCTTCTAGAGTTTCGCTCAATCGTGCCTTTTTGGATAGATAGACATTTTGAAATGACCTTGAATTCACAAATCCTGGCTGAACAATGCTAATTTTTACCCCAAATGGTTTTAACTCATACCATAGTGCTTCTGATGCACTTTGCAGTGCCGCTTTAGATGCGCTGTAGGACCCCATCGTTGGCATTGCTACCATTCCGCTGACTGAGGAAATGTTTATTATGTGCCCAAACCCCCGTTCGCGCATTGCAGGCAACACAGCCCGAATTAAGGACATTGGACCCAGATAGTTAGTCCGAAGTTGATTCAGTTCAGATTCCTCATCCATATGCTCGACCACCGAGCGATAGCAGATTCCCGCATTGTTAACCAATATATCAATACGCCGCCACCTGAGAAATACCTCGGCGGCAAGGGCTGCAATATTATCATCATTGGTAATATCAAGTTCTCGGATAAGAAATCTTTCGGATTCTTTAAATGAGCCCCGTAAGGCCGCGATGGACTTAGCTCTTGCCGTAATAACAACACGAAGTTCTGTTTCAGAATAAAATTTCCTAGCAAGCGCAGCCCCAATGCCAGAGTTGCAACCAGTTATTAAAACAACTGAACCTATCTCCACAAGATCCTCTTTTTTAAATGGAATCGTTAAATTTGCGCCCTAGCAACTGCATTTACCGGAGGCGGCAGCTCCTGTTCATTTCCGACAGATTTCTGTATAAGCCTGAGCTCAGAAATTGCTTCTCTCTTAGTAAATGGCTTTTGCAAAATTCGAACATCATCACCACCCGCCCCCAATAAGGCACGTAACCTCATTGCGCTCACCGATGACACAAATATAAATCTTTGCCTATGGCGCTGATCCAAATAATTAAACAGATCCACACCTGTCAATGAGCCAGAAAGAAAAATGTCTGCTACAATAACATCAAAAATAGTCCCAACCGAATCAAAATAGCCTATTCGTGTCATAGCTTCAGCCACATTTGTTGCCCAGACCAACTCGACTTTTTCAGCAAAGACGTCGAAAATCTGTTTCCATATTATTTCCCAATCAAGATTGTCTTCGACAACCAACACCCTCATTGGCATGGCTCCTCCCCCCCCCCAAAAAAAAGAAATCAAACACTCATCCTGAAGGAATCATTGCAATTTCCATCCCAAACCAATGACAACCACTTTTAACAGCAAAATCAAAAATAGGACCCAACGCCTTGATGGTGCCTCAAGTTAACATCAGACAATTAACACAATCTAAACGAAGACATTTCAATTGCGGGGTTACAATGGGGCATGTTCTCACAAGTTTGGAATCTTGCTCTGAATTCAAAGCTTGCATTTAAAGCAGAATAAATTTAAATCGACACTTCTAGGTAGCGATATTTATTTAGGGGGTTGAAATGGCCGCTAAGCCAATGATTTTTGTTATTGAGGATGATCTTGATACTCAGGAAATGATCGTTCGATTTTTGCTAGCAAAAAATTACCGAGTTAAGGCGTTTGCAAATGCGGAAGAGGCCATAGAAACACTAAGAAATAATGTATTGGCTTGTGATGTTTTACTCACGGACTTCATGCTGCCAAAAATGTCTGGGATGGATTTGATCAATATGCTTTTGGCCGAGGGCCTTCGTGCGCCCATTATTATGATGACGGCTCATAAAACGGCCGAGATTGCTGCCGAAGCGACACGGGCTGGCGCCTACGATTTCATTACCAAACCATTGCGCTTCCCCCAATTGCAAATTTCGATCGAACGGGCTGTTAAGCTCAACAAGATCCGTGACGAAAACGAGCTTCTTAAATCTGTTGTTGCTTCTAAAGAGGGCTCTGGCATCCAGGGCTTAATCGGCAAAAGCCCTAAATTTCTTCAAGCCCTGGATTTGGCAAAACGAGTGGCCTCCAGCAACGCATCAGTTTTAATTACTGGCGAAAGCGGCTCTGGCAAGGAGGTCATTGCCAAAGCTATTCACCAGATGGGAAAGGGCAATAAGCTGCCCTTTATTGCGATAAACTGCTCAGCGATTCCGGAAAACCTATTAGAAAGCGAACTTTTTGGTCACGCGAAGGGGGCCTTTACCGGCGCTATTGATAAAAAAATTGGCTTGTTTGAAGAGGCCCAAGGCGGCACATTATTTCTTGATGAAATTGGCGATTTGAGCCTGCCCTTGCAAGCAAAACTTCTTAGGGTCATTCAGGAAAGAAAAATCAAACGGGTTGGTGAAAATCAATTTCGCTCGGTTGATGTTCGAATCATATCAGCAACCCATAAAAACTTTAGAAAAGAAATCGCCAATAAAACTTTTCGTGAGGATCTTTTCTATCGACTGAATGTCATTCAAATACAGGTACCGCCACTTCGTGAACGCCCCGAAGATATTTTACCTTTGGCAGAATTTTTCTTAAAAAAATATATAAGCCTCAATAATCTTGCCCCGTGCACTTTAACTAGCGAAGCCAAAGAACAATTATTGAAAAATCCATGGCGGGGTAATGTGCGCGAGCTTGAAAATACAATTGAGCGAGCCGTCGTCCTGAGCAATGGAAACAAAATTTCAGCTGCGGAAATTGCCCAGCAAAACTCAGTCGAAGACGAGATCCTAAACCAGGACTCGTTTGATGATGGGTTCTATCTGCCAAAGTCCCCCATCCTTCCTATGGAAGAGGTCGTTCTTCGCTATATGTCGTTTGCACTTGAACACAACGGTGGAGCAAAAGACCAAACAGCCCGAGATCTAGGAATCAACAGAAAGACTCTTTACCTACGATTGCGCGATAACAAACTGATGGTTCCAAATCATTAAAAAACTTTTCAGAAGCTAAAAAAATTTTACGGATTTATAAGTCGACCCTTTTCTATGCGGTTCACCTGATTGGCCAAGACCTCAATATCTTTTGGGTCATGGGTGACCAAGATTGCGGGGACTTCCTCCTCGTGAAGAAGATCTTTGACCATTTTTCTGGCTTCATTTTTTAGGTCCTCATCCAGGGCACTGAAGGGCTCATCAAGCAATAGAATCCTGGGCTTTGAAATCAAAGCCCGAGCTAAGGCCACCCGTTGTTTTTCGCCCCCGGAAAGAAGATTCGTTTTGCGATCAAGAAATGAAGCCATGTTTAGTTTTTTGCTCAGTCGATAGAGAATTTCTTTACTTTCGCGCTCATTCAATTTGCGGGCGCGGGCCGCGAACAGAATATTTTCCTGGGCACTGAGGTGGGGGAATAGATCATAACTCTGAAAAACAATTCCCAGGCGCTTCTCACCAACTGGTAATGCGGCAAGATCGATATCCTTAAATTTCCAGCGCAGCTGCTGACAAGGATCTAACCCCAGCAGCAGCCGAAATACTGTCGACTTCCCAGAGCCTGACGGCCCCCACAATGCGGTGACCCCCTGGTCAGGAATGGTCCACTTTGGAATATTTACTTCAAAGCCAGAATAGACCTTAACTAAATTTTCGACGACAGACATAGGCCACCCCTTGAAAAATGAAATACTGCGCAAGTCCAATGGCGATGATCAGGCTGGTAATTGCTAAGCCGGCCTCGACACGGTAGCTGGACATTAGGGTTTCTGAAATCATCGCAATTGTCACGTCTCTGCCAATGAGTATCCGCGCCAATGCAAAATCACCCAAAGCCCACAGGCTGGCAATCGATGCCGTCTGCGCCGCCCGCCCTGCCAATTGCGGCAAACTGATTTCAAGAAATATTTGTAGTCGATTTGCGCCAAGGACAACGGCCGTTTCTATTTGTTTTTGCAAACCCAACAGATCCTGATCCCATCCCATGCGATAAAGACCGGTAAACATCAAAGATACAAAACAGAAGCAGTACTTGGGGTAGACCCACTGGCCTTGATTCGATCCCAAAAACAAAAACGCAAAGCCAGCAAGAGCCGTGCTGGGTGCGACAAATCCAATCAGTATACGATGCAAGGTTAAGTTTGGCTGCAGCAAAGCGGTCAGCAACAAAAGAATTAAAACACCTAGCCCAATTGTAAAACTTAAAACGAAGGACAAAGGCAACAGCGAAATCACTTCAGTCAGTAGTCCTTCAACCTGGGCAACTTTTTCCCATCCGGTTAGCCATCCCAAGACAATATAAAAAAGAAAAAAGCCTGCATAACTCAGGGCTACAACCGCACCAGTCGTTGAAAAAAGTAAGTGATTTCCAGTAGCCCTAGAACTTTCGCCCGTTGGTCGACTTCTTGGTAAAAATGCAAATAGAAATAGAATTAGGCTTTGCGCCAAAGAAAGTCCAAGGGCCTGACCCCAATCCCCAGATATTCGAATTTTTTCATATATAAGAATTTCTAAAGTTGTCCCTCGTCCCCCACCAATAATCATCGGGATTGAAAAACTTGAAAAGCTAACAACAAATACAAAAAATGAAATCGCAATAAGATCCCGCCCGATAGCCCGAACCGCAGCTTTCCAAAACTGCAAAAACGACGCGCCAAAAACAAGACTGACCTCTGACAGAGTCAACAAACGGTCTTGAATTTTCCCCTTTACAATGATCGCCACGAGGCCGGCATTCATTATTCCCTGAACTAGGCTTACACCTAAAATACCACGTGGCATTGGCTGAATACTTGAAAGCACAACAAGCAGTATAAAAATAGGCGGCAGCAAGCTTGGCAATAGGACAGCATAACTTAATAAACTTGCACTTGTTTTCGGCAGTCGCTGGTCTAATTTGCCTAGCCCTAGTGCCATCAAAAAACCCAACACCAATGCGACTAAGGTACTTCCGAAGGCTTGAAGAACGGAGTTCTCCAAGGCCCAGGTCAGCTCTTCAGTTTCGGGCAAAGAAATTTGTCCAATTTTAGAAACTAATATAATATAGGGAATTGAGATAAGAAGAAAAAAAAATCCTATGCTGCTAACTTTTAACTTCATTCCAGTCGCCGTAAAGCAGACCATTTTTTCAAAATTCTTTCACGATCTGACTGCGTCGGTAAAGTCGTCATGTTTATGGTTTTAAACTTTGGCACCGTAGAAAAGGCAGTGCCCTCTTTGACCCCTTTGACGGCTGGAAACATATAGTTTTTTTCCATAATTATTTTTTGGCCCTCTTTGGAAAGAACCAGCTGAACGAATTTTTCAGCTAAATCGCAAGTCTTGCAGGTCGCTGGAATTCCAATAAATTCAAATTGAATGGGATGGCCCTCTTCAAACTCAACAGCTATAACGTCCGTGCTTTTGTCTTCGATCAAATGATAGACCGGTGAAGTGACATAGGAAAATGTCGTTTTAACTTGTCCTTTTTGAAACAAACCATATGAACTTGACCAACTAGGAGCATAGGAGTGTAGCTGCGCATTAAACTTTTTCAAAAAATCAAAGGCTTGCTCTTCGCCCCGCAACTGAATTAGCCAAACTAAAAACTGCAGCCCCGGAGAGCTCGTGCGAGGATCCTCTAGAACAATCTGACCCTTCCATTCTGGAGCCAAAAAATCATTCAAAGTTTTTGGCAATTGTTTCATTTCTGATTTCTTGACGACAAAGGATAGAGTACCCCAGTCGTAGGGAACAAGGTTAGAGGCCGAAAGCGTCGTTTTGACTTCGTCAAAAAAATCAATATGGGACGTATCGATTTTCTTCCATTGGAAAGCAGCCTGTGCTTGCTCTAAGTCATATTGATCAAATCCCAAAACAACATCAGCGCCGCCATTTCGACCTTCTGCCTTCAAGCGCTGTAACAGAATAGTGTTGTCTGCCCCGTCATAGTATTCCAACCGACAATCGCAGCTTCTTTCAAATCGCTCTTTTAACCAAGGTCCAGGACCCCATTGAGAGGTGAACGAAGTCGATCCGAATACCTTAACCACAGGTCGCTGTTCAATTTCGGCACCCTGCTGGTTTTTCCAAGTCACGGCGATAAACAAAGAAAGAAAGATCAGAACGACAAAAACAATAAAATTACGCACAAGCTACCACCAAATTCCGCGACGGCGTTTGTAAAAGAAATAGTCAAATCCCAAACAACGACCGGCGCCAATCCAAGCTAAAACCAAATGAATCGCGATCAGTGTCTTGTAAAAATGCTCGCCGGAGTCGCCGTGAATAGCATACATATTCAGGGCCAACAATGCACCAATCAGGGCCATCGGCCGTGTCACGTAGCCAAGTAAAAATGAAATCGCAATTGCAAGTTCAAATCCAGTAATGGCAAAGGCAAATGGTTTCCAATAGGGCACCAAGACATCGGCAAGAAATGATTTATACCAAACAGGCACTTGCAAGGTTGGCAAAACATCATCAATTTCTGCGGCTAAGCGGGGACGCAGCAAAAAATCACCACGAAATTTTTCTAGCGCTTGATCTAGATAGTAGAAACCCAAATAGATTCTAAGAAATGCGATTGGTAAAAGATGCCCGACATATTTGAGACTTTCGAAAAATGCTACAAACATAGTGATAACAATTAAACCCCGGGCAAATGAAGAGGTCAAAGAATCTGCGGACACATTTCCGATAAAAAACACTTTTCACAGCGGGGCTTGCGCGCCTTGCAAACTTGTCGGCCATGGGTAATCAGCCAATGGGAAAGCATAATCCAATGTGCTTTAGGAATAATTTTTTGCAGGTCCCGTTCAATCACTTCGGGGTTTGCTGATTTACTCCAGCCAAACCTATGCGAAAGTCGAGCAACGTGGGTGTCGACAACGATCCCACTGACAAGACCATAAGCATTTCCCATTACCACATTGGCTGTTTTTCGTCCGACTCCAGCTAGCTCAACCAACTGATCTAAGGTCCTAGGAAGGTGGCCTTGGTATTTTTCAACCAGCGAGCGCGCGCAAGAAATTAAATTTTTTGCTTTATTTCGATAAAATCCCGTCGAATGAATAAGAAGCTCGACCTGGTCTGTCTTGGCCTTGGCCATCTCGATGGCGCTTGGATACTGCGCAAACAATGCAGGGGTCACCTGGTTCACCCGCTCGTCAGTGCACTGGGCAGACAGAATAGTCGCAACTAGCAATTGAAACGGGGTTTCATGGTCCAACGCACAGTGGGCATCGGGGTAATATCGTTGAAAAAGATCGACCAATTCCTGCTGCGAAGCCTTACGGATTTTCGTCGGTGTCGCCGATGGCCTCGACGGGGCAACCCTCTTTGGCCTCTTTGCAGGCAGCGATTTCATCTTGGCTTTCTGGCTGCTTGGCAACGTAGGCATGGCCGTCCTCTTCATGCATTTTGAAGTTTTTTGGAGCTGCCAAAACACAGGCATCGCAAGCAATACAGGATTGATCAACGAATACCTTACCCGTTGCATTTTCTTTCCACTTTTGGGT
The DNA here is from genome assembly GCA_943330705.2 of Streptomyces griseus. GTDB lineage: Bacteria > Bdellovibrionota > Bdellovibrionia > Bdellovibrionales > Bdellovibrionaceae > CALQIT02. Next base: position 43,884 of record CALQIT020000010.1, read on the forward strand.
GATGTCAGCCATGGCTACTCCGTATAAATTCCGTACAAATTAGGTCGCTAATGACAACTATATACAGAGCTTCGCTGAACTTGTCCAGACATCGGTCTTGATTCCTAGAACTGGCCCCCAAGAACCCTGATCCAGCACACATTTTACGCTAAACTGTACTTTTACTAGGAGGTTGCCATGGAAGGTCCACGTTCACCAAGGGAGTCTGAGTACTCCCAGGTATTAGAGTTTTTACATAGCCACCTTCGGCCCGAAGCCGGCTGGTCCCTTAGTCAGGAATATCCGACGGCCTTGGGGCCGACAAATCTGAATAATATTCGCATCATTACCGAACAGGGAAAAGTGCTGTCCCATGCGGTACTCAAACCACTTATTATTAAAACACCAATTGCCATTCTAAAAGCCGCTGCCATCGGAAGTGTGGTAACGGACTCTGAACATCGAGGCCAAGGTTTGAGTACCAAAGTTCTTGAAGAATGCCTGGCCGAGGCCCGCCGCCAAGAATGCGACATTGCAATTCTTTGGACGAATCTGCATGAATTCTATCGCAAGCTGGATTTCGAACTTGCTGGAACTGAAATAAGCTGCACCCTTGAAAATGAGTTCACAACCCCTGCCGCCAGCGGCCTTAAGTACATCCGCGGCGCGAATGTTTCAGCGGCGGCCATCTATCGACTTTACTCCCAACACACCGTCGGCAGCGTCAGAACCGCCGAAGACATTCAAAAATTTATGAATATCCCACAATCAACGGTATATACGGCTTGGGATCAAACAGGTCAGCTTGTGGCCTATGCCGTTGATGGCAAAGGGGCTGATCTGACCAACTACATCCATGAGTGGGGCGGAAGCACCTCGAAAATAATTGCCTTATTAAGTCACATCCGAAAAGAAAAGGCCAAGCCAGTCACCATAATTTTTCCACGACAGTCGACAAATCTACATCGCCAATTGAAGGAATTGCCTGGCTCGGTTGTTACGGAAGGATTTTTAGGCATGATAAAAATTATTAATCAGGCTGGCTTGTTTGCAAAAATTAAAAAAACAGCGCGGCAAAATGGTCTGCAAGATTTAATTCTAGAAAAGCAAGGAAGTCATATTGTCTTTGGCCTTCCCGGGGATCTATTGACAATTTCTGATGAAAAGGACTTTGTCTCTCTGCTCTTTGGGCCAATTTCTGAAATACCCCTTACCGCAGCCGCCACCTCTGAAAAACTTCTAAAACTTTTTCCACTGCCACTTTGGTTCTGGGGTTGGGATTCCGTATGAAAATTCTTATGCTTTTAACGATTGCGGCCATTGCCATTCCTGCGTTCTTCTTTAGCTTGCTGGGCTGTATGAAGACCCCTGAGCATAAAGCGGACTATGGCCAAGAAAATTTAATCAGCGAGGTCAATGACGCCTTGAATGCATTGGGACAGCCTGATCCCATTGCGATTAAGAAAGGTGAGTTTTCATATTCTGTTTATGCACAATCTGTGGATACTGGACTTCCGCAGGTTATCATGCAAACAGCAAAAACAGTCACAGATCGCAGCGAGGACGCGGACAATATCTATTTGACCGTGGTTGATGAAACCAACGAGCTAAAAGACGGCGTGTTTAAACCTTCACACGAAGAATCCCACCTGGTTGCAAGTAAGAAACCAAGTTCAACTGCAATTCTTGCTTTGCCCACAGATACACTCATCAAGGTCATGGCAGGATGGGTAACAAGTTTTGAGGCTGGAAAACCCCGAGTTAGCTATCATCGCTTGACCCAGGAAAAAACTGAGTTTCCAGTGCCTGATCTCGTTCAGGCCAGAGCCGATTGCGGTGGACTAAAGACCGATGCCGGCCTGTGCAGCAAATATATTCCTGCCGTCAAAGTCAGCTTTGACAAAATCACATGGCAAAGCGAAACCAGGGGGGTCAAAACCCATTTTCAAATCATTGCCAGCCCTTCGGTCCCTTTCTTTTCAAGTGATCTTCAGTTTTGCCGGCAAGACTGGATCGACTATCAAGGCCGAGTGGTTCCAGTAAACCTCTGCAAAGAAATTAAAGACTTCAAGTTCGGAATCGAATAGAACAAGCGAACCGAGAGGTGCCTTTGAAAAAAATCGCTGTTATACTTGCTGGATGTGGCAATAAAGATGGTTCAGAAATTTATGAAGCCGTAAGTCTAACTATCGCCCTGGGAATGGCCGAAGCCCAAATCGAATTTTTTGCTCCGAATAACGACTTTACAGCATTAAATTTTATGACCGACCAAGCTTTGCCAGAAAAGCGAAATGTCCTAGTTGAATCAGCGCGAATTGCCCGATCCAAAATAAAAAATATTTCTGAATTGCAGACAAAAAGTTTTGATGGACTTGCTTTTCCCGGAGGCTATGGCGTCGCTTTAAATTTATGTGACTGGGCTAGCAAAGGTTCTGAATGTACTATTCATCCAGAGGTTAAGCGCTGTATTGATGAATTCTATCAGCAGAGTAAGCCTATCGCCGCCATTTGTATCGCACCTGTTTTGATCGCAAAAGTGTTGGGAAAAAAAGGCATTACGGTCACCACTGGTAACGACCTTGATACGGCAAATGAGATCATAAAAACTGGCGCCTATCATGTGGACTGCCCAGTCGATGACTATGTCACGGATCGCGAAAATAAAATCATCACGACACCTGCATATATGTACGGCGATGCAAAGCCTTACCAAGTGTTCAAAGGGATCTCAGCTTTGGTTAAAGAATTTATTGAGATGGCCTGATCGGTTCGTAATCGCAAAGGATTCGTTAAGATCATGCTAAGAATTCTATTTAATTCAATCGCTGCTTAAAGCAAAATTTTGCAATTGAAAAGTTTTAGTCCTGCTCATCTAGAATCCCTTGCCCGAGTATCATAAATTCCTATTTACTAAGTCTATTGCAGAATCAAGTGAATGGAGTTCCTATGACAGAAACATCAGTAAGAGTTGAATGTATCGAGGACTGTGCAACGTCCCTGGGACGATTTTTAAAGGATCGCCGTGAAGCAAAAAGACTGACTCAATCTGAAGTCGCAGCAAGATTGGGCTATGGATCGCCGCAATTTATTTCGAATATTGAACGGGGAATATCAAATGTACCCATCAAGTCGCTAAGAATTTTGATTGAAATATTTGGACTTTCGCCCGCTGAAGTCGTCGACATCATTGTCCAACAAAAAAGAGATTGGCTCACCCAAGAGCTAGCGCCATCAAAAACCGCGTCGTCTGAAAATATTCTGCATAGATAAGTTCCCGCTTCGATTTTCAAAAATTTGGTCTTTGAATTGCAACCTTCTGCATGTGTCCGTCACAGAAGGGGTCTTGAAAATGAGTCCAAATAAGCTGCCATACTTTGAAAAAGTCCAGTCCCACGCGCAAAAAGAATTTCTAAAAGCTCATAATAACTGTGTATTGTGTGGCGCGGCCCTTGAGCTACTACATGTGCGCCTCGACCAAGAGCTGCAAATTTTAGAAGAAGCCCACTGCCCCGATTGCGACCGAAAAGCAAGAGACCGAAAATACACCTTGAACTAGTTGCACAGTTGCTTCGGTAGCCAAAATTCCAACGGAAATATGGCAAACTTCTGGCGGCACCCAAAATCTTAGACAATTTTCTTACAGTCAGAAAAAAAAGTGCCAAAGGTTCTATCATCAGCAACACCAAAAAATGATTGTTTGACGCCATAGGGAATGCGTCGGGACTTCTCAACCCAGCCGTTCACCCAGACTTCGCCCACTTCCAATTTTTGCGCAATGGCTGATGTTTTTTCGAGCGAGCCCCACACCTGAGCTATTTGTCCATAGTAACCCGTATTTACCCACTTAACCATCTCGTGAGCATACTTAACAGCAGAGATTATAAGTAACGGCGCCGCAATGGTATCTTGTTGTAAAACCGAACAGTGCGAAAGGTCTTGAGTCATGGTTGGCGATAAATATAAACCACCTTGGTCCGAGATCTCGCCTCCGGCAATAATTTTACCTTGGTCGGCCCGAACTTGGCGCAGTAAGTCCTCAAGACGCGGGCGATCGGTCTTTCGCATCATTGGCCCCTGCCACTTTGATTTTTTGCTTTGCTCAAGCAAAAGATCTGTCCACTGAACAACCTGAGATTCAAGAACAAAAAGTCTGCTGATATTGCAAGAGATCTGGCCTTGGCCGATAAATGCAGAATTGTAAATTTGCTCGATGCATTCTTCAGGTTTTGCATCTGGTAGCACCAAGCCCGAATTATTGTAGCCCATGTGCAACTGCATTTTTTTCCAGGTAGGACTTGCTGCCTTCTGAATCAATTCACCAGTCAATAAACTTGAAGAGGCAGCAATTGCGCGCACCGAGGGATGACCTGCCATCAATTCTAAAAGGTCTTCTTTTTGACCCTGCAGAATTTGGCAGGTACCGGAAGCCCACTGCGCTTCGGGAAATTCAGAACGAATACGTTCTAGAATTTCACCAAGGATCTGCCCGGTGACCGGGCTGTCAGAACATGGCTTTACAATCACCGCATTTCCAGCACCGATAGCTGGCGCAAGTTTTTCGCACAAAAATCGCAAACTCAAGCCCCAGTGGGGGGCAATGACAACAATCCCCGTCGGAAGAAACGAATCGTGATTTGGATGTTGCAACTTAAACTCGGTGTCCTCGGCGGCTGAAATAAATGCTCTGGCTGCAGGCCGAACGCTATTTTCTAAAACGAAAGATTCTGGTACAGCTTGATGTGAAGCTTCCCTTTTAGAGTATGCCATTTCATTTTCGGTTATAATATCCGCAATTTTTCGCAAAATTTGGCCACGCTCTTCAAAATCCGGACGCTTCGGCAAGAGCAATGATTTTTTGGCAAACTGCAATGCCCGAACAAAGTCCATCGCCTCACAGGCCGAGACCTCTTCGAGAATATCCCCTTTAAAGGGGCAAATTTTTAAGAATACTTTTTTCTCTTGAGCCGGAACCCATGATTCACCAATGTAATTTAAAATCATACCGCTAACTATGACATATTCCAAAGGAGAAGCAATGAATTGAGACTACCCAAGTGCAGGGGCTCAGACAAAGCGCATTTTAAAACGGCACTGGCCTTCAGAGTCAAAAAGGTGAAGCCCTTGATTCTTTTAAATTTTGCGAATTAAATCGTAGTATGAAAAATATATCTATTGGTTGCAAAGTAATCGCGATTCTTTCTTTCATCATATTGACTTCATGTGAGGGCTTTGGCCCCGCGAGTCTGACCATCGAAGGTCAGAGAAATGTGACGCTTCGTTCAACAAAGGGAACCCAACTGGTCCTGCAGTCTGGCGTTAAACTCGAAAATGTAAAAATTAGCGGAACTTCGAAGGAAGTCAGTCTTTCTCAAGATGGCTTTGATTTGAAGTTTAAAGGCGCCATTTATGACAAGACTAGCGGTGCAGTGGAATGTTTGCCTGAAAACTCCAAGGTGACCACAAGTGATGAAGAAAGCGTCGGAATGCAACTTCGTCGCCGTCTTGAAAACAGTCACAAAGAAGTTCGCCAAGAGATGCGCAGATGTCAGATCCTAGAAACCAAGTGTTACGGCGGCTGCAACAGCGGCCACGGTCACTGCAGCCCCTCTTGCTATACTCAACAGCGACCAGGGTGGCAACAAGTCCGCCTTGATATTTTTCATAATTTATACGACTTTCGAGGTCTGATCTATTCGGGTAAAGGTACTTCATTGGCTGAGATTTCTGGTAAAGATACCGAAGTAAGCATTCAAGAAACTTTTCTGTCCGATTGCATGTAGCAAGTAAAATCAAAACCCTTAGCGGGTTTTGAAAATTCGAATTAAGTCAGTTCCGCGAATGTTGCCAATGGATTCATAGGATGCTCGCCCAGCAATGAATTGCGATAGTTCTTGGTGCACGTCATAGCCGTGATTATCTAAGGGACGCAACAGAAGAAATGCCGACCCTTTAATATGCAAGCTGATCAGGATTGCCTCCAGCAATTGCAAGAACGACGCATCGATATAAAAGCGGCAACGATTTTTAAATTCTGAAGGGGACGCTTTCCCTTGCCCAGGTCGAAAGTAGGGGGGATTACAAAGAATCAAATCGAAATATCCACTCCAATCGGTCCGCTGCGCAATTTCTTTATAGTTAAGGTTCTGAAAGTCAAAAGTTGGTGTAGAAATTTGTGCGAATTGCTTCGTTCTTAAAAAGTCTTCAATGACCAGCTTCTTGTTGTGATTAAAATGAGGCAGGTAGTCCTTCTGGATTTCCAAAAATTGAATTTCTTGAAGACGACGATTTCTGTAAAAATACTCAAATCCCATTACGCCGCAGCCCGCGCATAGGTCTAAAACTCGAGCCGCCTCGATGCCATTTTTTGCATTCCAATTTGAAATTGATAACGGAGCTTCAATTGAATCCAAAGAAAAGTGATATTCGTTGGGTTGAGAATACCGATAGGTAAACATAAAATCTAAAATTTTAGAAAAGATATGATTTTCTGCTGAATATCTTTCATCTCTTGATCCGAGCGGCGTTTTGCCCCAGCGAACGAAAGATCTGCAATGGACCAAGACGGGATTAAGTGAAGATGATAATGGGGTACTTCAAAACCTGCCACGATGGTGCCGACGCGCGAGCACTCGGTTGATTTTTTGATCGCTCGTGCAATGACCTGGGCATTTTTTGCAACTTGCAGGTAATCTTTTTCCGGAACTTCATACCAATGGCTAATCTCAGCCTTTGGCAAAACCAAGGTATGACCAAGATGGACCTGATCAAGTGCCAAAAAAGAAATGGTTAACTCGTCTTCGTGAATTTTGTAACAAGGAAGTTCACCCTTAATAATTTTTGTAAAAATAGTGGCCATTGCTCAGAAACCCTTCAGTAAATTATTATAGACGTCCTCTTTATTAACAAAGGTAACACCGTAACCAAAACTACCTGCACGAATTTCTTTAATCCAGACAATTTTAGCATCAAAGACATACTGCTTGCCAACGTTCATACTGAGTGTCAGGTGAACAAGATCATTTATCTTGATCGGAAATCTACTTTCAGTACTTTCAAAATAGGCTCCGGACATCGACAGATTCTTCATTGTCCCTTTGTTAATACCCTCTTTAAAATCAGAGCGGACATCAACCGAAACATCAGTTAGATAGCGGGGGTGTATTTGTTGTTTACCAACTTCATATTCACGCAATGAATCTTCGACGGTCTGAAATAGCAAAAAGCCCTCGATGGGTGTCTTTAGCATTCGAACCTTCAGATACTCGACTGAAAGCTGCATCAAACTTGTTGTTATCGAGGTTGTCAGAAGGATCATCTTCTGCTGCTTTGGCACGTCTCTTCGTAATTTTGTGTAAAAATATCCCTGAAGAAGCTCGTCCTCGGGTAATCGAATGATCAAAAGATCTGGTCCACTGGTTGCCCACCAAACGGACTCTTGAGCAAAAGATGCTGTGGTCTCGATAGACAGTCCCCCAGGGTTGTGGTGCTGGGCTATCTCTTCAATCATCTTTTGCTCATCGAATGAGGTGGAAATGATTAGAACCTTGTACACTTAGCCTCGACTGCCCAAAGCCGTCCATTTTTGACCCATCTTGCCAGTCCACTTGCCACGGGGACGGTAGATCCGATTGTTGGCGTACTGCTCGTTCGCATGAGCAATCCAACCAGCGATTCGGGAAACGGCGAAAATTGGCGTGTAAATATCTATTGGTATTCCTAAACTGTAATACACCGTGGCTGAGTAAAAATCCACGTTGGGCATCAGACCCTTTTCTTTGTTCATGGTATCGTCAATCAAGGTCGACATCTCATACAAATGATGTTCTCCAATGGCTGCGGTTAGCTTATCACTAAGCTTTCTCAAGATTGCCGCCCGCGGGTCGCCATCCTTGTAGACCCGATGGCCAATTCCCATTACTTTTTCTTTTGCTGCCAAAGCATCTTTAACAAATTGTTGTGCTTTCTCATTGGTGCCAATTTTCTTTAACATCAGCATCACTTGCTCATTCGCGCCACCGTGCAATGGCCCTTTTAAAGCGCCAAGCGCAGAGGTGATTGCCGAATACATATCGGACAATGACGAACTGGTGACCCGTGTTGCAAAGGCAGAACAATTAAGTTCATGATCCGCATGTAAAATTAGGCAGGTATCAAAAATCTTAACGTGTTCAGTATTGGGCTCTTTGCCGCCGCCAAGCATATACATAAAATTCCAGGCAACGGATTTATCTTTTTTCGGAGTAACCACTTCTTTACCATTACGAATTGCTTCGAAGGCACAAACCAAACTGCCCATCTTAGCTAACATCTTAATCGCTTTTTTTGCATTTGATTCTGGTGAAATATCATTCGCTTCAGCATCCCAATGCGACATCATAGAAAATGCAGTTCGCAACCACTGCATTGGATGCACGCCCTTTGCCGGCAAAACTTTCAAAGCTGCAATCAATCCACTTGGCAAGCTAAACTCAGCTGCGATTTCTGACTTAAATTTTTCAAATTCGCTAGCCGAGGGCAAGCGATCCTGCCACAGCAAAAATGTGACTTCCTCGAAATTTGAATTAGCCGCCAGATCCTCGATCGTAAATCCACGGTAGAAAAGTGTATTCCCCTGAATCGACGATACAGCCGTGCTGCAGGCTACGATTCCCTCTAGTCCCTTATCGATGGCCCCCTCAAAAATTTGCACTTCTGGCATAAGGCGATCCTTTCAATTCAAAATTTTTCAGTTATTTCGGTTGTTTAAATGTTCCTATAGTCATGTTTTCTTGGCAAGTTTTATAACTCGATCCTTGACCTCGGTCACAAGCACGGTCAGGTCCCGATCTGGAAACTGCGATTGATTTATACTTTCAACCTGAAAAACAATTTCGTTTCGAAGATCATGGACGCTGGAATTAGATAGCTTTTGCAAACTTTGAATAACTTGATTCATCCGGGTCGCACCCTCGGTACAAAGAATCAGACGATCTCGAGGATTGAGCTGGAATGAATGAGCCAGTGGCTGAAAGGTGGAAGCTTTCGACAAAGGTCCACCCGTGCTTTCCAACTGGACCATCTTTTCATCGCTGTAGCTTTGATATAGACAAGAAATTTTACCAACACTTGAATATTTTATTTCAAAATTACGACGATCAACTACAGCATAAAACATACTGACGGAGTCCTTTTCACCCATTTCAGAAAGAATCTCGCTGCCTAGTTGTTTTAAAACCATTTCAGGACTCAACCCTCGTCGAGCTTCGATTTGTCCAGAAAACTTCATTAAGATGGACAGAAATAGGGCCGACATTGTGTATCCAGAGCTACTAGAAACCAAAATTCCGAATTTAAGTTTATCTTCGTGTTCAAAGATATCAAAGTAGTCGCCACCACTCTTCATCCCCGGCACAAACTTGCTGGAAAATTCAAAACCCGGAATACTCGGCATTTCGGTAGGCGATAGAAGCTTTTGAATTTTAGCTGCTAACTTTAGCTCATGATCAAGATCGACAATAATTTTTTCAAGGGTCTCGTTGGCGCGACCAAGCTGGTGGCGATATTTTGCAAGCTCTGCGTCTTTGCGAGCAAGCTCGGACTGTAGGTCCTTTATTTTCTTGTTAGATTGGGAGTTTTCATCAGCCATAAAATTGAATCTATCTTAGATTCTTTCCCACCAAGTGGCTTGGAAAAATATTGTTCTTAGACCAAGGTCCGAATGATTTTTCGACGAATGGCCTCTTTACAAGCAGTCGAAAGAAAATCCTCTTGAATCTGCGGAATAACAACCGGACTTTTATCAACAAATTTTGATGTTTTTCTGAATAGGAAAAAAAAGAAAACTATTGAAATTAAGGTCTCAATAAAAAATACCATCCCGACTAAAATCACAAATTGCTCAAATCTCAATTCCGGAGAGTAAGCCCCCGGCAAAATGATTCTTACTATCTCCTGTAAAAAAGAAAAACCCGAAAAGCAAATAACAGCCGATAAGAAGAACAATAGATATCGCCAAAGTTGATCAGGCCAAAGCGCTGACTTGCGAAAGACCCAAACAAAATAGAACCAAAGACCAGCGATATCACCCAAAGCCAACGCAAGGGCCGACGGCAATGAAGCCAGTCCGGTTAAGACCAAAATTGCCGCAGCTAAAAATCCAAAGCCAGAAAGTTGTACAATAAAGCCAAAAAGAAAAGCAAAACAAAATGCCGTCGCAATTGTCGACCAAAGGGAATCCCCTAACGTGAAAAGAAAGGGAAGTTCCATTGCCGAAGCATACAAAATTGAAGACTGCTTTATGCTAAATTCAAAACCCAACAAAAGAATCCCCACTGAAAGAGCGACAAGTGCCCAGGGCTGAAGCACCCGCCACCAACGGGAAACGGACCATAGCAAAGCCCCCAATAGCAACAGATAGCTACTGTTCACATTCAGCAATAGAGTACCAACGACCAAAAGTGCTACCACCGAAGTCATTCTTAAAAGCGCCAATCCCGCTAAAAAATTTCGTCGCGGAAAAACCTGAGTCGCCCCAAGTGCCATTATGTCGGACAGCGCCGACGCCCACGAAGGCTGCAAAAACAGGGAAACCAGTAGACGCCAAAAAGACTTCCAAAATCCTTGCTGCCCTGAGGCCCACCACCGGCTTTCAAAACCTTGTCGCAAATCTGCCAATCCCCGAACTAACATGACCCAGCCCACGGCACTGACGACAAGCAATGAAGACCAAATTAGAAAACTCATAACTTTACTCCTAGTCTAGGTTCCTAGATACAGATCAAAGCGGACGGTATTACCCTTGTACTGATGATCTGGGCCGGGCCTTAATGGTGCTGCTTTGAGCGGACGCTTAACGACCACGCGACGATATCCCAAATCCAGTGCCTTTTCGACCAACTTTGTGGAATCCGAATCGGACCCAACAAGATCGCGAAAAATTTGCATTTCTTTTCTAGGCAATGCGACTTTTTTCCGCACTGGATACATGGGATCAATGAAAACAGAAATTTTCTGATGGTCCGTCGCAAATTTATCCAGCAGGCATGCCCCTTCGCAAAAATGAAAATGACTTTCTACAAAAACTTTAGAATCACTGCTGACAGCCCGCTGCTGCGCCTCTGCCAACAAAAGGTAAACCCATGGGTTTCGCTCACAGGCCTCGACATGAAACCCTAGGCGCATCAAAAACACAGCATCTTGAGCCAAACCTGCGGTCAAATCCAGGATTCTGCGGATCCCCAGCTGCGCGCCCAAGGCTTTAGCAATCAACTCATTCTTCCCGCGGTTCGCTCGGCGATGATAATTTAAAGCATCGTTAACAAAGTCCAAACCGAAGCGACCCTTTTCTCGATCAACAAGAACCAAACCAGCGTCATCAATTTGTAGATAGAATCTTTCCTCAATAGAATTGTCCAACAATTCGATGCCCACGGCCTTGGCAATTCGCGCAAGATTGAATCTTTTTTCTGGTTCGTCAGTCGCCGCGAGAGGAGCCACAAAGACCTTCAAAAAATGAACTCCATTTTCAGCAAATAAAAAAGATTTTCCAAAAACCAAAGACTCAATACAAAAAGATACATGGCCCGCCCCTGAAACAGAGTTTTGGTCATTCCTGAGCCCACGGGGCTCTGCAAGCAGAGCATCGATGTCACAAATGCAAACGAGACCAAAAGCGAGGATAACCCCAACATCCAAGCCCAAAACAATGAGGTATAAAGAAAATGATAAGCATCAAATAAAACCAAAAAAGCAATCCACCAGCCAACTATTAGTTTTTTGCTTTTCTCGAAACCAAGGGAAGCTATCGTATTGTCAAATCGAGCCTGCGAGTTTTCTATGAGCTGCTCAAAGTTTTTTAAATGCAATCTAAAAACGGCAAACCAACCAGTCACAACCCCAAGGACCCACGATTCTTCATCAATTCCACCACCGCAAGCGAGTTGATAGCTAATGACCAAGATAGGTCCAAAAAGTAGAAACACCGCAAGCTCGGTCCAGCGCCGATGTTTCATTCCAGTTTGTTCCGAATTCAACATCAAAAAAATAAAAACTGTCAATAAAGCAACGATCAAAATCACCGGTCGGTAACGAAAAAGCGCTGGCAAACCAAATATAAATCCAAACACAAGAAGCAAATTCGATAGACGCCTGACTTGGTAAGCGGCAATCCAGCCCTTCTGAATTGCGCGACTTCCCGAATTGGATAGAACTCGATCCAGCCCCCGCATATGATCGTTGAAATCGTTACGCAGATTCATCGCCAGCAACAGACAAAAAGCCCCAATCGTACTTAAAGCCCCCGTAATTGGATCAGAAAACCGATTGGCTTCATTAAGCTTCATGACCACTGCAAACATCGGAAAAGCCAGAAGCACAAAGTTTTTTGCCTTTAAAATGCTTGCCCATTTACTAAATAATTTAGGTACCTGAATTTCTTCAATTGCAACAATCTCAAAAGTCACTTGCTCGGCACCCGTACTGATATTTAAGGATTGAACAGGAATTGCCCGCTCAGTGCGGGAAAAACTTCCCAATAGGTAGCTTTCAAATTCAGAATTTGCTTTAGTCAGTGTTACCAATCGCTTCATTCTGGTTTCTTTCGCCAATATAATACTTCTGATAAGGGCTGCAATTGCTGCAAAAGTGGCTTTTCGTTTTCACTCAAAAACTGCGTTAAAGTTTGCAAATGATGTTGATAGAGCTGAATCAAAAATAGATTTCCTTCATCGAATTCATTAACTCGCACAACGAATTTTTCTTTACCTTCGCACAGCGCATAGAGTTCAGGCAGGGTACGAATACTTTTTAGTTTTTCCCGAGCATCAGCGCTCCAAGAGCGGGTTAAAAAGGCGCCAAAAGAATTCAGGTAACCTGACTTTAGATCACCCAGAATAGCCTTGCCTTCAAAGTTGCGAATATCAAAATCCAAAAGATCGTCCGAACGCTGAAAGAGCTGACCAAGAATTGTGCCCATTTCTTGCAAGGTGGTATGCAAAAAAGGTTCATAGCGTTCAATCGAAATGAACGGAGCCCGCAAACACCACTTAAAAAGCGAAGAAGTTTTTAGATTGTGCACCCGATCCAATTGGCTGAGCTCGAGGCTAAAATCCTGAATCAATGAATCCTGCAGCCACTCGCCCTCCAGAAGGTCGGAAATGACTTCAGCGGTATACTGAACAAGTTTCAAATTGCCATGGGAGGACAAATTCACCATCACCCGGGCTAAAAGATAATCACCGGCAAGCACCGCATACTCTGGCGAAAACTTCAACCAAGCCGTCGTTTTCCCCCGCCGCAGGTGTGAACGATCAACCAAATCATCATGCAGCAGAGAAGCATTGTGGATGAACTCGATGGTCTGAGCCAAAAGAAGTTCGGTTTTTGCGGGCAATTGCAGCGAGGTCGCCAGCATACGAATCAGCTTGGCGCGAAACCCTTTTCCACCGGCAAAAAGATCATCGTAAAGATGATTTAGCTTGGGTAAGTAGGCAGGAAAGTCTTTAGAATCGTATACTTTGATGTCCATGACAATATTCGCAATTCTCTTGTTTCTTTTGACTCTTTTTTATAGTGTTTGCGCAGAGCCATACATTTCAAATTTCTTCGCTTGATGTCAAGGAGAGCTTGCTTCATTGTACGAAAATATGCAGACCTTCCAAAGAGAAATTCAGATTCGATTCCGTCAAGCCGACCCCGCCGGAATTCTATTCTTCGGGAACATCACCGACCTCATCCACGATAGCTTTGAGGACTTTCTAGCAGCCATTGGTATTCCCTGGGCACAATATTTTGCCAATAGCGAAGTCGCTTTGCCAATCCACCACCTAGAGGTCAAATACCTGGCCCCGTTTTTTCCTGGAAAAAAATACTCGGTTGAAGTTGTTATGGGTGAAATCCGTAGTCGCTCTTTTTCAATTCATTACAGATTCTGGGATCACGAAAGAGGGCTGCTGGCCGAGGCCAAATTGGTCCACATTTGTTTGCATGTAAAAGATCAGCTAAAGGTTTCATTGCCTGATTCCATAAGGTCTCCTTTACTTCAATATCAGGAATCAACCAAAGCCAACTCCAGGAAAATTATCCATGAATAAACAGCAAAACCAAAGCACTACAGCAACCGAAAAGCCTTGGTGGCAGGACGGCGTGCGATTCGAATGTCAGGGTTCAGGAAAGTGTTGTACCTCGCATGGCGAATATGGATTTGTCTTCGTTTCACCAGCCGACCGAAAGCGATTTGCCAAACATTTAAAGATTTCAACCCGTAGCTTTAGCAAAAAATACTGCGACACCCTGAATGGTGTTTATCATTTGAAGGAAGATCCAAAAAATCCTGATTGCATGTTCCTGATCGGCAAGCGCTGCTCGGTTTACGATGCCCGACCGGCCCAGTGCCGAACCTGGCCGTTCTGGCCCGAAGTCATGAATGCAAAAACGTGGAAAAAGGAAGTCGTCACCTTCTGCCCGGGAATTGGCAAAGGTCCAAAAATTTCGGCAGCTTCAATTAAAAAAAACTTGGCCGAGCAATCCGAAGCTGAAGATGCGATGCTAAAGGAAGCAAAACAAAAAAGAAAACCATAAAAGCATCTGTTTGAAAACAGGGCATCTGCAATTTGCAACCTCCTACTTCAAAAGATTTCTTTGAATCTTTCCCAGTGCAGTTTTTGGAAACTTATCGACCCACCGAATTTGATCAAGCCGATGAACAGGAATATTTTCTTTGTTAAACTCAATCAGCAACAGCTGAAGTTTTTTGGCAAGCGTTGGATCTTGAAGGGCATATACATTGAGAAGCACCCCTCTGCGAAAATCAGCGCTGGTGCCAACATAAAGCTCCAATTCCTGGCGATTAGTTTGCTTGCGGCAAAAATTGCGAAACTGGGCTTCGACGATGGAAATATTCACGCCCTCGCCAAGGACTTTGACATATTCAGACTCGCGCCCCAAAGGTTGCAAGGTGTCATCGATGAGCTGAGCTCGGTCCTCTGAAAGATACCAACTATCTTGCTTTGGATCACAAAAATGAAATTTATTTTTAAGAATTTGCGCGTAGCCACTTAACAAGGCAGGACTGCGAATTTCAAGCTGACCCGAGACTGTGATTCGGCATTGCACATGGGGTAAAATCCTTAAGGCAGGAAACTCTAAACTTGATAGAGATCCTAAATCAGCAGTTGCGATTTGCGAGCAAACTTCTGTCATTCCAAAACTTGGCAGCAGCGGCCAGCCCAAAACCCTGGCTTGTCGGTAAAGCTCGGTCTGCAAAGACGCGCCACCAACAATCACAGCCCGCAAATGCGACGGGGCCCCTAAGTTTGCTTGCACCAGATCAAAAACCTGTGTCGGCACCAATGCACTGAGGGTCACCCGATGCTCTTTGAGAAAATGAAAATAGTTTTCTGCACTCCACTGAATCGGCATCGGAACAGGCATCGGAACAGGCATCGATGCCTGCTCGGTCCGCGACGGCTCGGGCGAAAAAAAATCAACAACTTTGGCACCAGAAAGAAAACCCCGAGCTAAAATCGCCAGTCCCCCCACATGAAAGCTGGGCAAAGCCAGCCCCCAAATATCACTTTTTTTAGATTGTAAATGTTGGTTTACAGCTTGCGCAGAATGCAAAAATCCAGTTTTCGAAAGCGCCACAAGTTTGACTGACGCCTCTTCAGAGCTAGAAGATCCGCTGGAGCCCACCCATAAATGACCACTTAGGTCCGATTGATACCGGTCAAATAGAGACCTTAATTGGTTTCTTTCTTCCATTGGTAACTTTGGATTTAAGAGCAAACGCGACGTGGCGCTTTTCCAGTCCAATTCTATTTTATTTTGATCGGTGTCCATTCAATTCTCTTAAAGAGATCGTCAAAGCCGATCCCTGTTCCCGGGATACCCGTTAAATATGGACCCTGAACAAACATACTATTGGTAAAGTCGTTGGGTTGATAACTTTTTAACGACAAACAGCCACAGTCCAGCAATCGATTTGGATAAAATTTCTTCAATCGCGACGCCACGGCACAAGCATGGGCCACGCCCACGGGATGGTCCAGCGAGCTCGTAACGCACATTTTCAGGCCCCAACGATCGATCAATTTCATCGCACTATCAATATCTGTTCGCGCTGGCTTAAGAATTAGAATGTCGAAAAAAGCAGCCTCTGCCTTAGAGGCGTCTAACTTTTCGAATTCAAAATCAGCGGCAATCGCAATCATTTTCCGAGCCTCAGTCCAGGCCTCAAAATCCAAAGGCATTGGATCTTCGATAAATTCAATTTTTGCGCGTTCGACGGTATGAAAATGTGAAAGAAATCTTTCAAACTCTGCAAAACTGGCTTTTGCATTGAAATCCAGCCGTACCAAAAAACCGGGATTTTGCCGAATAAAGCGACTGACAAAACCGGCTTCTTCATTGAAATCTCGGCCACATTTTACCTTGATTGTGGTAAAACCTGCACTTTTTATGTCCTTCATTGTTGAATCAGAAAATTTTGTATAGTCATTGATCAAAAAATGATTTTTTACACGGGCACCGGTTGCAAACAAACTACGATGATCAGTTCGGGCCTCGGCATCTTTTCTGGCCAGCCAAATAGTTTGCTCGAGCAGCAGTGATATCTTTCCTCGCTCCAAGGCCTCAATATGGATATCGATTTCATGGTCGCCAACTTCCGGCCAAGGAAAAAGATCCGCGTAGCCAACTCCGCCATCGGGCCACATGATCCGAAACAATGCCCCTTGGCGAGTTCCATTGGTAGCCAACGCCCCAATGGGCGCCACAGGTACAAGATTATATTTATGATAGGCAAATTTGATCACAGTAAAATTCCCACGACAAACAGCAGTCCAAATCCCAAATGCAAAGCAGCGGCCTTGCCTAAAAATTTATTATAGACACGGCTGGGTTCAATCTTAAAGACCAGTTTCACCAGATTAGCGCCTAGGGGAAGCATTAAAAATGGCAATATCCCCGCCCACTTTTGCCCGTTCAAAATCCAATAGATATTTAAAATAAACGGCAAAAACACAAGGACAGCAATTTCAATTCTGGCAAATTTTTTGCCAAAGCGAACGGGTAGGGTCTTTTTGTCTGCCTTGGTATCGCCGTCAATATCCCGCAGATTGTTGATCGCAATTAAAGCCGCACATAGAAGCCCAATCTGAAAGCCCAAAACTAAATCGGCAGAACTCAAGCGCCCCTGGTGCAAAAAAGCCATGCCACCAACGGCGACGAAGCCAAAAAATAGAATAACAAAAAGATCCCCTAATCCCAAATAGGCCAGGGGAAACGGGCCGGCCGTGTAAGCATAGCCCATCAGGATTGAAAGAAGACCGACAACTACAATGACGGCTCCACCCTTTGCAACCAAAGGAATACCGCAGATCGCAGCCAATACAAAAAAACCAGCAGCTACGATCAGCACTCTGCGTGCCGAAAACAGGCCAGCCTGCGTTACTCGCTGTGGCCCTAACCTATCGATGGTATCAGCCCCTTTTTTAAAGTCCGCTGCATCGTTTACCAGGTTGGTACCGATTTGAATACATAAGGAAGCCAAGAGTGCCATTCCGGATATCCACCACTGAACATTTTGCGTTTGCGAAGCCACAAGTGCCGTCGCCACCAAAATAGGGACCAAGGCTGCGGTTAGAGTTTTTGGTCTGAAGGCAACCAACCAGTAAGATAGCTTTATTTCCACGCCTAACGCTCCCGATTTAACCTGATCGACTAAGACTAATGGGATATCACTAGCGCACAGCGTAACTCAAAGTCTTTCTCAACTCTGCTGGGGTTAGTCCAATCCCGACTTCCGGCAAAGCCCTTGCCCAACCCCTTCCCAGCTAAACTAGTGACGCTTCGCTTGGCGCCGCGAATCTGCAATGAACTTTTGTCTTTATGCCAAACAAAAAAATGCTATGGTCCCCAGCTATGAATATTGATGTGATATATGGAATATTGGCAGGCATAGCCGTTGGCTTTCTTTTTGGCGCAGTTTCTGGTGGTTCGTTCTTCTTTTTCCGAAACAAAGCACAAATTGCAATCAAATCCGCTGAGATCGCAGTTAAAGAAGCCGAATTTGCCCAATTGAATGTAGAACTATCGGGTAAAATCGGCGAACTGCGGGCCATGCAAACTCAGAAATCGGAAGTCAGTTTGGTCTCGAAGCAACTGAGTGATCGCTTTGAAGCTCTTGCTGCAAAAATTTTTGACGAAAAAAGTTCCCGCTTTTCTGAACAAAGCTTGAAAAACTTGAATATCCTGCTGGATCCATTTAAAGAACGACTTAAAGACTTTGAAAAGAAAGTCGACGAAAGCTATTCCACTGAACGCACCGAGCGGGGAACCCTGCGCGGAGAAATTTCTAAACTGATTGAACTCAATGTCAAAATGTCTAGCGAAACCCACAATCTGACCAAAGCCCTAAAAGGCGACAACAAGACAATGGGAAATTGGGGCGAATTAATTTTAGAAAATATTTTAGATCGTTCCGGATTGCGCCGGGGCGAAGAATACATACTGCAGGGAACGGATCTGGGATTAAAAAATGAATTGGGTCAGTCCATTCGCCCCGACGTCATCATTAACCTGCCCGAAGGAAAACACATTATCATCGATGCCAAAGTTACGTTGACGGCCTACGAAGCTTACGTCAATAGCGAGCGTCCCGAGCAAAAAGAAGTTTTTGGCAAACAACACCTTGATAGCTTAAAACGCCACATCGACGGTCTTTCAGCAAAAAAATATTCTTCGGCAGATAAACTTATCAGTCCTGATTTTGTGATTCTCTTTCTTCCTATCGAACCCGCCTTTGCCTTGGCTTTCAAATTAAAGCCTGACCTTCTCGAATACTCATGGGAAAGAAATATCGCAATTGTCAGCCCCACCACTCTTCTGACCACACTAAAAACCGTCAGCGCCCTTTGGAAAACCGAAAGGCAGCAGCGCAATGCCATGGAAATTGCCCGCCGCGGGGGGGCCCTCTACGATAAATTCGCTTCATTGGTTGAAGATCTTCAAGAGCTTGGTGAAAAAATCGAATCCACGCAAAAAACCCATGCCTTGGTGATGAATAAAATTTCCCAAGGAAATGGCAACTTACTTCGCCAAGTGGATTTGCTCAAAGAACTTGGTGCTAAAACTGAAAAAAGAATTCAGCTCGACACAAAAAAAGCCGACGCCCTTGAAATTTCTAAAGCAAAGGATTCCGCGGAATCAATTGATTCGCCAAGTGATGTCTAAAATGCAATTCCAAGGGAAATGATCAGACCATTGGTTGTAAAATCGGTGCGGTTAAAGACTGCGGAAGTTAGATTGCGATAGCGGCCCTCAAGAAAATTGCTGCGCTTGCCCATTTTTCTTTGAATTCCGCCACCGATCATATAGCAAGATTTAAGTTAAAATCAGATTAAGCTATTTAGTTTTTTTTGCGGAAGCCGATAGGGGCGCCATGGCATTAAGAGTAGCGATTTTTGAAGATGATAAAGATTTGGCAGATCTCTTAAAAGAGATAATGGACCAAAAAGGCTATGACGTCGTCACATTGTACTCTCTTAAAAAAAGTGACTGGCCAGATCTGGATATTGTCCTCGCAGATTTTCGCAACAAACTGGTGGCCTTTCAAGATATAGTCAAAAGCATGAAAGAAGTGGGGATCCCCGTGATTGCCATTTCCGGAGCCGACACTGGCTTCAGCCCCGAGCTGATTAAGCCTTTTTCAATTGACGAATTGGAAAGTAAAATTCTCGAAACAATAAGTGCCAATGGCCCACGAAAAAAAGGCATTGGCTCAGTCCTGATGCGCAAGTTCGGTCTGTAGGCTCATCTCATCTCATTTTGGTACAAGTTCTACAGCAGTTCCGTACGAAAATCATGGCCACTCTAGGCGCGGCGTAGCCGGCTGCGGGATCACAAAATCATTGTACTGGCGCCTGCGACCGCGAGTCTCTTTCGGTCGCTTTGCCTGCACGTTGCTCAACACCCTGATCGCGCTTTTTCTGTGGATCGCA
>CALQIT020000011.1 GCA_943330705.2 Streptomyces griseus
AGCGATGGCTTTGGGCCTTGCCCCCAATCCTGAGTCCGGCAAATCCACCAAGGACATGCATATGGCCAAGTTTAATATCGATCTGCTGGTTATGCTCAAAGACAAGACCAAAGGCAATCTGACTCCAGAAGAACAGCGGTTTTTAGATTCAGTTATAAATGACCTGCAACTCAAGTTTTTACAGGAAAAATAGCAACCATTTTAAGAACTTAATTTAACTTTGCAAATGCAATTGACGAATTAATTTGCATACCCAAATTGGCCACAGTGCTTCAATCCAAACTGAGGAGGACCCCGTGAAAATATTCTGCAACAATGGCGTAAACAAAAACGGAGCTGCCAAAAGGTATCTGATTTTTTGTCTAATGGCTACGGTCTCAGTTATGTTTTCAACTGCTACTGCTCAGACCTCGGCCAACTTAAAGTTGCCCAATCCAGCTTTAAAATTTGGCGACCCTTTGCCTGCAAATGCTTTTATCGAACTTGCGAAATTGATTAATCCAGCAGTTGTGAATATCTCAACCAGTACAATGCCAAAATTTCGGCAACAGAATCGAGATCCGTTTTTTGATATGCTTGAGCAGCTCTATGGAATGCGGTCCATGCCCCAGCAACAACTGCGACCACAGCAGGCCTTGGGCTCTGGATTTATCATTCGTGACGATGGCCTGATCGTGACCAATAACCACGTCATCGCAGGGGCCGACGTCATCAATGTGCAGTTGGTTGATCATAAAAAAGTATATGAAGCGAAATTGATCGGCAGTGATGAACGAACCGACATTGCTTTGATTAAAATCGAGGCCGACAACAAATTTCCCGCAGTCCAACTTGGCGTTTCCAAGGATGTTGAAGTTGGCGAATGGGTCTCTGCCTTTGGCAATCCCTTTGGCCAAAGCAACACCATGACCAAGGGAATTATTTCAGCAAAAGGGCGAGATCTGAATGAGATCAATCGTTTTCCGCTATTACAAACAGATACACCGATCAATCCTGGTAATTCGGGCGGCCCTCTGGTCAACCTCAAGGGACAAGTCATCGGCGTCAATGCTGCGATCGATGCCCGCGCCCAAGGGATTGGCTTTGCGATCCCCATCGACGAAGTCAAATCGGTATTGCCTCAGCTAGAAAAAGTGGGCCGCATTCGCAAAGGGTATATTGGTGTTGGCCTTGCCGAAATGGACCCCATGGCCGCGGCTCAATTGGGACTTAAGGATCCTTCGGGTGCGCTGATTGCAGGGGTCGAAAGGGCCGGTCCTGCAGCAAAAGCCGGAATTCAACCCTATGACGTGGTGATTGAATTCAACGGACGTGAAGTCAAGGGACCCGGTGATCTTTCAAATGCAGTCGCTGATTCTGCGATTGGCTCAGTGGTCAAAGTAAAATTGGTGCGCGAGGGGAAAACCAAAAATCTGGAAATCGCTATTTCTGAGAAGGCCGAAAAATTCAAGCCAAGAAATTCAACAGCGAAAAAGTACGTTGGCCAAAAGGCCCCCTTTGACTTGGGCTTTTCGTTCACGGATATCAACGATTCTACCCGCAAAGAGTTTGAACTTCCTAAGGACCTTTCGGGGGTTGTTATTTTTGAGGTAGCTGCCAATTCTGTGGCGGGAATGTCTGGTCTTAACCCAGGAGACGTCATCGTTGATGTCAATCGCAAAAATGTTAAGAGCTCCAAAGACGTGATTCGAGAACTGAAGAAGGGGTCGAACACCTTGCGTGTTGTCCGCCAAGATATGGTTCGTATCGTGATCCTTAGCGCTCGCGAGTAATTGATGGCCCAATAGCAAAGATTTCGGAAAAATTTTAACTGGCGGGCTGTCGTGAAAATGCGGTTAATGTTCCTTGATTAGCCGCAAAGGTGATCTGAATTGGGCGACAACAAACTTCGCAGTCTTCGATATAGGAATGAACGCCCTCTTCAGATAGATCAAGAATCATAGATATTTTCGCAAGACAAAATGGACATTTAAAAGATTTTTCGACTTCTTCCATAGTGCTGATTCTAATACCTAAAAAAGCAAAAAGGCCAATCTTTTGCAGTTGGCCTTTTTACTTCTTTTTTTACTTCTATTTTTATTTATTTTTTGATGCGAACAATTACTTTTTCAGTCCAAGAAACTCTTGATCCGTAGTAGACCGTCAACACCAGGGGGACGTCTTGGCCTTTGGCCTCTTTGCCGATTTTGTATTTCAACTTCACGGTCTTCGCTTCGCCAGACTTTAGTGTTCCGACCTTGGCTTCACCTTCTTTTAGAGCAATCCCCGGCATACTAGGAATTGAAAGAACGGCTTTGAAGTTTTCCTTGCCCGCAAACGCAGTGGTGTTGCTAATTTTCAATTCAATGGTCTCGTTTGGTGAAAAGAAACCGCCAACCCCTGGATTCAAATTCATGTCTTTTGCGACATCTGCAAAAATGAAAAGCTGAGTCTGAACTTCCAACACTCGCGAGTCAGTTTGACCATCGGGAAAAGTCGCAGTCATTCGCAGTCGGGCCACGTCCATTCCTGTACCCGCCAAAATTTTTGCAAAGCCAACGTTGGTAACGATCGCTAACGAGTCCTCAGGCAAGGACACAACCTGAGCCACGACGCTTTCTGTTGCGATATTGCTGGTCAATGCTTCCAAGCGAACTTGAACTTGCCCCTTTGCCGACGATTTTTGACCCACGTTTTTAAAAGTCACTCTAAGTGCTAAGGTATCCCCGGCTACGATCACATCATTTGCTGATCCAGAATCTGATTTCATTTTCAGCAAATCGGCACCAGTGATGCGAACCACCGGATTGCTTGCAAAGTATTGGTTCACATCTTTAACGGCATTGGCTTTTGCTTCTGCATTTGCCGCATCTTTGGCTTGAGCCTCTCCGTCAATCAAACCCGTATTGTAACCTTTGTCTGTGGCCTCTTGAGCTCCGACTTTGTCCCAAGCTGCGTATTCGCGGGCATAAGCAGAATCATAGCCTTCTTTAAAACGAACGTTTTTGTTAGCATTAAAGGCGACTGCGCGGGCAGATTCTTTTTCGCTGGTATAAACCATATTGTAACCAGATTTGTAGGCCTGATCGAAGTAAGCAATGTAGGCTCCTGAAAATGATTGCTCACAGGCAGTAACGAAATCCACATAGCGAAGCTTGCAATCCGCCAAGCTTAAGTCAGGGGCCACGCCAACGATATAGGTTTGGACAATTCGCATCGACTGACTGTCACCACCAGCGTTCCGATCGTCAATAAGACCTGCGACCTGAGTTACCTCACCCCGTGCCGCCAATCGCTGCGCTATGCGTGCGGAGAAACCCGCCAAATCACCACTGGCCACTTTATTACTTACTGAGGGCGCAAGGCTGGTTTGATTGTCCAGCTCCACACTTCGATTTGGCATTCGCTCTAGCAAAGACGCTTTTAGATTTCGGGCTGTATCGGCGTAAACCAATTTTGCCTTTTCTTTGGCGTTTACGGCACCTTGTGCGTAGCCTGGCTTGTAACCCGAATCATAATTGTCTGCCGAATTCAAACCATGTTGGTACCCGTCGCTTTGCCCTTTTGAACCACCCTGACTTTGTCCTAAGTCGAAGCCATACTTAAGGCCTTCAGAGCGTCCAAGAGCATCGCCATCTTGGGCTCCGATCACACGACCATCAGCACGGCCTTTGATATCGCCATCTTTCGCACCCAAAGACAGACCTTGACTGGTCCCCTGTTCCTTGGCGGCACTCAGTTCTCGATTGTAGGCATTGCGCACTTGCTGGGCTTTAGCTTGCGTCGTCGCTGCAATCTGTTCAGCAATGGCCGCGTCCGCATCGGCAATGCGATGGGCATTCCAGGCCATAGTTGCGGATTGCTCAAAGGCAGGAATTTCTTGACGAAGAATCTGATTTACTTGCGACAGTTGTGCAATTTCAGCAGCGAACTGCTGAATACTTTGTCGATTGCTAGTGATCTGATTTGCATTGCTGTTGAGCTGATTTTCCTTTGCAACTAGAATTTGCAGCAGACGGCTGCGCTCATCCGTTTGAATTTGGATGATCCGGCCAATTTCATTCAATCGTCTTTGGATACTAACGATAACACCCTCTTGGATTTCGATTTGTGCTTGGAGGGAATCACGATCTCGGGCAACACGCTCTAGCCGATGACTTAGGCGGGGAAGTTCTCGCTCGTTTTCCTTATTTTGTTTTTCCATTTGCGCAATTTCTCTGCCGAATTCTTGCAACTGGCTGGCGATTTGTCCTTGCTCAACGGTCATTGCTGAAACTTTTCTTCGGCTATCTGCAACCGTGGCTTCGGCCTTGGCGGCGACATCTTCTGCTGCAAAATGATCTTTGGCCGCAGCCTGGAATAGTGTTCGCGCCGAAAGAATAGCGTCCTCTTGGGACTTCAACGCAGCGACTTGGGCGTCGACATCCGCTTTTGCAGAACGCTGCTCATTGCGTTTGCTGGCAAGTTCCCCTTGCGAAGCCGCCAAATACTGATTGGCTGTGGCCAATTTTGCCTGTGCCGCCGTGATTTGTCCGGGTAACTCGTCAACTTTTTTGCTTGCGTCGACAAGCTTGGCCTGCAAGGTAACCAGATTGGACTTTTCAGATCTCAGGTCAGCTGTGTTTTGCGAAATTGCCGCATTATTCCTGGCAAGTTCAGCTTCGATTGTGGATTTTTCAGCGGTTAATTTTGTGTGCTCATCTGAAGCCACTTGTAGCTCGGCAGCCAGCTTTTCAATTTGAGCTTTGGCCGCAGCAATTTTGGCATCGCGTTCTGGGGAAACTGGTTGCTTCTCGAGCTGGCCTAATAAATTACCTTGGACCTTAAGGTCGCGCTCAACATCTTTTTCAATCTTGGCTAGCACTTTAACCCGAGAACTGATTTCGCCAGTTCGTTTGGTAATTTCAATATTTCGCGCTTGCAGCGGGGCCGCAACGCCCTCTAATAATTTAATTCGATCTTGGCTTTTTGTAAGTTCTCCGGCGACTGTCACTTTATCAGACTGTGCTTTGCTCAATAGATCTTCTAAACCCTTTAGGCCACCAGACAAAATAGTCACATTCTTTGTTTGCACTTCGATACGTGTTTTAAGTTCAGCGATTTGCCTATCAATTCCGTCCAAAATATTTTTGCTGGCATTCAATCGATCTCGTGCCGGCTGTGCATCGGCTTCTTTTTTCAAGAGGTCGGCTTTCAAGGCATCGGCCTTTTGTTTCAATCCTGCAACCAAAGCCCGGGCCGATTTCGCCGCCGCCTCTTGTCCTGGGATTGCCGCACTTAATTGCGCCATCAGCGTGTCGATGGTCGCCAAACGGTTTGTCTTTTGCTCGATTTCAACATTAATTTCCACAAAGCGTTTTTGATTTCTTGCAAGTTCGCGTTGGCTTTTCAAAATCTGGTGACGAAGGACTTCGATCTCTTGATTAAGCTCACGTAAATAGCCAATTTTCAGATCGCGGTCGGCGGACTCACGGTTCATCGATGCAGCATATGAATCGTAGTCCATCTTTAGCGCATTTAGGCGGGACTCTAAGGTGTTAATATCCTGACGAAGCCGGCCTATGTCGTTTGCTAAGCGTTGATTCTGAGCCTCTAGGCCTGGAATTTCCTGCGACAGTGCAAGGATTCGCGCATTATTGGTGGCGATTCGTCCTTCATTTTGGCTAAGTGCGGATTTTTTAGAGTCCAGGGCCTGCTGCGTACCCTGCGCCTGTGAAAGCAGCATGTTTGCACTGGCGCGCTTGTTATGTGCAAGGTCCCCGCTGTCCTGTGCAATTTTGTCATATTTTGCCCGATCGATATCATCAGGAACTTGCCCACGAACCATTCCTGGACTTATCAGTAAGATGCCAATCAGTGCTGCACTCAGGGAATTAAGGTGTTTCATGGGTTTTCTCCTTCATCATTTTTTCGAACTATATATGTCCAGCTAAAAAAGTCGCTCCGAACTGTGTTTAGCAATCTTTAAGCCAGACAAAATGATACCAGTGAGATTTGAAAAATCTACAGCTTGCCTGGGACCATTCGGCGCCAATATAACACTTTGCAACAAAATCTATGGCCTGATAGAAATGCAAATCTGACCTGGCTTTTTCCCAAGTTGATACGAAAAGAACATTGATATGGAATTATTTACATCTGGCGAGGCCACTCTTTAGTTTTAGGACCTTTGTCCGATACAATTAAGACTGTGCGACAACGACTGCCCCCATCATAAGCGCCGCATCAAGGAGTTAGCATATGAAAATCACAGAAGTGAAGATATTCCCAGTCAATGAAGAGCGTCTAAAGGCTTACGTCACCATTACCCTCGATAATTGTTTTGTTGTTCGGGATTTGAAAGTGATTCAGGGCACAACTGGGCTTTTTGTAGCCATGCCAAGCAAGAAGCGTAAGGATGGTCAGTTCCGCGATATTGCTCACCCGCTGAACCAGGAAACTCGTGCTGCGATTGAGGATGCGGTATTTGCGGCTTTTGAAAATGAATTGAAATCCATGGGAGAATCTCTGGCAAGTATGAAGCGTCAAAAGGCTCCTGACAACGGCTCCGACGACTACTAGTTAGGTCGGTAGCTGCTCAGAAAGTCCACGACGAATCCACAAAATCAGAGAGAACCCCGGGGCCCTGCTGTGAAACCCGCCATCCTAAGGCGGGTTTTGCTTTTGTGAAGACCGGCGAAAATCCCCGGCACCTGTGTGTTTGGTGGGCAATTGCCAAAGTAATTAAAAACAAAACAACAAAATAAAGATTGCCTCCGAGAGGTCTTTTTCTTAATTTACAGTTTCATATTTTTATCCTACTGGGGTGTCGACAAGTTGGTAAGTCAACAGATTTTGATTCTGTCATTCGCAGGTTCGAGTCCTGCCACCCCATCCAATTTTCCTGTTCAAATTTTAGAATCCAAAAAAGCAAAGTGAAACCGGGCAACCGGTTTAATTTCATTAGAGAATCGATTGAAGGTAGCATTTCAGACGATTTCGAAGCATTTCCAAGGTTTGGTAACATTTTGGTTACACGCTGGTAACACTTTATCAGACGCAGTCCTGGTCAGCCCACATGACATTTTCCCCCATTCCCTTGAACTCTGAATTCCTATTTCCAGGAATCAGTGCCTCAATTCTGGAATCAAAATCCCCCGCCCCATAAACATCAAATTCAAACTGTACAAATTAAAAGGAGGTCCCATGGGACTCGATAAATTGATCACTCTCGGTGCTGCTCTTGCCATTCTAGCCGCTTCAACTGGGCAACTGCCGCGAGCCATTCGCGCGGTTCATATTGCCCAGCTTCATCTTATAAAGGAATCGCAGGCCTCGAGGTGGTCGAAGGCGCTGTTATTGCCAAAGACGAAGTGACTTCTAGACTCCATCAGGCCGAAGATGGGAGTGCTTTTTCAGAATCCCAAAAACTACTGTTCTTTAGTCCGAAAAGTGATAAAAAATTAATTTGAATAACTTAATTTATATCGCTTGAAGGTTTGAGAAAATGAGCTCTTGGAAAAATAAAATTTTTGACGACTTTTGGAAATATCTTGTTGGGTTAGCTGGCGGAGGCTCAATAACAGGACTGCTATTGGACAAAGCCGTACAAATTCCGCTTTGGGCGTGGATGACTGTTTCTTTGCTGTTTGGTCTTTGCTTTCTAATCATGTTTTATTGGTACTACCCAACCATTGTTCCAAAATTCTACAAAAGAAGGTTTTTCAATTACTGGATAGAAATTAAGGGCTCCATTGATCAATTCCACAATTCACAAAATTTGTCTGAACAACATAAAGTGAGCTTAGAAAAAAAATATAGCCTTCTGAAGGGTCGTCTCGGGCAGGTTTTATCTACCTATCATTTAGAAATTCAAGATTATCTTAACAAGAAACACAAGAATAGGGGTACGAGATCCGGTGATATGATTTTAGGCAATTTTAAACAGTGCCTTTATCCCTCCCTTTTAGGAATCTGGAAAGAAAAGGTAAAAAGAAGAATCCCAGAGGAACTTGATTGCTTCGATGAACTCGCTCTAGAAATCACAAGTCTAAAGATATAATTTATAGGCAAGGATATCACCTCTTATTGCTTCAGCAAGTGCCGCAAATGATTAGGCGTTATCGCAAGCCGTCGGGCTGCCTCGGCCTTGTTGCCCGCAGCCTCTTGCAGGGCATCCCGAAGAAATTGCGCCTCCTCGTTGTCCTTCATCTCGCGAAACTTCGCAAAGGTGACTCCAGAAGCAGTTCCAACTTGATTGCCATACAGTTTTAAATCCAAATCACTGGGGCCGATCATAGGCTCGTCTGAAGTAACTAAATGTTGCTCAACCATCGCCTCAAGTTCCCGAATATTACCTGGCCAAGAATAGCGCTTCAACACATCAAGAGTCCTGCGCTGAAAGAATTTTTTTACGCCATTCTTTTTATTGTAGCGATCAGTGAAGTGAGCAACCAACGGCTCGATATCATCCACGCGACTTCGAAGTGGCGGTATTTCTACTTGGACGACCTTGATTCGATAATATAGATCTTCGCGAAAGGCTCCCTTGGCGATAAGGGATTCCAAATTTCTGTGAGTCGCACAAACGATTCTGACATTCACTTTTTGAGGACTTCTTGCGCCGACGGGTACAATTTCGCGCTCTTGCAAAACGCGTAGCAGTTTTACTTGAAGCTCCATCGGCATATCCCCGATTTCGTCTAGAAAAATAGTTCCGTTATTAGCAAATTCGAATTTGCCAATTTTGTCAGCCACCGCTCCGGTGAAGGAGCCCTTCCGGTGGCCGAATAACTCAGACTCCAGCAACTCCCTGGGAATTGCGGCGCAGTTTATGGCAACGAAATTCCCTTTGGCTCTTGTTGATAGGCTATGCATTGCTTTGGCAACTAATTCTTTCCCAGTACCCGACTCACCAAGGATGAGCACGGAAGTATCCGATGCTGCAGCAAATTTTTGAATATTATTTGCTGTGACTGCCATAGCTTGGGATTGTCCGACCATGCCAACTGCTTCAATCTTTCTTCTGTTTTCAGATTTTGTTGATTCTGGGCGAATTGTGCGAAATGCCTCTTCGTAGCGATTGCAAAACGAAGCCACGGTCGACAACAGATCTTGAGGAGCCATACTTTTATCAACAAAGTCCACTGCGCCAGCTCGCATACTATTTTTCAAAGCCTCTCGAGACAGATCACACGAATACATTGCAATTTGCTGATGCGGATTTGTTTGACGAGCCATGGAAGCTAGAGCATCGCCCATCATTTCGGGCATTTGATAATCTAATAATACAAGCGCAAATTCGGTCTCCTTTAACAATTCAAGAGCTTCCTTCGGAGAATCAGAAGTTGCGACTTCATAGCCATTCGTTGATAAAAATGAACGTGTGGCTTTAAGATTTTTGACATCGTCATCAACAATTAAGAGTTTATACACATTTCACCTCTCGAAGCGGGAATGCGAATTGTAACGGTAGTACCCATATTCAATTCACTTTCCAAATCAATTTTCGCGGATCGCCGGTCACAAATATATTTCACCACCGCAAGTCCAAGGCCTGTGCCCGTAGCTGGCTTCAACGTAAAATCGGGATCAAAGACCCGACTCTTGGCTGACTCAGAAATCCCTCGCCCCTGATCCTTCACCGAAAGGAATGCCATTCCGTTTTTTGAACCAATACTCACTCCAATGGTCCCACCTAAAGATGATGCATCTGTGGCATTTTGTACTAGATTTGCAATGATTCTAGAAATATCAGTTTCGGAGAACGAACATGGAACTTCTTTGATATCAGATTTGAAATCCAGTTTTATGGACTTCGCCTTAACATCAGCTGATTCACGCAATGACTTCACTTCTTCAAGAGCTGTAGCGACAAGCTCTGTGTTTTCATTTGTTGTAGGCTCGCGAAGAGTTTTAACTTGTGATGCAATTCCACTTACCTTTTTTAAAGAATCCCGTATGTCAGATAAAATTTCAGTATGCTCGCCAGACTGAAGCCGGTACTCAAGAGTAGCTAAGTTTAGCTGAAGCTGAGAAACCGGAGTCAGAAGATCATGCGCGATCCCACGCAAAAGCAATAGCTTTGCCTTATCAGTGGCGGTTCGCTCAAACTGCTGGATCTGAAAATTCAAGCCTTCAAGCGCCATTTTCAGAGGAAAAAGTTCCGCAAATGGCACCCTCTGTATTGGACTGGCGTCCTTGGGATTCTCCTTCATTCGCGCGGCCCAACTTTCAATTTCAGCTCCTAAACGACTAGAGGCAATTTTTGAAATCCGCAAGAAGGCAACAATAAGGGCCAGGTACCCAATAGAAAATACGAAAAAGATTGTCGCTAGAAAGGTCCAGTTGAGTTTCACGGACCGAGATAGATATAGGTAACGAAATGGCTCGTCACTTGAGTTATCCAGCGAAATTGGAAACTCAACTATTGCCTGCCCCAAGTAACCATTAAAACAAGTAACACCAGAAGTTGGGCAAAGATGAATTTGCTGGGAACCACTGAACGCCGTATAGATCGGTGAATGATCACCTTTTAGAATCTTTGCGGCCTCACCTTCCTTAAGCTTTAGGACCTCATGAATTTGGGACTCTACAGAGCGAATATCCCCATCCAGAATACGATCCTTGAATGCCTGGGCCGTGGCACGAGCTGATTCTTGAAGATCCGTGGCCATCTGTTCCCGAGTCAAAAGGAATGAAATCGCCAGTGCAACTACTATCAATAGCATAAACCCTAAGGTTGCGTGCTGAAGAATTGCCCCTTGCATGAATGTTTGGACCGTTCTGTTTTTGCTCATTTAAACCTGATCTTTGCAAATGCAACGGTTTCATCCGTCGTTGGGATTTTCGAAAGATCAATCCCTTCACGGGCGATTGCAATTGAGGAAAAATGAAATAGAGGTAACACGCAACCTTCGTTCGTCGCCTGACTGAAGATTCTTCGATACTCGGAATTTCTTATCTTTTCGTCCTGGCCTCTGGCCTTTACAACTTGTTCTTTAAAATTCCCCTTTTGAGCGTCACTATTGGCAATCAGTGGAGGACTCATGCCGAATAGAAATGAAACTGGTCCCTCAACGTTCGGATCATTTACCGCTACGGTTAGTACCGCAACGTCATACTGTCCTGCAGTTAAAGCCGCAGCGACTTTATTGAGCGGCACAATTGTGAATTGCGGAGCAACTCCGGTGACTGATTTGACTGCTGCAATTATATTCTCTTGCAAGACCTTTCCGACGCGGCCTTCAGCCGCTAGCAATTGTAGCGGCTTCTTCTTAAACTCTTCAGGTACTTCTGTAGATTCACCAGACTTCTTAAATTCAGGATCGAAGATCACGTAGCCAGGTGGAAAAAATTGCTCACTTAGACGATAGCCACCAAGGCCTTTTAACAATTGGTTGCGATCCAGTTTAGATCCCAGCACGCCGATTAGATGTCGCCCCTGAGCTGTTCTTAATCGCTCGCTAGGTGAAAGGAAAAAAAGACGATCTAAGTTTCTATTCCAAATCGAGTAGCTCTGCTTTTTAAAGCTATTTTCACTGGCCACAGACATTAACGAAGAAGCTGTCGTCAGATTTGGCCAAGGATCGTCGGCAAAACCCTCTTCCTCGCCTTTGGCTCTGTTAACCGGCTGACGAATAATTACTTCCTTCGCCATCGCCAGATCAAACCCGTACCAATGCGAATTAATTGCTAATACTAGTTCTTGTTGAGAGCTTGATTTTAAAGTGAATGGACCCGTTGTTTTTGTCAGATCCATGCGTGCGTTTTCACCAGCAAAAACAACTCCGTACACGGGCTCTGTCAGCTTATGAAGGATTTGGCTTTGAGCAACTGGGCGATTCAATTTGAAAACCAAGGTTCGGTCACCCTTTGCCTCAAGAGAGGTCAGCATTTCGAATAAACCCTTCATGGCTTCGTCATGAAGGCTCTTTGCGTGATCAAAACTTCGAATCACCTGCTTTGCGGTGACCGGCGAACCATCAGACCACTTTGCCTCTGGCCTAAGTTGAAGGTGAAGCTCATTTATATTAGGTGACTCAACCTGTTTTGCTAGTCCCGCACTCAAATTTCTCGAATCATTCCAATCCACCAAGGTTGTTGAAAGGGCATATGAAATATCTAAATCTACCAATGTCTTCACATTTGCTGGATCCACTGGATACGCAAAAGACATATAGGTTTTAATAGTATGCGAACTTTGCGTTGCCATCACGAACCTCCACGGCATCAATCCAAAAGAAAATAGAATCAACAGGCGAAAAATCATTTTGAACTGTCTCCGGTCGATTGCTTACTTAAACAGCTAAAGCCGCCTGTGACTTGCATCTTTACATCTTCCTTATTTCGAAATGAAATTAGACCGTTCTCGTTAATGCCGACAACAATACTATCCCAATCAATTTCAGCGTCTTCAGAAAGTGCTCCAAGCTGCTCAGAAATATACTGTCGCAATTCGGGTGCTAAATTTTCAAGTGGCGTGAAGGAGTGGCCTTCGGCATACGCCCGTGGTGCATTTACTAAACTCATAAGTGCCACCAATGCTGCACACTTTGCTGTCTTACTAGTTTTCATTTTGATTCTCCCCCTACATTAGGAAACAATATGAGGCTTCTCATTTATTGTTTCTGATTTTAAGTTAAGTCTTTTCGCGCCTGCACTTAGGACAACTTTTTCCTTGTCAGTGCGCTCCCAGCTTAGATCGAAAGCATTTGGATGTTTTGCATATCCAACGCAAACAGGCAGTTCCAATAATTGCTGAAAACTAAAGTTCGAATCGGCTAGTGCCTCACTCGTACGTTTTTGCCAAAGCACGCTTGCTTCTGACCATGCTATGGTTTCCCCCAACATCCAGTCAGGAAAAGGCTCATGATAGGCGTAGTAAACCCCATGGGCGCTGGGATCAACCAAGTCAGGAACTCCATCTTTTAATTTTAACGAATCCCGCCAGTGCTCTTTGCGAATTGCAGAATGGGCAGCCCGGCAGGCTTCTGCAATTGCGCCTATTACAGATTTGTCAAAGTCTTCCTTAGCACAATGAGCACTGACGCCAAAGCCTTGTTCATTTACAAGAAGGCAAGTGACAGATGGTCCAAGTCCCTTGGTTGAAAGAAGCAAAACAAGTTTAGGAAACTCGGAACGAGCCAACTCCAGCGTTGCCCAGTTCTGAATTTCCATTGGCAAATCAGCAGAGTTCATTCGAAGAAAGGGCGTTGAAGAATACCATTGAGCAAGAACAGCATCCCGCTCTACAAGCTCCAATATAGCATTATTTTGGGCCTGGGCTTTAAATGGATGGGCAGCCCATCCG
The DNA here is from genome assembly GCA_943330705.2 of Streptomyces griseus. Taxonomy (GTDB): domain Bacteria; phylum Bdellovibrionota; class Bdellovibrionia; order Bdellovibrionales; family Bdellovibrionaceae; genus CALQIT02. The sequence goes on from CALQIT020000011.1 coordinate 13,271, forward strand.
TTGCTGGTCAACGCCTCGGCAGTACTTGTATTTGAAATCAAGACTGAACGTTCAATCAATTCTGAGAAAGCTTTTGCGCAGGCCAACTCGCGTGTCTCAGCCTCCCCACAAACAATGAACTCTCGACCATCTAGATTGGCCACGATGTTAACAATATATTCTGAAAATCGAAATCCAATGGGGCGATGGCCCTCTTCAACCCGAAGTGACCTGTAAGAAAAAGGGATCGGCAAATTGAATAAGGTCAAGAATTCGACTTCGCTTATCTTTTCTAAATTCATCGCTCGCATACATCCCCCGGAAAATACAAAAATGACCTTTGCAAATTTCCTATTAGCTTCCCTTTAGCAATTGAGAGACCAAACTTCGGATCGCGGTGAATTCATTAAGAGTTGCGCGTAATTATACACTCCCCATTGCCATTATGATTTTCCTTGTAGCATAAATGTCACAAAAACAACCTCATTACCCACAGAGATTCTGTGGGTAGGCCTCAACGTTCAATCGCGAACATGGACAAGCCATTAATTTTACGGGAGAAATATCTCAGGAATAAAAACCACCGATTTCCTGTGGCGGTATGAAAAGTTTATAAAGTCTTAGTTATTGGAAATGCCCTCCGCATTTTGGGATAGGCTCGCTAAAATGCTATTCAGCCCTTACCGCGGCTATTTGCATAAGCCTGCAGGATTTTAGATTGAGGGTTTTTCATTACATCTGGCCATAGGCCATCTTCAACAATTGACCCGTTCTCAATACTCAACACCCTAGAACACAACTCTTCGGCTTCCTCGGGATTATGAGTAACTAAAATCAAACTCATCTTAAGTTCAGAAATCAGATTTTTGATTTCGGTAACGACTGTTTTCTTTGTCAACCAATCAAGGCCAGTAAAGGGCTCATCTAAAAGAAGCACCTTTGGCTTACAAACAGTAGCTCTAGCCAGTGCGACTCTTTGTTGTTCCCCACCGGACAACTGCCCTGGCTTACGCCGACTCAGATGCGAAATACCTAGTTTCTCCATGACGGAAAGAGCTACTTCATTTCTTTGTTTCTCGTTAAGACCTTCTTGTTTCGAAATGCCCAGCTCAATATTCTGCTGGACCGTAAAGTTAGGCCATAGTCCCAAGTCTTGAAACACCATGGAAAGCTTGCGCTCATGTGGCTCTAAGATAATTTTGTCGGTGCTGCTGGCCACTTGAGCATTCAAATAAATCTTACCACCGTCGGGAATTTCTAGTCCTGCAACTAAGTGCAGTAGGGTTGATTTCCCACATCCCGATGACCCGATCAGGGCTAGACGATCCCCTTGATTTAAGGTGAAAGTAATGTTTTTTAATATCTCGCGACCGGAAAATTCTTTGCTAACTCCAGAGACTTCGATGCATTTATTAATAATATTTTGACTACTGCTCGGACTCAAATAAGCTTCCTTCTTTTTGCGAACGATAAGATAGCTAAACTTCCAAAAACAGCGACGGATCCCACAGCCAATAAAAGGAAACACATAGCGGCCACCTTAGACTCAGGAGCATTGGCCATAACTGTGAATAATCGACTGACAAACGAATCAGTACCAGGGGGTCTTAATAAGATAACCCCTGTAACTTCAGACAAACTTAAAAGACCACACATCCCAAAGGCAGTCAGCAAAGCCGGCATCGTAAATGGAAGATACAAGCTTATCATTGTCTTCCAAAATGATTGACCGTTTAACGCGGCTACTTTAGTCCAAGTCGGACTCATCAAGTGGATTTTCCGGTATAGGAAAAAAAATGCAATTGGCATCAGGTGTAAGCCGAGCAAAATGCAAACAGTCATCGGTCCTCTAAAAAATGTATCAAAGTAGCTGTTTGTTTTGGTTCCCCAGGCAATCAATCCAAGTGCGAATAGAACTGTTGGCAATGAAAAAATAATTACATTTAGTCCGATAAGAAATAGCCCAACACTACGCTGCCTTAATGACAGGATAGCCATGGACGCTCCGCCAAGAACGGCAAGGCCAGCGCCTACCGCTGAGAAAATAAGGCTGTCCATGAAGGTCTCCAAAAATTGTGAAAGGGCAAACTGAATGGCTGCCAAAAAATTCATCTGGCTGATCAAGCCAAAAATCGGAAGTCCGCCAAACAAGACAATAGCAAATAAAAAAGAAATACTTATAATCGAGGCCTGATTTCTATCTAAGGTAAGCGGTTCAATTTGATGTGAATCCTTTGCCAAAAGAAAGTCTGTCAAACTTCTTGTGCAAAAGATCATTACTGGAAAAACTGCCAAGGCTGAAACCATCGCTATCAGAATGCACTGACGAGTAGAAAGCGCAAAATCATACAAAGCAGAAAAGCTGACCATCAGTTCCGATCCCACGTTGGGGACTCCAAATATCTGTCCAGGCCCTGGTTCGATCGAACTCATAAGAACAACAAGAACTGCAGCTAAGAGAACGGGATAAAGAGTGAATTGAAAAGACTTTTGAAATAACTGAGTCTTCGGTTGAAAGATCCGCAAAGAGTCCCTTTGTGACTTCGTTAAGGACTTAACCGCCAGAAATGCAGCAAAAAAAATCATCGAGGCACCTTGGTTAAGAAAAGACCAGATGACAAACAGGTGTCCTAGAAAGCCCCCATGCTGAGGAACTGAAAATGAAGCCATAAGATTGGATAAACCAATAGCCCATAGGAATGTCGGTAGGATCAGCGGAATAAAAAATAAGCCCAAAAAAAATGGACGCCCTGGGAACCGATATAGGCCAGCGCAAATTCCAAGGGGCCACCCAAAAACTAAAGCCAAAATACCAACCAGGCCACCGGCTCCTACACTTCGATATAAAATATGAAGGAACTCATGCCCAAAAATATTGTCCGGCACAATCGATTGATCAAATACTAAAGATGAATAAATCAAAGGTAGGATCGGAAGCAAAAAGATAAATGCCACAAGAGCTGCCGCTATCCATCTCCAGCGACCGGGCCGCTCTAGAACCATAGCGGATATCACTTTTGCGACCTATTCACCCAATCCTTCAGATACCCTTGCGATAGAGATTCAAGCTGAATTGCTAGTTTAGTGAAATCAACCTGCATGACCTTAATTGAAGCTAGTGATCGCACGTGTTTTGGCACGGGAACATTGGACCTTAGTGGAATTTGCGCAGCATCACTTTCGGCCAATTTTTTCTCAACCTCTGAGCTGAGTATGAAATCAATAAACTTTTTGGCATTACCTATGTGGGGTGCATCTTTAATCAGAACCGCAGCATTGGGAACAAGTAGACTACCCAGTCCTTTTTCGTCAGCAAAGATTGCCTTAACCGGCTTTTTGTCATGAATAGCCTCGAAGGCGTCATCGGTGTCAACCACGCCAAAGCCACAATTTCCGTTAGAGACCTGCCTACGAACCTCTCCATTTGAGGAAAGGACTTTTACTTTGTTCTTAAGCAGGCCTTCAAAGAAGGCTTTGGCCTTCTCGTCTCCTAAAGTTGAAAATATGGCAGCAGCATGCATAGATGTCGTTCCAAACAAAGGATTGGCAATACAGCCAAGGCCCGAGAATTTGGGATTCGCCAGATCATAGACCGAATTCGGCTCTGTATCCTTTGTCATTTTATCTGTATTGATCAAAAGCACCCTGGCCCGGGCAGAAAAACCGATCCAATATCCCTGCGAATCACTATATTCTTTAGGTATCGTCTTGGCCTCTGGCGATAAGTACGGAGCGGAAACACCTTTACTTTTTAAAATGGCGGCTCTGATCGGATCCCCACTCCAGAAGACATCTGCCTGCGGGCGAGTCTTTTCAGCAATAAGACGATTTAAAATACCGGTGCTCTTGGTTTCTTCAGTATCGGTTACAAGCTTAACTTCTATACCTGTCTTTTTCTGAAAGAGCTCAGCAATTGGCCGAGCGAAAACATCATCGACTGATGTATAAACGACAACTTCATTTTTATTTGTAGCATTTGCTATGCCCTGAGTGGCCAGTAGAGCGCCAAGCGTAATCAAATTTATTAAGCCCATTTAAATCCCCGAGCTTTTTCAATTCGAGCCTCAACAATTTCCCAATTGATATTTTGAAAAAAGGCATCAATATATTTTAGAGCGGCAGCTCCAAAATCCATTTGGTACGAATGCTCATACATATCCATCACAAGAACAGGTATTGTCCCTGCTGGCGAATGCATGTGATCCCAAGACCAATAATTATCAAGAATTCCAAATTCATAATTGTAACCAAGAATCACCCAGCCAGATCCGCCACCTAAACCTTGGGCCATCTTCCGAAATTCACTTTCCCAAGTCTCAAAGCTGCCAAATCCCTCTGAAATCAATTTTGAAATTGTAGAGCTTGGTTTGCCATTGCCACCCAAATTGCCAAAGTAAACTTCATGTAAAACAACTGACCCCGTTCGCATCAGGTGCTCCCGCTTTAGTCCGTTGTATAAGAAAGGAGGCGTATCTTTGTTGGACAAAGCTTCAGAAAGTTTTTTCCTAACTGAATTTAAAGTCTTAACTGATCCACCATAGTTATTTTCCCAATGTGAAAGAATAAGTTTTTCAGAAAGACCGTGCAGTTTTTTGGGGTCAAAAGTCAGAGGCTTCAGGGAATGCTCAATCTTAAATGTAGAGTTTAATTTTAGTGGCATAGAGGATTCCTTTGAACTGTCTGCTGCAAATGTAGCCTCCGAACCTAACAAGACACCTACCGATGAGGCGGCTACAGTTGCAACGAAGTCTCTGCGATTGATAGTCATATTTTTCCTTACATTCTAATTTGGTCAGGGTACCAGCCGTGCTTTTCTCCGGTCAAAGAAATGCACCAAGTGTATAAAGCATCGTAAATAATCATTCCAACTTTAAGCATTTCATGATCGTCCTGATAATTCGCAGACAAACCTAATGTAATTGCTAAAAGTCCAGGTGCTTCAGAAGACTTCTCTAACGTATCCGTGTCTGCAGCTCGCACAATTTCCGCAAGCTTTAATAGGGCCTTATTCTCAGATAAATTATATTTTTTTGAAATAGTGTCAAAGCTACAGAACTCACCGACATGGGTAAGCTCAACGCCCGGCACATCGTATGGCGTGGCGCCAGTCTCGCTTGCAACCTTCATAACATCTTGAGACGGGACATAAAGAAACTCTGCGTCCTTATCGATAAAGCGCTTGATCATCCAAGGACAGGCAATGCGATCAATTTTGGGTCGGGCACGTGTAATCCATTTCATAATAAGATCTCCTTAAACTTTAGTTTGTCTGAATAAATAGCTGCCCGGTGTGATTCAGGCAAAAATGCGTAAACCTTCTGATCAATCGATGAGAACCCAATTGTATGAGCCCCATTTTCTGTTTTCATGGATTCACTTTTGGTCATGGATTTGGTGTCAAAAACATCGATCACACCGGGATTTCCAATTGCAACGTAGAGTCTATCTAGTTGCGCATTAAAGAATATCACATCTGGTGGGCCACTTAAAGTTGAACGGAAAATTTCCCTTTTTGTTTGAAGGTCGATAGTAATTAGAGTTTTGTCGTCACATGCGCAAAAAAGTCGACCTGTCTTGATATCGATGTCCAGTCCATGGGGACCTTCTGCATCAATATTAATCCAATTGGGATCAGCTTTATAATCATTTGCTTGAATGACGGCAATCTTAGCTGGCTTACCAATATTGACGTAAAAGGCCTGGGCCTTTGGATCATACACCATCCAACGAGACCTTCCGGGAGTCGAAAACGTCTTAACTACTTCGCCCGTCCCAACATCAATAAGTGAAAGAGAATAAGTGGAAGGTTCATTTGGCAGTCCGACATTTCCTGACAGCAATAGATTTCTCTCTAGATCAAATGCCAGCCCATTGGGTCGAATGCCAACATTGATTCGTTTTAATTCCTTCTCTGTCTTAAGATCAAAAATGCTGACCGTGTTTTCGCCTCGGTTAGAAGCGAACAGAAGATTTCGTTCATCCGAAACTAAGGCTCCAGCAACACCGTTAAGTCCTGACAACGAGCGAAGGTAGCGGTCATTTGTAGTATCAATAATGTCGACAGCATCGTTGGCAGTATGAGCGACATACAGTTTTTTTTGGCTTAAGCTAACCGCTGCGTGATCAAATCCACCTTGATTTATATGTGGCGGCAGTTCAATGAAACCTTCAGATTGGAGACTGATATTCATTTTTTCTTTTCTTTCTGTTTTTTGGGCTTCGCTGACGTAGTTGGAGGTACTACCTTATCATCACTTTGATAATTGAAATCATCAAACGCAGTAATGCTATCAGCTTTGGTCCAAACTCCCACCGCACCGGCAGTCGCTATATGATCGTCATCCAACTCGATACAATTTTTGCCATCATAAATAATTTTAATCCGTGCGCCTTTGAATTCTACTTTAAGAAGATGCCACTGATCTTTGGCAACAGGGGCATCTGTGTACTTGATGGTTTTCCGTTTTCCAGCTTCGACATAAAATAAAGAGACATTGTTTTCTAGGGCATTGATCCTAGCCAAATAATAATTGTCGCCATCCTTAAAACGCCAAACCAGACCGCCGGCCTGATCTTCGTTTCCAGAGATAGGCATAATCCTTGATTCAACGGATCCATCAGCAAAAGAAACGTCTTTTCGTACGCAATACGGAAAAGTTCCCTCCTTGGACTGCTTCAAAACATTTGGTTTTGAAAAGGCATTTTCGAATTTTGTTACCGTACACTGAGCTTGGCCACGTCCTGTGACACCCGCAACCCAAGGAGATCCAAGATCCCCAGCCGTCAGCTTATCAAAGTTCTCTAGCTCTGCCTGGGCAGAAAAAAACAAGAACAACAGCAGTACACTCAGTACAGTTCGCATTTTCGGATTTCCTATTCAGCTATCACAAGGTCGATATTCAGCAATGTCTGGCGTTCTACCCAAGTATTGAAACCATCATCCCGAGTTACTTTAACTGTGCTCTTTTGAATGTCAAATTTGCACTCTTTGGTCATTCTCATAGTGTCATATCTGAAAGGAAATCCCTTTCTGACTAGGTGCGCGCAGAGGACTGGTCCCCGGCTGGTTTGCACCAGGATCGAATTGGTCCCTTGGTCAAATGTTAGCTGATCTAGCTTTATTCGAAGCACCTGCTCATCAGGTGGAGAATCAGATCCTAGTGAAACTTGAGAAACCAATAGAACTTCTACCCAGGCTCTAGCGAGTTCTTTATTCGTCCCGAAAGAAACACGAATCTCACCGAGATTCTGATTGGTAATTTCTGCATTTCCTACAATCTTTAAAGTATCCGCAAAAGCTAAACTTGAGAATACCGAAGCTACAAGTAATAGAACGATTAATTTCATAAAAGACCCCTTTGTTTGGACCAAGAAATAACCGCTTTAGGCTTATGATTCTACTGACGTCTTCCTTAATTTTCCTTCAGGAAGACGTCAGTGGCTGATTGGAGTGGGTATAAGTATATTGAGCCAAAAGGATCAGATATATGCAGATGCAAAACAGTATGATAGATTTCTTAAGATTAGCCCAAAAGGAGACTATTTTCGTGGGAAAGAACCGGCTTTTAGTGGTCGAGGACGAACCAAAAGTTGCGCAAGCCTTAATGGAAGGACTGACGTCCGAAGGCTATCTGGTTGTTCTTGCAGCTACCGGCGAGGACGCTTTTTTCAGAGCCAATTCAGAACATTTTGATTTGATTTTACTAGATCTGATGTTGCCAGGCCGAAGTGGTCTCGAAATCCTTAGCACTTTAAGAAAAAATGGGAAAAAAACTCCAGTTTTGATTTTAACGGCGCGAGATACCTTGGATGATCGGATTCAAGGCCTTGACACCGGTGCTGACGATTATCTAGTTAAGCCCTTTGCGTTTCCAGAATTGTTAGCGCGAATTCGTGCCCTGTTACGCCGAGGCACTGCGAAGGATACCGTTGAAGTGAAACGAACTCTTGCAGATTTAGAATTAGATATTGTCACCAGGATCGTAAGTCGTGGGGGAAAGTCGCTGGAGCTGACTTTGAAAGAGTTTGATTTGCTTGAATACCTTTTGCGATATCAAGGGCAACTTGTTTCACGGGAAATGCTTGCGCGAGATGTATGGAAAGAAACTCACCGGATCACAAGTTTAGATAATGTCATCGATGTCCATATCGCGCGCCTAAGAAAGAAAGTAGATCAAGATTTTTCCAATAAACTGATCCACACCGTCCGAGGAGTGGGGTTCATGGCGAAAGATGAGCCGTCGTGAGATTTTTTCTTTCAAGTATTAGAATTAAACTGACTTTATGGTTTGGCTTGGCGCTTTTAGCAATTCTGACGCTGTATTCATTTGGACTTTTCTTTTTCATGCGCGAAAATTTGATTGGCGAAGTCGACAGAAAGCTATGGGAAGACGTCGAAAGCGTCCAAGAAACACTTCAAGATCTACCCGATTCCTCGGCAGGCCTTGATTTCTCAAAATACAAAGATTCAAGCGCGCACGATGTCAGGGACCGATGGATTCTGGAAATATGGACTTCTGACCAAAACAAAAAACTCTTCTCAGTTCCTAATAAAATCGAAAGTCCAATCGGATCTCCGGCACCCAGCGAATGTGAAGTTCGCCGAGGCAGTCCCAGGGATTTTCGTTCAGAAGATGGTTTGAACTTAAGAACACTTTGCTCGAAAGTTGAATTTGGCGATCGAACTGCCTTTGTCAGAGTGGCCAGGTCATCTGAACGGGCCTTGGCTGAGCTTAGGGAGCTTCTTTTTATGATCCTAATCGCTGCGCCGATTTGTATTGGAATCGCGCTCATTGGCGGATATTTGCTAGCTCGAAAATCTCTGGCGCCAGTGATTGATATGACGGAACAAGCTGAAAAAATCACTGCTGATCGCTTGTCGGAACGTCTTCAAATACCAAATCCAAATGACGAGCTTGGAAGACTAGCAACCACCTTCAATAGGACTTTCGAACGACTAGAAAAATCTTTCAAACAAATGAAACAGTTCACTTCGGATGCTTCTCACGAGCTTAGAACACCCCTGACAGCGATACGCACCATGGGGGAAGTCATTCTACGGGAAAATCGTAACCCCGAAGAATACAAAGAAATCGTCTCGAGTATTCTAGAGGAAGCCGACGAGTTAAGACATTTGATTGACAGCCTTCTTACGCTTTCTAGGGCCGACGCGGGACAAACCCAAATTAATAAGAAAAAGGAAAACCTTTCTGAAGTTGTTTCTGAAATTCTGGATCATTTTGAAGTGCTTTCTGAAGAAAAAGATCAAATTATTGTACGAACACTCGAGTCCGACTTTTTTGCTAACGTTGATCGGAGTGCTTTTCGCCAGGCCGTCATCAATCTTGTCGTCAACGCAATTAAGTATAGTCCGAATAATTCTGTAATTAAGGTTCGTACTTATTTGAAGGAAAGCTTTGCCTGTATTGAAGTAAAGGATGACGGACCAGGAATTTCTCCTGAACACCACTCTAAAATCTTTGAACGATTTTATAGAATAGACAGTGGTCGTTCGCGCGACGTAGGTGGCACAGGTTTGGGTCTAGCCATCGCGAAATGGGCCGTTGAAGCTCATGGCGGAAACATCAAGCTTGTCAGCGAGGCGGGAAAAGGCTCGGCATTTACAATCGAATTGCCAATAGGGGTTTAGAATCTCGAAAACAGGCCGCTCAAATTTGGTCTTGAGCGGCGATTTTACCAATTAAGGCAGAACTGCTGTTTGTCCATTCAACAAATCTACAGCTACTGTCGTCGCTTTACCAGACGGGCAAGCGATAACCACTTCAGCTACTGCTCTGTGATTTGCAACTCGCGGATTTCTGATATCAATCGGAGTTCCAGGTACGCGGCGAAGAGCGAGCGCAATAACCTGTTTAATATTTGCTTTTGAAAGTTTAAATAAAGTCATGTGTACGGACGCTCTTGCAATATGTTCTTTATCTGCAAAGACTTCCGCTTTTAATCCAGCTGTTCCACTGGCGGCAGGTCCTGCAAGCTCAGTAAGAGTCGCTGTTTCAGGCTCGCCGCCAAGACCTTCTGGCACTGTGTAAACACTCAACATTAGAGCTCCGTTTTCGACCTCATATTTGGCCGAAGTGACAACGCCACTTGTTTTTTCGGCAAATGCAATACCGTCAAGAAGCGAGACCTTCGAAGTTTTCAGTAGCGGAATAATCGATTTCGGATCATGGTCGCCTGCAAAAGACCGTGAAAAAGAGGCCAGTAGAATCAGTCCCATCAATACTTGTTTCATTTTAATTCTCCTTATGTAAAGTTTAGGCAGAGCCAATCTCTGCTTCTCAATCAACCTATCTGGCTTGAGAGACTGAATGTACTGACGATTTTCTGAAGAGTTATTCAGGGTCTAACTGATACTGATCCTAGGTCTAAATTTTTGAGGAAATCTTAACTAAGAGGAATGAATACTGACGGAAAATTCAGAAACTTGTCAGTGGTCCTTTAGCTCAATTTTATATAAATAGACGCCAACAAGGAGCCACCAACAAAAAAGGGGCCCAGAAATGAAACCAAATATGAAATACTTTGTAAGTTTGATTTTAACAGGATTTATTTTGAATTATTCGGTGGCAAATGCACAAGTGCTTCCTCCGGTGCAACCACCAAAATCAAAAGAGATGAAAGTGGTTTTAAACTGTGATGGTGGACGTGCTGAGGTTTTTATAAGCACCAGCCCATTTCATGGAAATAGCCTATCAGTTCATATCAATGATGTTGGAGCTGCTAAGTATCTAATCATCGATGGTAAAAAATGTAACCAAGGATACGCAACTGAAGGTCCATGTGTTGACCCAAGTGGTCGCGCCATTATCGATGGAACTGGCCAACGCGTAAACGGTGGTTTTGCCTGGATTGACTCTTTCAATTCAGAACGGTCAGTTCAAGATCCCCATCCTTTAACTACGGTGGTGTATCCCGAAAATGGAGGAATTAAAGTCAAAGTGGTGGCTCGCTATGATGTTGATTATCGATGTACTGGTTTTGATCCAAACTATGGCGGCTGCATTAGTTATTCTTCTCAAACATATCGTCGGGCTCAGGATCAAGAACTTCGAAATTGGTTTTTCAAAAACTGCAATAAATTGCAATAGGAGAGTCTATGAAATTTTTTATCGCCACAATTATAGTAACACTTGCTTCCGCAGTCGCCGTTGCCGGCCCAGGAGGCTGGACCACAAGAGTCAAATGTAATAATGGCAGTGCCATTATTGAAACTGAGGATGCCAATCCCAAGCACATTCAGGTCGTGATCTATGATAGAGGAGTGATTGACTACTTCGCCGAAGCTTCAGATCAATTCATGTATTATAAAATGAGAGGCGCACAAAAATGGCTTGAAGGAACAAATGTCGCCTCCTTAAGCAACACTATTGATTTTACCTATCAATACACAGCATCTGGACATGATCCTCTCGATTACGCCTCGTTGGTACTTCAAAGACAGGGCAACGGTATTCACTTCAACCTTTATCGAGTTCATATTTGGGGTGAGGGCGGAATTTATGACGAGACCATTGGCCAATGGAGACTCTTCACCGCTAAAAAGGAATCTAGATTCCTTCGAAACTGGTACTTCGCAAACTGCTATTAATCGCAATTCTTACTAAAAATTCAGAATCATGTAAGTGTTCTTCCGACAAACTTAAGTATATTTTAAAAACTAGGGAGAACACTTATGGTCAAATTGACAAATCTTATCCTGCTTTCGACTTTCGCGATGTTTTTATTTTCAAATCGAGCGAATGCCGGCGATTTAATTTGGTTTGGCATTCAAGAGGTCCAAAATGGACAATTAAAATCCGCCGATGGGCAGCCACCACAAGCAGGTCATCAGATTAGTCTTCGAGTCTTCAAAAAGGAGCTGTCGAACCTTGTCTATGACAATTCATTTTCCTACCAAGGTGGATATGGCGCTTACGGACACCAGGCAAGTCTTTTTGTACGCTTGAATGGCGGTTCTCAATGGAAGGAGATCAAACTTAAAGGTGCAGATTACTTTATGCGCGGCCCTTCTTTTTATTGGGACGAATATGAAGATGTTAAGCTAAATCTTCCGTCTGACTCAGATCGTATTGAAGTCTGGCTACAGTTTAATAGATCAATACCTGGGGATTGCTACCTTGCCTATGACATGACAGAGTGCCCGTCTCTTTGGCCATGGCAACCAGGTTACATTTCTAACAAAGGGCGAAACTTCAAAATTGACGTTCAAAGATAAGTATAGGCGAATATTTACAGTCCATAATTTAAACGTAAGCGCCTTGGTTTTGATCAAAATACTTAGAATTCTTGTGCGAATAGCTTTAAAGTCCTAATATTCTTTGATGTTCGAAATCGTTGTTATCTTTGTTTGCCTATTTTTCAATGCCATCCTTTCAGCTATTGAAATGGCTTTTGTGACAGTTTCACGACCGCAATTAAGGCAAATGTCCGCAAAGGGTAGCAGCGCAGCTCAACGGTTATTGAAATTAAAAGAAAATCCCGAAAGAACTCTTTCTGTCCTGCAAGTTGGAATCACGCTTGTTGGTGCCATTTCAGCAGCGGTTGGAGGCGCGGGCGCAGAAGAAAGTCTCAGCCCATTTGTGGCAAGTTTCTTTAAAGTTACCGAGGACACCGCCGAAGCGATATCCATTGTATTAGTTGTCCTACCCTTAACTTATTTGAGTGTAGTCATCGGAGAGCTTGTTCCAAAATCCTTTGCCCTAAGATTTCCTGTTAAGTTAGCTTTATCTGGTGCTATGCTTTTGCAGGTCTTAGATAAAATATTCGCACCATTTATTTTTATTCTAGAAATATCAACCAAAAGTATTTTAAAATTGGTTTCAAAAGGCATTAAAATCGAAGCTCTTTTCGAGCATAATACATCCGTAGATCTCGAGCCGCTTTCGGAAACCAACAAACAGTATGTTCTTAATTTAATTAATATTGATAAAAAGACAGTGCACGACATCTATGTGCCATGGGAACAAGTGTCCATTGTTAATATTGCAGATCATTACCGGTTTGTTCTGCAAAAAATCAAGGACTCAAGACATACCAGACTGCCTGTTATTCAAGACGACAAGGTTATTGGAATTCTGTATTCAAAGGAATTTGTATCAGAAGGCGAAGTCTCTCGACTTGACTGGACCGAGCTCATTCGGCCCGTGGTAAAATTGAATCCAAAAATTCAAATTTTAGCCGCGCTAAAAATACTGCAAAAAGCGAACAGTCATCTGGCGGTCGTGATGAAGGACGAAACTCCAATTGGAATTGTTACTATGGAAGATGTTTTTGAAGAAGTCGTCGGAGATATCTTTGATGAAGATGACGCGCCTGCCGTTTTACTATCAAGAAATTCAAAAGTTCGAATTATGGATATTGGCCCAACAAAGAAGTAGGAAGCCCTCCCAAATAATTGTTGCACAATTGCTTTTCTTAAAAATTGTTCAGGAAGATGTCAGTCGACCTTTAGCGGGATTTAACTTAAATTCAAAAAAAGGAGACAATCATATGAGTAAATTAAATTTTCTACACTTCAGCACCACGGCTATTTTACTTTGGAGCTTCTCTACTACGGCGCAGGCAAATGTGACTTGGGAGCAAGTATTAACTTGTAACAATGGTGAAGCTTCTATCCAAGTCGATACTGGTGAGCGACGAAATATTCGATTACAAATTACCAATGCCCGTGTTGTTAACTATTTAAAAGAATTGGGTTACGGGGAGCTTTTTTTTAATCGTATAACCAGCTCTGGAGGACTTTCTGCTGTGGGCAGAGTCAGAGATGGAATTTTTCAGCGAAATCAATTTTCTTATGTTAATTTTCCAGCATGTCATGAAGGTGGTTGTACTTCTTATTTTCTAGAGGCCTATGTAAGTGGCCCGTTGCTGGTCGTGGGATTGAAGGATTTGCGTTCTCGGACAGAATGTGTTGGTGGCAGCTCATCTCGTGACGAGTGGGGTAATTGTACCGAGGGCAGCGAATATATTCCTGCACCTGGACAGTTACGAAATTGGGTATTCCGTAACTGTCGATAGCAAATTCGATTTATAGAAGTGACATAGATGCCAAAGATTGCGTAAAGCCCTCTTTGGCATCAAAAAATCATTTTTTCTTAGGTTTAAAATGAAAAATGGCTCCGATAACGCCCACTACTAGAAGAATTCCCAGTATGGGCCATAACTCGTCTGTCATATTGTGAGTATGTCCGGGCCCCTCACCCGCAAAGGCCAAAGCTAAGTAAAGAAAATTTGAAATAAAACTCATCACTGTTATTCTCCTGTTAAATTGGTACCGCTGATATAGCCTTTCGTGGTGATAAAAATATAACGACGCTGCTTTTGATCAAGAAGCGTTGCCACCCACTCCGGTCCTTTTTTAAATTCTTTTTTCTCGACCTTTTCGACCTTCGCGGCTGACCAATTGGATTCAATCTTTCCAATTTTTACCAAAATCTCTACAGCCTGAGGGACTGCCGCTTCAATCTGATCTTTTGTGCACCCTTTATCAGGACAGGCTGCAACTCTGGGAATATGATCTCCGTGAGCGAAGCATAAACTAGAGGCAAGCACCAAAACTGTAGTCAAAATTTCTTTTTTCATTTGTATAACTCCTTTAGTTAATGGGTATTTGATTGTTCTTGTTCCATATCCTGATGGACATGGGAATGATCATCTTTATTCAGCGGGAACGAATCTGGATTTGAAGTGTGCCAATATCCATGAAACTGCATAAAAAACAGAAAAATTCCGCCAGCAATTAAAGCTACGTTCGCAGCGTAAGCAAACTTTGCAAAGGCTTCTGCTTTTCTCCAGCCACTCAGGAAAATCAACATAATTGAAAGGGCCACGATTTGACCAACCTCGACACCAATATTGAAAGACAGGATTCGAAAAAGCATCGAAGTCTTGTCGTCACCCAATGGCAACTGTTGAAGTCTTGTTGACAGTCCAAATCCATGAATCAGACCGAAAACAAAAACCATCCGCAGTAAGGTCGGTGGCTCCCAGCCAAAATTCTTTTTAAAGCCATCAATATTTTCAAAACCTTTGTACATAACACTGACTGCAATTACGGCATCAATAAGATAGTAATTTGCAGTTATCTTAAAGAAGGTTGCAAAGATAAGTGTTATGCAATGACCAAAGGTAAAAATACTGATGAATTTCACAATGTCTTTAAAGGTAGTCAGAAAAAAGATAACCCCAAAAATGAACAAGAGATGATCATATCCAGTCAGCATATGAGTCCCCCCAAGCCAGATATATTGTAGATAACCGCCATCTAACATAGCCTTCTTGTCGGCCTCCGAGATTCCATGAGCATATGAAATCAGAGAAACAAAAATGGGAGCAAGTAAGCTTAAATAAAAGCAGTAGTTAAAGCGTAGTCGCTTCATGAAACCTCCATAGTCTTAACATTTATTTTATATAGGAACTAATTAAGCCCGCTGAATAGGAGGACGCAAAATCTCGGACTGAAATGGATCAAGCAATGGCCAAGAAATATCCCTAGGCCAAACTTGTTTGAGAATTGGAAATTGAACACAAAAATGATTTAAAATGATATCAGTAAATGAAAAACTGCTTACAACACTGTGCTGATGAGTGTGGCTATGGGACTCTTCATCTGAATGCTGTTCATGCGAATGGCTGTGCTCAAATTGACCGGTCAAAAAGAATTCGAAAATCTCTGAAAATGATGCGGCTTCATTTTCATGAGAATGAATATTTTCAGTGTGAATAGACGCCAATTGAGCCACGCATAATCTTTGCTGGATGCTTAAGAGGAAACAACAAATAAGGCAAAAGGTCATAAACTTCACAGCAATTAGTCTGAAACAGGATCGAAATCGAGTCACCATCAATTTTGTCCAAGATATGAAGAGCTCATACATTTGCCTCAGACTTTAGGCTTGTACTTCTAGATTGATTGATCTTCTTTTCAAGCATCAGATAGATAGTTGGAAGAACGAATAGGGTCAAAAGCGTCGATGACACAATTCCACCAATAACTACAGATGCAAGTGGCCTTTGACCTTCCGATCCAACCCCCATCGAAAGCATCATCGGAAGAAATCCGAAAATATCCACTAAGGCCGTCATTAGAACAGGTCTTAGTCGAAGGATCGTTCCCTTCAGAATTAGCTCATTTCCTTTCAATCCTTGCTCATACAATTCATTAAAATAGTTAACTAAAACAACTCCGTTAAGCACGGCGATACCTGACAAAGCAATAAACCCCACACCCGCTGTGATACTAAAAGGTAGACCATTGAGTATCAATCCCAGCACACCGCCAACCAAGGCCAATGGAACACAAAGAAAAATCAATGCAGTTTGATAAACATTTTTAAAAGCGGCATAAATCATCATCACAACTAAAAGCAAAGCCAATGGGGCCAGAACTAACAACCTGGCCCTAGCTGTTTGCAGATTTTTAAATGTTCCTCCCCATTCAGTAAAATAGCCACTGGGTAGCTTAACCTGCGCTTCTACGGCCTTACGGGCCTCCAAAACAAAGCCTTCGGTGTCCCTTCCCCGAGGATTGATCATAACCGCCGCCCGTCGTTTTCCGTCCTCGCGGGTGATCGCACCATAGGCCTCATCAAATTTAATCACCGCAACCTCCTTCAAGGGAACGGTTGTATTATTTGAAACACCGACTGGAAGATTTTCAATCGCTTCAAGGTTGGATCTATCCTTCTCGCTCAAACGAATAAAAATTGGAAATCTTTTAACTCCTTCATAAAGGTAGCCTGCCTCAAGACCCCCAAGACCAATTTTAACAGCTTCAAGCACTTCTCGTGTCGACACTCCTAGCTGTTTTAAGACGCCGTCTTTAGGGGTCACTCGCAGAAGCGGCGAAGTTCCCCGAAGCTCTGTTTCTAGCTCCGATGCCCCAGGAATCTTTTCAATAACCGCCGCCATCTGACGAGTCAGAGTTTGCAACTGATCCATATCATCGCCAAAAAGTTTAACCGAAACATCCGACTTAGAACCCTCTAACAAATCATTGAAACGCATTTGAATTGGCTGACTTAGCAGAACAGACTGACCGGGTAACTCGGCATCAAGTTTTTCAATCATAGCTTGAGCCAATTCGGCGCGAGTTCTTTTCTTCCCGTTCACCAATGGAAAATCTTTTTCGTTTTTAAAAACTACATATGTATCTGCTTGGTTGACACCCATCGGGTCATTGGCGATTTCAGAAGTGCCAATTTTAGAAAAGGTATTCGCTACCTCAGGAAACTCAGAAATAATTTCCTCAGTCTTAGCCTGTAACACCACAGATTGATCAATACTGATATTCACAGGTCGGGTGCATTGGATAAGCAAAGTTCCCTCATCAAGCTGAGGAAGAAATTCCCCACCTAGTTTAGCAAAAAGAACGCCGCCAATAATGATCGCAGCCATGCCAATCAGAACAGTCATGCGACGAACGCCAAGAACTTTCTCTAAAAGAGGTCCATAGAAATGTTCGATCTTTTTCATGATCCAGGGTTCTTTATCCGTCACATTTCCTGTCAATAGCAAACTTGCCAACGCTGGTGCCGTTGTAAAAGAGAGTACCAATGCCGAAAGGACAGCGATGACAAAAGTTGCTGCCATCGGCACAAACATTTTTCCCTCTACGCCTACCAAAGAAAAAATCGGAAGAAAGACCACAACAATGATTAGCTGACCAAATCCTGCGGCAGTTCGAATTTGCACGGCTGCCTCATAAACCGCCTTTTTTAACTCTTCAGAGGTCAGTGAACGCTTCATGGTTTGCGAGCGTTGCTGAATCACACGAACACAGTGATCCATTAAGATCACCGTGCCGTCGACAATAATCCCGAAATCCAGGGCACCGAGGCTCATCAAGTTTCCAGAAATACCGAAATACTTCATAAATATAAAGGAAATCAATAAGGTCAAAGGAATGGTAATCGCTGTAATCAGCGCCGCTCGAAGATTTCCAATTAAAAGAAAAAGGACGATAGCGACAAGGAACGCACCTAAAAGCAGGTTGTGTTCGACTGTCCCCAAAGTGAAATTGACCAGATCGGAGCGATTGTACAAAACTTCCAGCTTAAATCCAGCCGGCAATCCAGCCTTGATCTCATCGATTCTTTCTGCAACCCGTAGAGCGACCGTTCGGCTATTTTCCCCCATGAGCATCATGGTTGTTCCAATCACTGCCTCATTGCCACGAACCAAAGCTGCCCCTGAACGAAGCTCTGTTGCATGATTAACGTCGGCAACGTCGCCTATGGTGATCGTCTTAAAAGATTCAAGCATTTTGACTGGAACAGCTTTGATTTCTTCTATTGTTTTAAGAAGTCCTGTTCCTTGTACCAAGAACTGCTCGCCAGATTGTTGGACATAGCCGCCACCCACATTCTGATTGGTTCTTCCTAATGCTTCCTGTAAATCTGAAAGGTGCAGAGCGTAGCGGGCCATTTTTTCGGAGTTGGGCTGAATATGAAACTGCTTTTCGAAGCCACCAATGGTGTTCACATCTGCAACACCCTTGACCGTTAACAGCCGTGGCTTTACATACCATTCCTGCAGAGTGCGCAACTCCATCAGTTGATGAACACGCTCATCCCCGACAGCAGTTTTTTCGGCCTCAATGGAATAGTGAACAATTTCTCCCAGACCAGAGCTAACGGGGCCAGGCTTTGGTGAAATTCCAGGCGGTAGATTAGGAGCAACCAGTTGCAGTCGCTCAGAGACCAACTGCCTAGCGCGGTAAATATCGACCTGGTCTTCAAAAATCACCGTCACTTGCGAAAGATTAAACCTTGTCAACGAGCGAACAGCTTTGACGTCAGCAATTCCGCGCATTGAGGTTTCAATTAGAAAAGTGACATTTCTTTCAACTTCCTCAGTGGAAAGACCTTCCACTTCGGTGTTAATCTGCACTTGGTTGTTAGTGACATCTGGTACAGCGTCGATAGGAAGATTTTCGAATATAATCCAACCGACCACAGCAAGAAGCGCTGTTAAAAACAGCACCATTCCACGACGATAAACTGAGACATGAATAATTCGGTTAATCATTCGCCGCCTCCGAACGCTTCCATTTCGGCAACCCGCACAAGGGCAGCACCCTGGACAACAACTTTATCATGAATGGATAACTCTGAAGAGTGAACAATAACTGTCCTTTGACCAGTATCACTAAATGCTTTGATGGGAATTAGCTTAAGCCACCCATCCCGAAGGCGATAAATCCCTACCCTTGAAAGAGAGTGCACGACCGCATCTATCGGGATCTTGACCGAGCCGACGTCAGATATCGCCAAAAATTGAATATTCAGCCTTTTCAATGCGACATCGGCAAGCTTAATTCCGTTTTCTGGCGAAGCCTCCAAAATAGCTTTAGCCTTAGTCGAAGCTTCCGCTTTTTCTTCAGCAAAGACAGGCTGGGAAAAAATCAATAGAGAAGCCAAGCTGTAAATAATCTTTTGAGACAAACTCATAGCCTCTCCTGTAGTAAGCGACCACTTAAACTGTAAAGTTTTATCAGGGATTCTATGCATTGAGCTCTTGTTCATTTAAGCTCTTTGTATAATCAAGAACTTGACGATGAGCCTCGATGGCTAAGGCCCCTGAGACAAGGCCTTGCTCAAAGTAACCCTGAGTTTTCTTTCTTCGCCGATCAATATCGATATCAGATAAAGAAGTTTTTAAAATTTGTATGGCTCCTTGATATTTTCTTAAATAAATTTCACGTTGATCAACAACTTCCTTTTTTGCGGCAGTAAGAGCAATCTCAGTACGCGTAACTCCATATCCAGCTGCTGCCCGTCCTGCTCCATTTAGATGAAACAGCGGCAAAGGAAGACTGAGGCCAATTCCAAAAGTCTGATATCCCAAAAGACCTTGAGTTTGCTTTTGATAAATTGGACCAGCTTTTACATCAGGAATAGAAAGACTTTGCTCCAATGAGAGTCGAGCCTTCGACAATTGTAAATCTGCTAGGGCGACTCGGTAATCACTTCCCTCAAGTGGCAAACCTAATTCAGTTTCAGCAAAGTTAGGCCAATTTGTCTTTCGTGGTGGAAGAATTTTAGAGTTTTGGCTAAGGTCTTGCCCTGTCGCCAACTCGACCTCTTTATTTTGAGATAAAATCTCTGTTTCCAAAGCCAGCTTTCGCCCCTTATAATCGCCCTCAGCCAATTCCATAATTTGTAATGATACATGCTGATCCGGAGACAGCTTTGATCGTGATCGATAGGTTTTTTGCAATTTGGAAAACGTTTGAAGGGCCTCGCTTAGAATCTTAAGCTCTGCCTGGGCCTGGCGTAGACGATAAAGTGCAGTGATAGTTTCACGATAGACTTTTTCCTGTACCTTTAACAGTTCGGCGGCGGCCAAAGTAGATTCTGCCTCTGATTTTTTAATGCGAGCATCCCGCTTACCTCCAAGCTCGAAGGTTTGCTCTAGCCCTAGCTCTACCGAGTTCAGTTTCCCATCCACAGTGTCCCCGCTAATAAACTTCGAGCTGAGTTCCGGATTTGGAATCTGTGCGGCAACGCCTTCTTGCTCCCCTTTTTCTTGAGCTAAGACCCGAGCTTCCTGAATCTCTGGATGAACCCTCAGTGCACACTCAAGAACTTGAGTGGAGGATGAAAGTTGTCGGCACTCGGGTGTACCCGTAGCGCCCATTGCTTTGGCTTGAAGACCTAGTACTGCAATAACACCGATGTGAAGTAGCCCACGCAAAATAAACGGGGCCTTAAGCTTGACTGCGATGCCGTATGAACAAATAAAATTCATTAAGTAACTCGTTCTATTTTTTTGTTGACATGTAGGGTATGCCCCCATACCCCTTATTGACAAGGAAAAAAGAGAAAGCAGTTTATACTTTATGAAAAAGAATCATCCACATACACACCAGCATCCAAAAACAGAACGCGAAGCTCTAAAGGTTCGGCTGCGCAAAATCGAAGGACAACTAAGGGCAATGGAAGCTATGGTCGATCGCGATGAGGATTGTTCCGAAATTCTTACCCAGCTTATTTCTGCCCGAAAAGCGCTTAAATCATTTGCAGAAAAATTGATTGAATCTCATATGCATCATTGCATAGAGGACGCCCAGGACAGCCATGGCAAAGAAAATGGTAAAGAAAAATTACGTGATTTATTAAAGGTCCTTGGGCGCTATGTCGAGTGATCAAATTTTAACTGCATTGGTAACTAAATACTTGAGCGGAGGTTTTGTGTTTAACAATAAATTACTGGGCAAGATAATATCGGGAGCCATACTAGCAATTTTTCTAGTCAGCTGTAACCCTCAGGCTTCCAATGATGGCCTTAAGGAAAAGGCGCAAATTGAATCTGAAACATCGGCTAAAAACCAAACGAAAGCAGCTATTGAAGCGCAGAATAAGCGCGCCACTGAAATGGAGCAAGACTTAAGCCGCCGGCACCTTTTTTACCAAGCCTTAAAGGGACGGTTTGAGGGCTCTTTCACTACTGAATTGGGAGAATTCCAAATCCGCATTATTTTATCTCCTAGCTTGAATCCCTTGGCGACCGATCGGGTTCGCTTGCCTGAAGAAGTGGCATCTGACCTAAACAACCTGCATTTTAATGCTCAATTTCAGCAGTGGAGCACCAACCGACCAACTTCAGCAGTAGGCTGCAGGGTTGAAAACATACTTCCCGATATTACTAAAGGAGCTTTAAGTATCGTTTCAGCCAATTGTACCAATGTTTACTTCTTAGTCCTGTCAGAAACGGGGGATGGAGCCGATCTGTCGGCTAGAGATCATTATAAACAAACAATTGATAAAGCTGTCGGCACCAGAGTTTCTCAGGACATTACATCAGGCAAGCTAAACTCTCTTAATGAACTGACTGGGTTCATCCAGTTATCCAATGCAGCCAATAGCTATTATTTTCGCGCAAAAAGAGTTGAGCAGTGAAAGCCTTGAACATTAGCTTTTCAATATTCGCTATCTTATTGTATGGAACTCTAACCTTCGCGCAAAACTCACTGAGCTCAGCAGAGATTTCTTTAGATGAAGTTTCTAAAACTATAAAAGCCCAAAACTTTAGCGTGCTACAAAATGCGACTAGGCTTTATCAGGCGAAAGAATCGATTAATGTTGCTCGAGGCAATCTTTTACCAAAACTCAATATTTGGAAGATTGTAACAGCTGTTGCCGACCCAGTTAGTTTGTATGGTCTTATTCAAGATATTGCGCCTTTTCTTGTTCCAGCCAATTGGTTTCGGCTGGAACAATCAAAAATTTTATATCGTGCTGAAGTGGAAGGATACCAAGCCCTGTGGGGCAATGAACTTCTGACGGCAAAATCTCTTTATTTACAAGTTCTGCTAGATCAAGCCCTACTTGAGGCACTTCGCTTTGCAGTTGATCGACACACAGATATAGAAGAGACGCTGAAAATTCGAGAAATGATGGGATCTGTGCCTGCCGGCAGCACACGCTTCGTGCAGATCAAGAAGTTGGCACTTGAATCTGATTGCGCCGAGATGCAAGTTTTAATTCGAAAAGAGCTTAATGAGCTAGGCTTTGCATTGGGAATGACCGAAGGAGCTCAGCCTATCTTAAAGGCAGTTGCTTTGCCCACTCTGAACCTAGAGAAACCCTTGGATGCAAAAGCCCTAGATGCTGGTGTTAAAAAGGCTTCTCCGGAGCTTAGGCAATTTTCTTATCTTTTGCAGGTCCTTCCTAGCATCAAAAAGGAAGTTTACTTTTCCTTTCTCGGCGCCTCTAGCGTTAGTCGAGGTGTTGCAGGGGGAGTCTTTGACAAATTACCTATCCAAGACGGTCTTGGTTTTGGAACTGGTGCCTCTTTACGGATTATTCGCAGCGAGGAAGCGATCCTGAAGATTCAAATACAAGGTCTCAATGAAACTCTATCCAGGCAGCTGGCCTTAGTTGTTGATCGTCACAACTTTGACCTCATGCAATCGATAAATCTTCTTGAGCGGAAAAAATTGTCTGAAGAACAATGGAATCTATTCAAATCTCAGATCCTTCTAGGAGAAGATGTTGATTTCGCATCCTTGATCCAAACAACAGAGGCCGCCATCGGAATTGACATGCTTATTCATCAACTGAATTATCGCTTTTTAATTAATCAGCAAAAACTTGATCGGCTTCTATTTGCAAAAGATTATATTCCGCCATCTATTTCCAACCAAATAATTTCAGAAAAGAGGACCCGATGAAAATTCTTGCAGTAATTGCATTTCTTTCTTCGCTGAGCGCGTATGCCGTTGATCCGAATGTACAAGTTGAAATCACTTCCCTAACCAACGTGAACAATTCTTCAGCGCTTGAAGCCTGTGGAACAGCCAAGCACGCAGCTGGCCTTAAACCAATCCTAGTCACAGTTCAACATGGTGGCTCTAAATATACCACCCTAACTTCGGCAGATGGGGATTGGTGTGTTGTCATAAAAAGGTGGACATTCAATGGAAAAAGCGAAGCTGATGGAGTGGCCCTCAAAGATGTTATGGGCAACTAATCTCTGATCTGTTTGCCTTTTCATGTTTCAATTCTTAGATTTTTGGTGACAACAGAGGTTTAGATTCGCTAATTTTTTATTCAAGATAAAATCGTATAAGCTCTGAATATGGCAGAGCGTTTCTACCGGACGCCATGAATGTCCGTCTACGAGGTAACAATGCGGTCAGTTCTAAAGTCACTGCTTTTATTTTGTGCATTTTTATCATTTGCTTCTAGCGCACTGGCTGCGCCATTTATTCCATATTATGGAAAAACCTTTTATCAGCAATTGGACACTGGCCTTAAGGGCCAACCGCTCAGAGATCAATTGGGTCAAACAACCAAAACTGGTCACCACAGTGTGGGTTATACACGCGCACAAGTTTTTATTTTTAACGAATTCTATCCCTATCGGCAAAATGGACAGACTGTTGTCAAAGATGTCTATTGCCAAAGGACTTACCCAGCCCCGGATATTTTAAAAGGCGGTCAAACAACTGTAGTGGTTAATGTCGAACACACTTGGCCGCAAAGTAAATTTACCGGCACCTCTCCATCCGAAGTGCAAAAGTCTGACTTACATCATCTATTCCCTGCAGACGCGCATATCAATTCAGATCGTGGCAATTATCCATTTGGTGAAGTGGCTATTGATCAAAAATCACTGCAGTGTCAGATATCTCGACTGGGCAACTCTCGAGCTGGGCAACAAGTTGTTTTTGAGCCTCCTACCTCCCATAAAGGCCATGTCGCTAGGGCGCTGTTCTACTTTGCAGTTCGCTATCAAGTTGCGATTGACGATGTTCAAGAGTCCTATTTGAGAAAATGGGATCACGAAGACCCGGTGGACGAGGAAGAAATTCGTCGCAATGAGGCTATTTTCAAACTGCAAGGAAACCGCAATCCTTTCATTGATTTTCCGGGCATAGCTGATCGCATTTCAAATTTTTAGACAATGACCTTGGCGATCAGTGTATCTTCGGAAAAAATCACTTTAGCAAAAGTGTAAATGGTGCTATTTCCATCGCAGGAGTTTTAATTGTACCAAGGGGTCATATTCGCAATTCTGGCGGCGGTTTTATTCGGGGCTAGCACTCCCTTGTCTAAAATTATGGTAGGAAAAGTCGATCCCTGGCTACAAGCGGGCCTACTTTATTTAGGTTCGGGTATCGGAATAGGAATTCTTTTTTTTATTAGATCTTTTTTCAAAAATACTCAGCAAAGCTTACTGAAGGCCGATCTAAAATGGTTGTTCGCTGCGACCTTTTTTGGCGGAATGCTAGGACCCGTTTTCTTGATGTATGGCTTAACACAAACATCGGGATCCACAGCTTCATTACTTTTAAATTTAGAGGGCGTGCTGACTTCGATATTGGCATGGACCGTATTTCGTGAACATTTTAGTAAAAGGATCGCTTGGGGAATGGTGTCCATTGTCCTGGGTGGAATAATTCTTTCATGGTCATCGTCAGGCCAGCAGTCAGGACTGATCGGACCAATTTTTGTAGCCCTGGCTTGCGTAGCCTGGGCGGCCGACAATAATTTTACTCGCAAAATTTCAGCTAGCGATCCATTGCAGATTACTATGATAAAAAGTCTATTTGCAGGCATCGTAAATATTTTGTTGGCATTCTATTTAGGCGCTAAAGGCATTGCTATTGGCAATCTTGTCATGGTTAGCCTTATTGGATTTCTGGGCTATGGAATGAGTATCATTTGTTTTATTTTTGCCCTGAGATATATCGGCACTTCAAGAACGGGGGCGTATTTCTCTACAGCTCCATTTGTTGGTTCAGCTATTTCTATTTTTCTTTTAGCAGAGCCGATTACCAATCACTTTTTAGTTGCTGCTGGATTTATGGCATTTGGAGTCTGGTTACACCTTTCGGAAGACCATGGCCATGAACACACCCATGAACCCTTGGAGCACTCGCACGAACATACACATGATGAACACCACCAGCATGATCATGAAAACGGTATAGTGGTAGCGAATGGAAGCCATAGTCATGTTCATATCCATTTGGCAATGACTCATACCCACAAGCATTTTCCTGATATTCATCATCGGCACGAACATACTGACCAAAATTAATTTCTATTGGCACCCACACAAACCTTTTGCTGCCTCAGAATCTCTGTTGGCTTTTCTAAAGCACCTACCTCACTCATCTTTTTACATTTTTCTATAGATTTATCCTCAGGAATTCTGACGACAATCACCCGATTCAAAGTATCCGAAAACAGCGATGTTTCTCATAGATATCAATAGCTAAGCCCATTTGTACAAAAAATCTGGCACAGCTTGCAATTTAAATAGGTGAGGGAACCAAAAAGGTTCCTGGTACAAAAAAGGGGGAAGCCGTGTCCAGAAAACCATATTTTACCGAATGCCCACGCTGCGGATCACATTCGTTTGAGCACCTGAGCAATCACGCTCACTGTCCGAACTGTCTGCACTTCGAAGACTACTACGAAGACACCGAGACCTGTTACGGCGTGGCCAGATCTGTTGAAATTCGAAATACAAAACCAGCAATCAAACAAAAAATAGAGGAAAAATCAGACGAAATTAATCAGTGCGAATCCCAAGCATCTTAAGCAACCACCACAAGGAGAAGCCATGGAAATTTTATCATCGACAGAAAATGATCCAAAACTAGAGACTGAGAATAAGGATATAAAAATGCAATCACTACAAAAATTCTTCCAAACTCGATTTAGGAACTTACAAAATCTAGTACCGCGACAATCAGACCTCAATATAGAAAATTTCTCCAGGCTTGAGAGCAAGAGATCAAAGTACAGCATGTTACAGGATAAAATTTGGAATAGGTGACCAAATGTTAAATCAATTCAATCCTCACATCCGAAACCAACTTTCCTTAAATAACTATGAGGTACTTCATAAACACTTATTAAAAATGAGCTGGCGGCAACAGCTGGCAATTCAACTACGCTTTTGGGAAGAATACTCAATTCACCAAGTAGCCACTACGATGAATATTACTTGGATGGAAGCTGACCGACTTATCGAATTGGCAATCAGCAACCTTAAGTCGGGACTACTTACATCTTCAACTCAAACGCCGACATCCAGTGCGGCATAATACAAAGGGGAAAAAATGGAACCAAAACAAACCAATAAAAATGAAAATGACAAGTTCTACCGCTTTCAAGTCTTCCAAGGAGAAAGAGATCAGACAGGAAAATTGAAAAAAACAAAAAGCGTTGGCATGGCATACCTTAAAGAAGGCCAGTCGATGCTTACTCTACGACTATGGACCTTTGTAAATGAGCGTTTCTATCTGATTCTGAATCAAAATGATGCTTCAAAATACCTAGTAATGACAAGAGAGCCCAATAAAAATCCTCTCGCGAAAAATAAGTATTTTTGGAACATTGTCGGCAACGGCGAAATCGATACGACACAAGGACTGGTCACAATTCAATTCGATATATTTGATAAGATGATTTTTATGAGTACTCATCCTGAATCTTCTGCTCACTCTGCCTCCCTCCCACAGCCTGAGGTTATGACTGAAGCAGCTTAATTTCTTTGCGTGATGATTTGAGCCTTTAGATATCTTAGAAATGGAACTCAAATGAAAATTAAAAATAGCTATTTGCTCGCAGTTTTCTGTATATCCTTTGCTATCCTATTTCCTGACCTGGCTTACGCTGGTCTCGAATCTAGTCTTGAGGGAATTAAAAACAAAATGACTGGCGTGATTCTTCCGCTTCTGTCGGTAATCGGGATTGCTCTTGCGGCCCTTTCCTTTTTCACTGGAAATCCAAATGCAAAGCAGCACATTGGTTATGCGATTCTTGGTTGCATTTTTGGCTTCGGTGCGCAGGCCATTGTCGATTTCATCGCTCAAACTGTTCGCTAAAAGACGGAGCGAGCAATGGAAAACCAAGGATTACTGACAACGAAGGTGCCGCGTGCCCTTGAAATGAAAACAAAACTTTTTGGCTTTGAACTGCCAGATCTGCTTTTGATCTTCATGAACTTGGCTGTGACAAACCTGGTATTCGGATCAACTTCGTTTAGGTACGCACTAGTTTGGGGAACGACGCTAGGACTTGCGTCGTTCCTCTTTTTTTCTAAACGTGGAAGGCCCGACAACTACCTTCAGCATCTAGGTGAAATCATTGCCCAGCCTTCTTACAAGGCAGCCGGACAAGTTGATCAAAAATATCGAAAGTTCAGAAAGGAATCAGCAAATGAAGTCTGCAAATAAAAAAGATGCCAGTCTTGCCCATGAACTCCCCTACTGGGAGTTCTATGATGAGCCCTTCAGTCACACGGTTTTGATCGATGGCTCAATCGTTAGTGGCCTTAACGTATCGCTCATTGATATTGAGTGTTTTGATGAAAATGAGGTGAACCACTTGACACATGGTCTCAGGGCGACGCTGGATTCAGTGACAGAGGGAACCACAATACAGTTTGTATTAAGTGTCGGATCAGATTTTTCTGATGTTATCGAAAGTCATAAGAAATCTCAAAGGACTGAATTGCATCCCTTAATTAGGAATATTGCGAAACATCGAGAAGAGACGCTGACAAAAGCCATGAATGAACGTGAGCTCTACCGGCCCGGACTTTGTATCTACATTCGCACCAAAATGGTCAGTCAGAAGAAATCGGCCTTTTGGAGAAAAAAGTCAGACTTTTCAGAAAAATCAGGCATTGCTTACCAAGAAACTATAGAAGCCTTAAGTCAGAATATTGATACATTAATGTCCGCATTGAAGTCCTTAGGCTTTTCTTGCAATGTGCTTTCCAAAGAGGAATTGATTTCCAATGTTTACCGCTTTCTGAATCCAAAAAGATCTGACTCTGAGCCTACTCCAAAAATTGCTACTCCCTCCGGACCTGAGATGGACCCCGATAAGGATTCCCAACTGCTTGAGGATGCCAATTGGTTGGCGAACCAGTCTCCACGCGAGCAGTTGGCTTTTGGGGATCTAATTCTGAGCTATGATCAATTCACCTTGGATGGACACTACCATCGCTTAGTCACACTCAAAACTTTGCCAGAGGTCACATTCGCAGGACAGCTAGCTCGATTTTTGCGATTACCATTTCATTACGGCCTGACACTTTCTATCGAGGTGCCACCACAAGCATCCGAAATGGACAAATTGCAGCAAAAACGAAAAATGGCCCATTCCATGGCACTTACTCAAGGGAACAAAGCAAGTGACCTCGAAAGTGAGACCAAACTTTCTTCGACCGAAGAACTGATACGAGAGCTGCTTGCGACCGGGCAAAGAATCTATGCAGCCCAGTTCAGTATTTTGTTGAAAGCACCGGCCACACCGGAGGGAGGCAAAAAACTTAATCGTGAAGTTCGAGAAGTTTTAGCAAGGTTTCGCTCTCTTCAGGGAGCTGAGGGCCTAGAGGAAACTGTCGGAATTTGGAAAATACTAAAAGGTGATTTCCCGGCAGCGCCATTAAGTATGGAGCGTGCTAGGAAAATGAAAACTCATAATCTCGCTGACTTTTTGCCGATTTATGGGCCAAGGGTGGGTGATGCCGATCCAGCAGTTATTTTTCGTAATCGCCTCAATGGACTTGTCAGCTTCAATCCCTTTGACCCTGGACTGCCAAATTATAATGCGCTAGTCACAGGTTCAAGTGGAGCAGGAAAAAGTTTCTTAAATAACTGCATTTTATTGCAAGAGCTTGCTCGGGGTCTTCGTGTTTTTATTATCGATATTGGGGGCAGCTATCGAAAGCTCACCGAAAGCCTTGGCGGACAGTATTTGGAAATCAATTTGACGGACAACAATAAGTTAAATCCATTTCATTTGGCCAATCCTTTTGATGAGCCGACCAATCAGAAACTGAAGTCGTTGTTGGCCATCGTTGAGTGCATGGTCGCCGAAAATGAAAAGGCAAAACTAGCCAAACTTGATCGCGCCCTCTTAGAGAGAGCCGTCATTGAACTTTATCGATCACGGCGACCCAAGGGAGAAATACCGACCTTAACTGATCTAGCTAAATACTTGTCAGCGTTTGAAGAGGATTCGATGCGGGCGATTTCTAAGATGCTTTACCTATGGACTGGCGAGCGACCATACGGACGTTTACTTGATGGCCAGGGAGGCTTGCGCACAGATGCCAACATATGCACT
Organism: Streptomyces griseus; assembly: GCA_943330705.2. Taxonomy (GTDB): domain Bacteria; phylum Bdellovibrionota; class Bdellovibrionia; order Bdellovibrionales; family Bdellovibrionaceae; genus CALQIT02. Next base: position 42,871 of record CALQIT020000011.1, read on the forward strand.
TTTGACTTAAAAGGACTATCCAGCCATCCCGACCTTCAAAGTGTCATGATCCTGATTCTGACGGACTTCATTCTTTCCCAGGTTGAAGGCGACAAAACAAATCGCAAACGAATCATTTTGGATGAAGCCTGGGAATTGCTAAAGTCCGAAGCGGCCGCAGGATTCATGGAATATTGCGCAAGAACTCTAAGAAAAACGGGATCCGGAATTACCTTTATTACTCAGGGAGTGGAGGAGATCGTAGCATCACCAATTGGATCTGCCATTTTAAACAATACCGCAACTAAGTTTGTAATGCTTCAGCGTGGAGACTCAGAAATTCTGGCGCAAGCACTTAAACTAAATGAGCAAGAATTGAATCTTATCCACTCGTTACAGCAGCGGAAGGGCGAGTTTTCCGAGGGTTTCATGATCGAGGGTGACCATCGCCAAGTTATTAGAATTTATCCAAGTCCGATCGAGTATTGGCTATCCACCTCAGATGCTCAAGACAACAACTTTATTGAACAACTGCAAAAGCAGGACCTTTCGCTATCTGAAGCCATCGAAAAATCAGCCACCCTGTATCCAAACGGAGTCTCAGCTGGCCAGAGGGAGAAATCGTGAAAAAACTTAAAAAGTTTTTGGTCACAGGAATTTTGAGCCTTACGCTCATGACTCCCCTGCCCAGCCGCGCCGATATATTCGGTGGAGATGTGGCGGTGCTTATTCAGATATTAGCAAACGCCCTCCAGCAGCTTGCACAGCTTCAACAAATATTGGGCACTGGTGCAGATACATTAGGTCTTCTTCGCGACATCAATCGAGGAATCAGAGACGGACTTACAGTCATTCAGATGCTAAATCCAAAATTCAATCCAGGCCTATATGGGGATCTAGCAACTGCTGATCGTGTATTGTCCACAATTCAGGATCTGTACGGAAGAATTCCCCAGACTGCAGAGTCAAGACTTCAAACGGCTCAAGACCAATCGGCGTCAGAAAGTATTGCCATGAATGGCACTTTGTTTCAGTTCGCTGATCGCGCCGACGAAGAAAGTAATAGAATTATCGAGCATTCTCAATCGGTAAACCCACAAGGGGCGGCGAAACTGACGGCACAATCAATTGCAGTTTTAATCGGTGTGACGACCCAAGTTCTAAGAACCAATTCAATGATGCTAAAAATGATGGGCGAAAATATGGCTTTGTCTAACCGAAAGGAAAAAGTCCAGGCTGCCCAATTTCGTAGTCAGTACGATGGTCTTTCCAGTGCGTTTGGTGGTCTTCCCAAGGAAACCAAACTTGCTCCTTTAGACGGAGGAAACTAGCGATGCCACAGCTTGACCTACTAGGTTCCCTCACACGCGACTTACATCAAGAATTTGTGAGACTGTATTACTTAATGCTGCCCGTATTTTTCGCAATCGCGGTCGCAAGCGCATGGTTTCGTGCCCCTGGGGCTGGGGTAGACTTTGTCGATACCTTAAGGCGCGCTGTTGTCGCCACTTTACTGCTTGTTGCGTTTCCAGACATCAGTCGCGCAATTATCTTGGTTGCAGACGGATTAGCCGAAAGAATCGACCAGATGAACAATATCGACGCAATCATTCGGATGGCTCAAGAAAAATCTCAAGGGTACTCGCTTTCAGTAAAAAGCATACTGCTGCAATTTGACGATCTTATTATTGCCGGGTTGTCCTTTATTAGCTACCTGGTACTTTATGTGGCAAGGTATCTGACCCTTGCCATGTACCACTTCTTTTGGCTGTTCTACATGATTACTGCGCCACTGTTGCTGTTGTTCAATATGTTTCCGAGCACCAGTCAAATTACCAAGAATCTATTTAAAGGCATGATTGAAGTGGCATCATGGAAAATAGTCTGGGCAATTCTAGGTGCAATGCTAGCTTCTTTGAGTTTTGGGGAAATGTATCGAAGCCAAGGAAGTTACGTTGAACTGATGGTGATGAATATAGTTATAGCGATTGCGATGTTAGCCACGCCCATGTTGGTACGATCGTTAGTGAACGGTGGACTTGAGTCAATGTCATCAACAATTGGTCCTGCGACAGTCGCTGCTATGGTGGCTGCGCCAGCCAGAGCTGCAACAATGTACAGCGCAGGAAGAACCGGAATTTCAAATGGTGTGAACTATGTAAGTTCTCGATTCCAAAACCGAAGTGCTGACAAACAAAAAAACCAATCAACGTCCCGTAAATAAAAGGAGTTCTATGCAAACAAAATTTCAAATTAAATCCTTGAAACTTCCACAGCTTCTCGGAGATCTTACCCACTCGAATCAATTTTTAAAAATGTTTTCAATTTCAATGGTTGGAATCACTGGGATGGCTTTGTTATTAATTTTTGTGCTGTCCACACGTGCACCCAGTGTTCTTACCCTAAGCCCCAGTGCACAGCCCCTAAACGAAGTTCCCCTTCCTAACCCAGAACAGGAAGTTCAGGTGGCGATGAAGCACTACCTAGAACTCCGATATCAGTGGACACCAGAAAATGTGAAAAGAAAACTTAGTGACGCACAATCGATGATTCAGTCTGGTGCAATGAAAGCTTATTTGGGGGCGGTGACGAATGTGGTTAAATTCTCAACTGAAAAACAGGTTTCCCAAAGGGTCTATGCTACAAATTTTGTGGTGGATCTTGATCGAAAGTCAGTTCAGATTTTGGGGGACCGAATCACTTCAGTTCAGAATCTGAAAGCGGCCGGGGATTTGAAGTTGGAGCTGAATTTTGAGTTTGGCTCAAGAACCAAAGAAAATCCTTGGGGTATATATGTTACGAAAGAAAAAGAGCTTCAGTAAAGATTTGCCTCCACCACGCTAAGGAAATTTCTCTCGAGAAAATTGACTATTTAAAGGAGTTTGCATGAATCCATTTTTCTGGATCATACTCCTTGCCCCTGCTATTTCTTTCGCCACCGAACGGGTTCGCCACGTCGAGTGCAAACCTGATCAAATCGTTACTGTTCGGACAGCACTTGGTATCGCCACGATTCTCCAAGTGCCGGATAGGCCAAACAGCGTCGTTGTCGGCGATCAAGAAAAATTTAAGGTGGAGTATCTGGATCAGGCGATCACGATCAAACCACTTCATGCAGGAGCAAAGAGCAATCTTTATGTGTATACAGACTACCAGAGGTACAATGTTCAACTTGTAACAGGCGCTGAGCCCAATTCAGACTATGTAGTTTATCTTGAAAACCTAAAAAGAAAAGACAGTATCAAAACGATTTCGCTGCATTGGATCCCATTTGTCCGATCAATGAACAACGGTGAAATTGTCCTTGAGACCAAGCGCCTTGGCCGTGCCGGCAACGGAATACTTTTGATTGAGTTTCAGATAAGAACAGCCAGGAAAATAATTGTACGCCCGGAATGGATTTGGCTAACTCAAGGCAATCAGACTAGGCCGATTCAGAATCTTTTTATTTCTGCACTTGATTTAAACTCCGGGGAGGAGACCCAAAGCACAATTCAGGTTCTATGGCGGGACATTGATCCTACAATACCTTTACGAATCGAGCTGAGGAGAAAAATGACAACGTCATTAGCCCTTCCGAAGGTGAACCTGTGGAAATAGCAAAAATACAAGAACGTCTTTCAAGCTTAGTATTGAAAGACGCTCTCCCCTTCACAAAAAAACGCGATGTAAATTGGAAGATAGTTGGAAATGTCTCAATAATTGGCATCATCGGCGCGGTCATCGCTATCCTGATACTGCCGCCACCAAAGTCTTCGCAAAAAATATTTTATGAGAAATCTGACGGGAGGACATCGAGTCAGGATGCCACAAGTTCGGACAAAAAAACACCACACGAAAATAATCCCACCGAAGATGCGCTTGCCCAACTTCAAAATGCAAAAGGTCAGGCCGGCTCTGTACCCACTTCGCTTGACCATCTCTACGGATCAAGCGGTGCTGCCAGCAGCAGTTCGTCCAATCGAAACAGTCCGATGGTTCTATCTCGAGGCGGCCTAGACTCTAAAACTCAACTGCCCCCTGGGACTAGGTTTGCGATTTTGCTTGAGCAGTCCATGACGTTGGATTCACATTCGATGCCAATTATTGCAACGGTCAATAAAGAGGTTGTTCAAGAAGATGGTATTGCAATCCCCAAGGGGTCTAAAATTTATGGCGACGCAAGCTTCGATGACGCTTCTGAACGAGTGCAGGTGAACTGGAAGTCAGTTCAGTTCCCAAATGGCATAATGAAAGCAATCTCAGGAATTGGCGTCGGATCAGATGGCCAGGTAGGAATTGAAGGCGAGGTTCACTCGGATGGAGTTAAGAACACCGTCGGTCAAACCTTGACAAGATTTATTGGCGCCTACGCTGAAGGGTCGATGCAACGAGGAGCTTTGGGCAGCAACCCTGGTGGAGAAGACAATGGACTAAAAAATGCCGTTGCGGAAACAGCTAAAGACCGAGCCAATAGCTGGGCTGAGAATATGAAAAAAGAAAGAAAATGGGTTCAGCTAAAAGCTGGCTCGCAATGCTTCGCAGTCGTTACCCAAGCTTTTCAATTTCGCGATCCGGGCGCGACCTATGGGAGATAATGACCCTCAATCTGGAAATGATCACGCCCTGTTTATGGGAACAGGACTGCTTTTTCTATTTATGCTGCTCGGTCAGCTTAAAAAATGGCTCGAGGCTAGCCAAAATCATCAGATGCTGGTTGCAGGGACAATTGGGATCAGCGCTGCTGCAGTCTGCTACTGGGCAGTTCGAAGACGAGAGATCAAGAAAATTGAAAATGAACGAGAGGCAAAAATTCTTGGTCCCGACGAAGATTCAGTATTTTGCGGCATCACCGATGAAGGCGCTCCAGTCTTTATTAAGACGCAGCAAAGGACAATGCATACCCAAATCATTGGCACGACCAACGCAGGCAAAACTGAAAGCGTCATCCTACCCTGGGCCATTCAAGATATTGAGCAAGGTAGAGGACTTGTTCTTATTGACGGTAAAGCGGACAAGTCTTTACTTGATAAACTTTGGGCCTATGTTGTTAAGCATGGTAGGCAAAATGATTTTAGACTCTTCTCTCTCAGTAATATTGACGAATCCTGCCAGTTTAACCCCTTAGTTGGAGGTACACCGGAGGAAATTGCCGAAAGAATCTTTAACTCTTTCGAATTTGAAAACCCCTACTACCGAAGTGTCCAGTTTGAAGTTTTCTCTCAAGTGATGCGCATCTTTGAAAAAGCAAACAAGGTACCGACTTTTCTGAGATTGCATCAGGCCATTGCCAATCCCGCAATTCTTAAGTTCATGGTTCGTAAATGGGACAATAGTGATTCACTGAAGCAATGGGTCGACTATTTCAAAGACTTACCGCCGCAGGAAAGAGCACAAAGAACAAGCGGACTATTGGCAGCCATAAGTCACTTTGCATTTGGTAAAGTATCTTGCCTTTTCAATACTGAAGTTCCAAAAATCAGTCTAGAAACGGCATTAAATGAAAATCTAATTGTCTATTTTCAGCTTCCCGTCCTTCTTTCCCCATTCCTTGGGCAAGCAAGCGGGAAGATGATTCTTCAGTGCCTGCAGGCTGCCGTTGCCAATCGCCATAGATCCTTGAATCGTCATCCAAAATTTTTCTCGGTGTTTTTGGATGACTTCACTGAATATCTGTATCCTGGCTTTGTTTCGATACTAAATAAATCCAGAAGTGCCAATGTAGGAATTGTTTTTGCACACCAAGCTTTAGGAGATATCAAAACTTTGGGTGATGCAATTGCCAACTCGATTTTAACCAATGCGAATCTTAAGGTCTTTATGCGAGGAAATGATCCAGATTCAACCGAATACTTTTCAAAGGTGATCGGCACTAAAAAAACCGTCAAATACACGGAACGGACAAAAAGCCGATTTTTTGCCAAAGAGACCACTGGCGATGCCTCAGCTCGAGAAGTTGAAGAGTTCATTACTCATCCAAATATATTTAAAAAGGAGCTAGGTGTCGGTGAGGCCATGATGGTGATTCCACACTTTGCAGGAAGCAAAACAGTCCATATCAAATTTCAAAAACTTGTTGATATCCTTGCCCCTCCCCTTGTGTCGGTAAAAAAGGAAATTGCGAGACCTCTTGAGCTACCGAATGAACACACGAATTCAAACTCAGTTAGAGAGGAATCATTATGACAATTAAAAAGACGGAAGATCTCACCTATATTCTGATCATTCAGCTTCTTGCGCTTTCGCTTGTAACTTTAATGGTCGGCTGTGCAACACAAAATAAAAGTGCAGGTCTTGGCGGCCTGATTGGCGCCGGAGCTGGCGCAATTGCAGGAGGTCTGGCAGATCCGGGTAAAGATGGACAATATCGAACCAGAAATGTGATCACAGGTGCGGCCATTGGTGGAATGGCGGGACTGATTACTGGATCAAGCATCCACAACGAAATGGAAGACCAAAAAAAGGATGCTTACTTGAAAGGCCGAGCATCGTCTCCCTCGCCCAAGACGGGAGCGATGCCTGCCCTGAAGAGTGCAAAAGTCGAATCTCGATGGGTTGAGGGCCATAGCACCGGCAACCGTTACATCGAAGGGCACTTTGAATACATCATTACCGATCCAGCAAGATGGGATGAAGGCCAGTGAGACCATATGAACCTATCCGTGAAATTAAATTTGCAGCAAGATCTGGATTTTTAACCCGGAAGCTTTGTGATAAATATTTTTCTTATGGAACTACTGATTGGAAAAATAAGCTTTGGGCAAGACTTCTAACCAGAGAGTATTTCAAAAACCACTATTCAAGGCTGGCACCTCATGTACTCGTGCTCAATCGAAAAAATGATTTCGTAAGGAAATTAGTTGGTGAATACATCTCATCACCGCCGTTTATCTCTCAACTGGACCACGATGAAATCGTTGCTGAAATTGTCCTGTGGTTATTTGAGAACGGCATTATCTCAGACTACAAATTTGAGATCGAGCTTAAGAAGGACTACCTTTCCCCAGATAGACACTACGGATCAGAGACTAAGTCTAAATTTCCAGATGCCATTATTCGGCTGCGCGATAAAAAGGAAACTAAAATTGCAATGGAGTTGGAACTAACTAAAAAAGACCCAAAACGATATCGAAATATCATGGAGGCATATTCATCAATGAAAGGCGTTGATAAAGTTGTCTTTATTGGCCGAAATGACAGCCTCTGCCTGACCATACGGAAAGCTATGAGAGAAAGCTATTATCCGGATTGGGAGAAGCCCGTGGGATTCGGGAGTCTCAATGATTGGCTTGAAAATCCAAGCCAAGCTCCGATTGCCTTCTCTGAGGAAACCTTGTCATTGATTTCAATGGCTAAAAGCGAAAATCGAACATCGTCGTAACATCAAATTATCTGAAGACGATGTTTTGCTTTTTTCAAAAAATATCGAATTGAAAACTTGAGTTCAAAATCAAACACTTACCCGCCGCCTCCTCCCTTTATCTTGTCCCTGATCGGCTTAAGACCCCTCTCCCCCAACGATGTTGAGTGAAAGGGGTCTTAAGCCTGGTACAAGAGTGAGGAGGCGGCGGGTAAGTGAATATATTAAGGATGAGTAGAATATGAATAATAAATTAATAGAAAAAGAAATACAAAATACGGAAACGAAAGCTGAAAGTGCCAAGAAGAGAAAATCGAGTGATGAGGATCAATACAGAATCGTCATTAGCAAGGAAGTCAATGATGCCTTAGAGCTCGCAGTTAGCAAAACCAACGCAGACTTCCATGGCGTATCGGTTGATAAATCAGACGTTGGCAATTATCTATTGGCTAATGCCACAAAAGTCTTCACGGATAGCGACGTCAAGGCCCTCAGGTCTCTGCATTTTGACGAAAAGAAGATTTTACGCTCGCTTCTTAGGAACGCAGGTGACGATTCTGAACTTCCTGAACACTTGAAAAAGGCAATCCGAGAACATTATGGAATCACGGAAGCCTCAAAAAAGAGAAGTTCCAAAACAACAAACGAGATATCCACAGAAAAGAATGTGGATATCTAGGAACCCCAATCACTAATCCTAGCGTGAATTGCGCGCCCACCTGAAATCCACTATCACTCTGGCGGGCCTTGAAAGGCCTGGGATTCAGGAGTACAGTAATGTCTGGATCACAAATCCAAGGTTCTTCAGAACCACCGATCTTTGAAAATAAAATAGTACCCATGTGGGCTTCGACTAAGGATGCCGCCGCCATTTTAGGGATCACTCCCAACGCTCTACGAATTCGCAAATGTCGTGGACAAATAGAATGTCGGTTTTTTGGAAATCAACTTCGTTTTAATGTCGGCTACCTCCAATCACTTTTTCGCGAAATGCGAAAGGAACGAAAGGAGTAAGAGATGGCAATTACGAAAGTGGTTATTGATGGCAAACTTAAGTTCGAGGTCCTTGTAAAAGTAAGAGATAAATCCGGTAAGCAGCTGGCTAGACGGCGAAGATATTCCACTGAACGGGATGCAAAAAGAGGCGAGCTTGAACTCTTGAGAGAACTGGAAGGTCACAAAACTAGGATCACTTGGCAATCATGGATCGAGCACGTTCTAGAGAAATATCGAATCGAGTATCGAACTTCGACATTTTTCAATTATAAGCACTGCTTGAATAAATGGTTCAATCCCGTCTGGAATGATAAATTCATCGACGAGATCAAGCCAAGCGATGTTCATAGTGTGATCTTTGACAGTGGAATCGGAATTTCTAGCTACACCCAAAGAGGTCTTCTAAAAATCGTGAAACGGGTTTTTAACCTTGCGATTGAAGAAGCTGTTCTTATTAGAAATCCCGCCGTAGGAATTCGCGTCCGCTGTGCCGATGCCAACCAAGGTGTCTTGAATAGAAATGAAATCGAGATCCTTTTAAGGGAAGCGCGTCGTACCGAGCACAGATTCTTTCCTCATTGGACCCTTGCGCTCCTTACCGGGATGCGCTCGGGAGAGCTCCACAGTTTGCGATGGACCGACGTAGATGTTGTCACAGGCAAGATTAATATCAGCAAAGCTTGGACACGATATAACGGCGAAGGGCCAACTAAAACTGCAAAGAACCGGGTTTATCCAATATCAAATGAATGCCGAAAATTCCTCGAAGAACTTCGAGCCAGCTTTACTAAGGATTCTGAGTTTGTCCTTCCCCGCTTGTGGGAATGGACACAAGGAGACCAGGCCAAGGTTCTAAAAAGTTTCTGCGAAGAACTAGGCATTACCCCAGTAAGATTTCACGATCTTCGTGCAACGTTCATAACGCAAATGCTAAACAACGGTGTCCCGCTTTCTAAGGTTATGGCCATCGTTGGCCACTCTTCCTTAAAGACCACCCAAGGATACTTGCGGTTGTCCGGTAAGGACATTGAAGGAGCAACCGAGGGTCTTAATATCCAGGTTCCTGAACTTGAAGAGCGGTATGACAATGTGGTGCAGATGAAGCGAAAGTAGTGGTCTAACTGTGGTAACATTTGATAACATGGGTTCTAATATTAACAGTCTACTCGATGGGTTACCCTGCTACAGAGTTACCCATCCAATTTTCCTCTTCGAAAATTGGCACCTGGAAAGACAAAAAATAAGTAACTGAAAACACAGAGAAAGCCAGGCCCCTGGCCAATTTGATTTGAGAAAGTGACTGCAGGTCGCATTTCATAGAATTTCGGCGTATTTCCGAATTTGGTAGCACCGTGGTAGCACGTTGGTAGCACGCCAAACCGCCCTTCCGAAGCCCCACATAGGACTATTTCTAAACAATCCGACCTCGGGTCGGATGGGAGGCTCTATGGATAGCATCTTAGTAAAACTGATTATCGGCGCTGCTCTTTTGCAGCTTGGGATTTCGTTCTCAAAATTGGGGGATTGTACTTCTTTGGCATGCCGAAAGGAGGTTCGGCGCGCATCAAAAGACGTGCTGAAGATTGATTGGAAGCCTATTTCGGTTTTCCCGGAGGAAGGGCGGAGGTTTCGTTGAGCGGCCTGTGTCTTACTCATTGACTGCTTTATCGCCATCTAATACCCTCTGTTGAGCTATGGGCCTTTCCGTTGTGATCGTAAGGCAGTAAGTTCGTAAGATCTAAGTTGCGACCCTGAGCTAAAAATACTTTTTAAAAAACTGAATAACCGGACACGCGAAAAGCTTATAGCTCTTTTCGTGTCTTAACTTTTTCTATGCATCAGGAGCTAATATGCCTAACGTTAAATGTATTAAAATTGATTCAAAAAATGAAACCGTGACCTATGTAAATGTAGAAATTGAAGTGCAAGGTAGCCGTCTCAATAATCCCTTGGGTTATGAGGAGGGATATATGGTTTATTGTGCAAAACACAATAGAACCGAAAGCATTGTAATGTACTTTGATGACGGAACTATTGATGACCCGAAGAAAATTCCTCGTCACGGATTTTTATATTGGTCTTCCGCTCTGGAACCTCAATGCGAAAAAATGAACTTCTCAGACTATCAGGGCTCATGCCGGGCTGTTATCGGTGATGCTCTTATTGTCACCTATAAAGAAGAGAAGAAGAATGGCAAACGTATTGGCCTTTCAATCCCAATTGACACTACCTTGAGTTTGGAAAATGCCGCTCGATTAGTTGGAAAATACAATGAGGGAATAGAAAGTCGGTTACCAGACTTTACTTGTCTAATTAACGAGCGCTTTTCACATCCAGGATATGAAATTTTATTACGCTTAGAAAATGAGGAAGAGCTGGGTTCATTGTATGACGACGTTCTCGACCAACCAATTCGTAACCTTTCTCCGCAAATTCTTACATTTTCATTCGCGTATCATGAAATTACGGTGATAACTGGCAGAATTGAAAACTTGGACGAAAAAGTGCAAATTTCGATATTCGAGTCCGACAGAGCTGACTTGCGCTGTCTAGCTTCTTGCACTTTGGCTGCCAACAAAATACCGGCGTGGGTGAATGGACGGCTGCGAGACTACTATTTTAATACTCTCGTTGCAGCTCCCTTAAACAAGAAGGTAGGCTTCGCTAAAAGTATGGAAGAGATGCACCAAAGATTGGGAATTGATTAGGCATAAATGCGGGCTCGATTAGTCGAGCCCCTAACTCCATCCCTCAAAAAAAACCATATATAACTCCTTCTGGAAAGAATTATGCGACTACTTAGAAATTTGACCTATAAAATTAAGACAACACGCGAAATCTGGTTCTCCGGAAAGTCCTTTAGAACACTTGAACTAGCTGAAGATTCTCATATTCGATCAACCGTTCGATCGATTCTGATGGATTGGCTAAAACCCCAATCCGAGCAACAAGTATACTCAATAAATGATAATGTCGAAAAAATCGTGGAATCAGTAAAGAGATCACCTGGCCTGGCGCCATCTCAGCAACTCGAAGAACTTTTACAAACTGGTGAAATTTTAAATCAGGCATTCTGGTTTCACAGTCAGCTATCGGGACTTACCGCCACTTGGGAATTTAAAGTACGCTTTTTGGGTTCTAAATTTGGAATAAGCCCCAATACCCCTGCGAATAATAAATCAAAGGAAAACAGAGCCAAGAAATCTGTTCAACATATTTCCCTTGCGGACACGATCAAAGAATTAAATAAAAAATCAAACCACAGATTAAATTTGAGATTTAATGAACTAAGTGGGCTTAGAGATTCGATTATTCACTGCAACCCCCAAGCAATGAAGCCATATTCCCAGGCACTTTTCGGTAAGAATGGCACTAAAAACCTCAGAGGTAATGTAATTACAATATCAGTGGGGTCCGGAAAAATTCAGAACATGAGTGACGTAAAACACGAGGCGGAGATCGAATCACTCGACTTGTTTGGCTGGTTTATTGAGGTATTTAACTCAGGACTACCCAAAAAGGCATTTGATGCATTCGACGAATCTATTCGGGCTATTGACACTCTTATTACATTTTCTGCCTGTTGTTTCGATGAAAGAAAGGGCATTTTCAAAAAACTTGCAATTGATGGAAAAGCTCTCGCAGAGGAAGATATAGTTCTTTTTGAGCAATACTTTGCGAAACCATTTCACTCTGACCCCAAGGATGCCAGAGAATTTTTGTCAAAGGTGAGCTCCTGTTTCAAAAATTTGTCCCCTAACTAGGACAGCAAAGCGCAGCCTTATCTTAGATCCTTGTCCTACTTCCGAATCAATTTCAATCTGTCCACCCCAAGACCTCACAACTCTATGAGCGTGAAGCAAACCAACCCCTTTTCCATTTTGTTTACCATAAGAGACTTCCCGATCCCCCAAATGGTTAAGTACTTCGGGAGGAATTCCCTTACCCATATCTGAAATCTCAAGGACCAATAGATTCTTTTGAGCACTCAATGAAATAGACACTATTCCATGGCCGCTATCGTAAGACTCAATGCCATTATTTATAACATTTGATATAACGGCTCTCAGTTCGGAAGGGTCTGCAAGCGTTTCATCAATGGAAAGATTCTTTTCAATTTCCAGCTTTATCACTAATTCCTGACGGCTCGAATATTCAATTCGCTTCTCTTCGATTAGTTCCTGTACAAAACCCCTTAAGTGCACAATTTCCTTTTTTGCCGCATTCTCTCCAATGAAGGTTTTCGGCTCCGTACTTTCAAAATCCAATGATGGCATTCGAGTGCTTTCATTGGCTCTAACGTCCCCCTGTTTCCCCAACCTCTCAGTCAAAGTCTTTATTTCCTTCACTGAATTACGCAGGGCTTTAACAATCCATTCCGGCGCCATTGGTACCATGGGAATCATCATCTCAATGGTTACCAACGGTGACTTGATGTTATGGGCGACTTCTTTCGCCATCTGAACTCGCGTTTGAATCTTTTCGGCTTCAATTACCGCCCTTTGAGAGTCCTCAATTTTATCAAGTAATCGATCAAATTCACCAGTCAGGAAGGCCACCTCATCCTTACCTTCCAATTGAACACGCTCCTTAATATCGCCATGCTCTTTAATGCCACGGATCTTTGTGACCGCTCTTTCGATATTTCTGACCAATCTACGGGATAGCACGCGGCTGAAGATAAATGCCAATATCAGGCTAACAAAACCCAAAATCAAAAACGCGCCCTTTGTGGTCGCCTTAAGAGCAGCCAGTTCCCCTTTAGAAACTTCCGCTTCGAGAACGTAATAATATTCACCATTCTTTGATGTACCAGCGGCGTCACATTGACAACATCTTGTGTGGCTAGATAGTACCTTTGTATAAAATTTGAAATTGTCGCCAGAGCTAAATACATCGCTGAAGTCAGACGGAAGCTGTTTTACAATGCCACCGAACTCGACCTTTTGTGACGTAAATTTACCGAAAGGCATTCCATCCGGCGAGTATAGCGACATGGATAGAATATTTTTGTCGGCACTGACGGCTTCAGCCAGGGTTTTGGCAATGAAATCAACACGAACTCCAACTTCAATGATTTTGTCCCTCTTTATACTAGGGATAGACAAAAACTTAAAAGGTTTGGGTTCTGGTTTCGGTTGGATAATCGGCGTAGCTTCTACGCTTGAAGTCCCATCTATCAGCTTTCGGTAATCCTGGCAGAACGAAAAAAGATTTGGAATCTTCTCAGGAGTTTCATTGGTTGATCGAATGAATTTCCCATTTTTGTCTGTGACAAAAATATGGGTAACATTAAGTTCTTTTTGAAGTTCAAAAAGTTTCGAGGTTGGAAGTAAGCCCTGGGCGGCGTCTTTCTCTGCCACTACCTTTGCAGCATTGTGCATTAAGTTCTCAGTGCTCAGATCTAATCTGTTTAGGGTATCGGCCAAAATCCTCGTAAATACTGAGTAGCGGGCGACAAACCGCTCTTCGGACTGTGTAATAAAATAGGTATATGCAGCCCAGATCAGTAAACCACCGATTACAAAGCTTGTGGCAAAAACAGAAATGAAGATCTTACGGGAAAATCTCATTCATGAACCTTTGCATTTGGCTCCCTAGTAAATCGCATGATGTCGTCACGAAGTTGTGGGAATTGTGCTGTTAATGATTCTCTGTCGCCAATTTCAAAGTCTTCAAATTCAAATCCAGGAGCAACTGTTGTCCCCATCAGGGCCCAACTTCCGCCATCTTTTAGCATTAAGGCTTGCCAAACTCCACGGGGAACTACGACTTGTGGGGTTTCGCCCAACATGATGTTGGACCCCAAAATAAATCGGCTTAACCTACCAGACTCATCAATCAGAATCATTTCGACTGGGTCGCCGCTGTAAAAGTGAAAGATCTCATCGCTTTTCACTCGGTGCAAAGCCGAAAAACTTCCCTTGGTAATGACATAATAGATTGCCGTGGAGATATCCCGCTTTGAATTTGAATCAATTCCATAATCGGCTGCTGGAAGAGTGGCCTGAGACCCCCTATAGGTTTCTCGGAAGTACCCACCTTCTTCCGGCAACGGCTTTAAATCCAATTTTTTAATAATATCTTGCGCGGTAATCATTTCAGCTTCTCCTCTTGTACAAAATGTAAACAAAATTCCAATTGCTAGTATATTGATCGTTCTCACTGGAATACCTTTTCGCCCTTGTTGATAATTTTTCGATTTGTGTACTTAGCATAGACTTCACCCTCAGACTTCGAGCCAAGTCCATAAAGCTTGAGCCATTTAAAAATAGTACTTCTAGCAATTCCAATGCGAGCTCCTAGTTCAACAGCACTACCCCCAGCCGCATCCAAAGCTGCCTTGAAATACTCCCGCTCCGCTGCTTTCAAGAACTCCCGATAATTTTCTGGGTTTAGATCACCAATTGCTCGAGGTAGACTTGCTTCCAGTTTACGGACTCGAAATTTTGAGTCCTGAATTGGGTCCGCTATCGAGATGTCATCAAATTGAATTTCTGCCGCATTCCTTCTGCGGGCAGAGATAACGGCTCGCTCAATTGCATTGCGAAGTTCGCGAATATTTCCAGGCCAATCGAAGTCTTCCAAAGTCCGAATTGCCTTTTCTGAAATCTTGTAATTCGGTCCTCCGATTTGTAGAGTGAAAAGCTTCGCAAGGTCGCCGATATCCGATTTTCGCTCCCGCAAAGGCGAAGTTTGAACTCTAATAACGTTCAATCGGTGGAAAAGATCCTCACGAAACTCACCTGCAACCACAAGGTTTTCAAGACACTTATTCGTGGCCGTAATAATTCGGCAATTAATTTTGATTACTCGGCTGTCACCTACTCGCGTAAGTTCGCCTTCCTGAATGACTCGCAAAAGGCGAACCTGGGCCGACATGGGCATTTCACCTATTTCATCCAAAAATAAGTCCCCGTTGTGTGCCAACTCAAAGCGCCCGGGCCGATCCTGTGTAGCCCCAGTGAAAGCACCTTTCTTATGACCAAATAGTTCGCTTTCAATTAGATTTTCAGGAATGGCTCCGCAATTGAGGGCCACAAAGGGTCTCTTGCCTTCGTCCTCAATGGCATTGAGCCTTCGCGCTATCAGCTCTTTACCAGTTCCACTCTCGCCAGTGATAAGGACATGAGCTGAGGAGCCTTTAAGACTTAAGATTGTTTCCCTCAACTGCATGGTCGAAGGCGCCTTGCCAATGATTTCGTAGCGAAAGGCTTCTTTTACTTGCTGTTCAAGATTACTTAGTCTTCGATTGGACGCTGCCTTCGATACGGCAACCGGAATGCGAACCAAAAGATCGGGCACAATGTTTTCCGATTTGATGACATAATCATCGGCGCCACGAGCGATACAATGTTTAACCGAGCTAAAATCAGAATCGGAAGTAAGGATGATGATAACAGTATTGGGGTGGACTTCCTTAATCTCAGAAATTAGCTCAATGCCGTCACCATCGGGCAACCCCTTATCTAAAATAACGACATCGTAAGAATTTTTAAAAAGCTTGGCTCGAGCAGAGGCAAGATCACCGGCTTCATCGACGTCGTTGTAAACTCCAAGGAGCTGTACAACTGCTCCTCTAAAGGATTCCATGTCTTCGACCATCAATATTTTAAAACTAGATTTCACCGGTCACCCTGCCCTTTATTTGAGCAAGAGTCTTTCCACGACCAGAAAAAAGTCTCAACAAAATATTTAAAAGTCTTTTACAGTAGACTTTTACGTCCATTTATCACTTATATTGGACTAGAGACCGCTCGCGCCGCATCAAAGAGTAGGTATGACTCGACAAATCCATAAGCTATCCGTTGGCAAATCAATTGAAGTAGTCAGAGACAAGGGTCCCGGATCATGGGCTTTCACCAT
>CALQIT020000012.1 GCA_943330705.2 Streptomyces griseus
ATCCATTTCGATCCAATCAACTTTTATATCAGCCCAACGCAATTTTTCGACACCAAATTTTGTAACATCAATGGGCAAAACGTCATCTTGCCGTCCGTGGGTCAACAACCAAGGGGTTTGCTTGTTCACAGACAAACTCTTGCGCCAGCGCGGGTAGAACTGAAAGTAGCCACTGATTCCAACAAGACCGGCTAAACGTTTTGGGTAGTTCAATGCGATATCAGCACTGACCAAGCAACCCTGAGAAAAACCAAATAAATAAATATTTTCCGACTTCCAACCTTGGGTTTCTAGATCCGACAAAAGTTGAAACATCAGTTTTCGGATACGCAGAACTCCTAATTTTTGGTAAGGCGGATCGCCGTACCAGCTATAGCCGCCAAGAAATTTTTTTGGTGCATCCAATAAAAGATAGTTCATGTCAGAAAGACCAAGTTCAGTATCAAATTTCTTAAAGGGTCTTAGGCTATCACCTTTGCCATGCAGAACGATCATCAGTTTCTCTGATCGCTTGCGGGCAGGAATGAAATGACTATTAAAGAGATCCGTTGTTACCATACCGAGCTCCGCAACTGAGAAGGGCTTGAGCCCGCAAGGACTGAGGGTCTTCGTTTTGTTCTGACTGACTTGCAAGTTCGGCCTCTTTGAGCTCGACATCACAGGGCTGATTGGAAATAAAATCCAAGGGTAAAAATGCGACCTTTGTTTTCGGCAAAAGCGGTCGGGAATAGATATCTGCTTCGCGTTGGTGATCGACATTGTTAAATTCAATTTTGATATCTGGATCGATTCCAACTAACTGAGGCGTCCATCCCGACGGAAAATAGTAAAGTCCTTCGGTTTCAAAAAAAGCCACTTTGCTATTGGCTGACCAATATTTTCCGTCCTGAAAGCTGCCTTTGCCAAAAGTCTTCTCACCCACTAAAGTCGCACGGCGAAGGTCCTTCAAGGCGCCGGCAACGATCTCAGAGGCCGAGGCAGAACCGCTGTTAACTAGAACTGCAATCGAGCCTTTGTAAATCGGATCCCGTTCAGAAATATAGATATCCGGAGTTCGGTTCGAACGAAAATACCGAGTCTCAAACATTTTGATTCCGCGCTCGATAAATAAATTGACCACGCAGGCTGCTTCATCGACCTGACCACCTGGATTATCGCGTAAATCCAAAACTAAACCACGAGCGCCTTGCTCGATAAACTTCATAATTTGCTCACGGGCCAAGCTGCAGGTCTCTTTGGAAAAGCGATGAATAGTCAGAAGTCCAGCCTGCGAAGTGTTATTCATCATGCGGCCAACCACTGACGGATAAATAACTTCAGACTTTAGAACTTCAAAATATTTTTTCAATCCATTGCGCTGAATTGTGATGGCCAAACGATTGTCTTGCCTAAGCCTTAAAATATCGGTGACTTTGGATGGCAACAAACCCTCGACGTCATGGTCATTGAGTTTTACGATTCGATCGCCTTGGCGAATTCCCGCAAGATAAACCGGCGAGCCTTCAAATACTTTGCGCACCAAAAGATATTTAACTTCACGTTTGACAATAAAACCCAGACTGATTTGTCTGGACTCTTTTGCCGCAACAACTTCTTCATACATTTTTAGTGGCAAAATGTAGGTATGAGGATCGCGATTCACCGAAAGATAGCCGTTGATCGCTGCTGCAATCACGCCGTTTTCTTCGCCACGTTTGATTAATATTTTTTCAAAGGATTCCCATACAGTCACAAACGATATCAGTTTTTTTGCATAAACATTCTGATCGTATTCCCACAGCTTGAGCTCGGTCTTTTCATTCAATCGATGCGCGACCTCAGCATTTGAAATTTCATGAAAGAACCCATCCGTGCCAAAAACCATATTGTAGCGCTCGCTGGCCGTGGCAATGGCATTTACACACGATAGGAAATTGACTTTATTTTGATAACAATTTTCGTCCCTTAAAAGTGGCATCAATTCGGATTTGGATATTCCTGTTTCGGCCCAGTATTGATCGGTCGTTCGCGGGGGCTTAATCGAATCCATGCGCGACAAGACGGTGGGCCCAAATAGAGCAATTTCCAAAATCAATAGTAAAAAGGACTTTTGGGTCTTATTCATGGGTTCAGACTGTGACCTCCACGCGGACTTTAAGCAACTGGCATGCCGTCAAATTCGCAACCTAACCTATTGAATTTGCGCCAAAAAATCCAGTTCTTTTGAAATTCTTTCCAAGTCGATAAGAAGCTACACAGCGTAATGACATAATGCGCTCGATTTCCTACCTTGATATCTTTTCAGGGCACCAAACGATGCTCTAGTTGGGGGTCCCATGGTTATTGTCACCGGCGCCAATGGATTTATTGGCAGCGCAATGGTTTGGGAGCTCAATCAAGCACAAATTCCGATCTCGGCTGTGGTTGATACCGTTTCGCAATCTGAGCGCCCGCAGAACCTTAAAAAATTGAATTTTGAGCGCTTCTTGCTAAAGGATCAACTTTGGGATTTCTTGAATTTAGCGACGACTCTAAAGCAAGTTCAATGGGTGATTCATATGGGGGCGAATTCTTCAACGACAGAAACGAACTGGCCCCACTTGTATGAAAACAATACCCAGTATACGCAACGAATTTTCGAATGGTGCGCCCAGCACGGAAAATCGCTAATTTACGCCAGCAGTGCTGCCACTTACGGCGCTGGGGAGCTTGGCTACAGC
Source organism: Streptomyces griseus (assembly GCA_943330705.2). Taxonomy (GTDB): domain Bacteria; phylum Bdellovibrionota; class Bdellovibrionia; order Bdellovibrionales; family Bdellovibrionaceae; genus CALQIT02. Next base: position 2,700 of record CALQIT020000012.1, read on the forward strand.
GACGAAATTGATTCTGAACAACTAAAGCCACTGAACCTTTATGGAGAGTCCAAGGTTCTTTTGGATCGCTGGGCACTGAAACAAAAGCAATGTCCAAAAAATTGGTATGGCCTTAAATTTTTCAATGTGTATGGACCCAATGAATACCACAAAGGGCCAATGGCAAGTCTGGTTGCGAAAGCCCATCAACAGATTCAAGAAACAGGTCAACTAAAGCTATTTAAGTCCTATCTTCCCAGCTACAAAGACGGCGAACAAATGCGCGACTTCTTGTACGTCAAAGAAGTCACCACCTGGATGCTAGAGCTGATTCAAAAAACACCGGCCTCTGGTATTTACAATATGGGTTTTGGCCAAGCGCGAACTTGGAATGACTTAGGCTCGGCAGTTTTTACGGCACTATCGAAGGCAAAAAATATTAGCTATACTGAAATGCCAGAAAATATTCGCACGCAATACCAGTACTTTACAGAAGCCAAGATGACAAAATGGCAAACAGCCGGAATGAGCCAGGCAAAATGGCCCATCGAAACCGGGGTCAGCGACTATATCCGAAACTATTTGCAACAGAGTGATCCCTATTTGTAAGCTGAAGGCCATATGATTTCTAATATTCCAAATCATCTAAAAAAATACATTGTCGAGCAAAACTACGACAAGTACACCCCTGTCGATCAGGCTTGCTGGCGTTTTATTTTACGCCAACTGAAGGCTTTTCTGGGGAAAAATGCCCACCAGAGTTATCTTGATGGGCTGGAAAAGACAGGAATTGAAATCGAACGCATCCCACGAATTTCAGATATCTCTTGTAAAATTGAGCAATTTGGTTGGCGGGCCTTGCCCGTAAGTGGATTCATTCCGCCAGCTGCATTTATGGAACTTCAATCTTTGGGAGTTTTGCCGATTGCTTCTGATATGCGAAGCTTGGATCACTTAATGTATACACCAGCACCAGACATTGTTCACGAAGCCGCTGGCCATGCCCCAATGCTGATCAATGAAGAATATGCTGCTTACTTAGGCCGATACGCAGAAGTCGCAAAAATGGCCATCGTCAGCCACGAAGATCTTGCTCTTTACGAAGCCATTCGTGTTTTGTCGGATTTAAAGGAAAGTGCAAATTCATCGCCAGCAGAAATTGCCAAGGCGCAAACCCATTTGGAAGATGTTGCAAAAAATATGTCCCATACTTCTGAGGCCTCACTGCTGGCGCGAATGAATTGGTGGACAGCCGAGTACGGTTTAGTCGGACCCATGGACAAGCCAAAAATATTCGGTGCGGGACTATTATCTTCCGTCGGTGAAGCAAGGTGGTGCTTAAGTAAATCTGTTAAAAAAATTCCGTTAACCGTCGCTTGTGTGCAACAAAATTATGACATTACAGAACCGCAACCTCAGCTTTTTGTGACGCCTGATTTTAATTCCCTTTGCGAAGTTCTAGAGGAATTATCCAACAGCATGAGTTTTCGCACAGGCGGCTTAAGCGGTATTGAGAAAGCGATTCAAGCAAAAACTGTAAACACCGTTGAGCTTGATTCAGGAATCCAAATCTCAAGCCAGGCCATTGAAGTTCTAGCGCAAGGAAAAAATATTTCTTACCTGCGTTTTCAGGGTCCGACGCAGCTTTGCTTTGAAAAGCACGAGTTAGACGGTCATGATGTAAGCTATCACGCACATGGATTTGGTTCGCCAATCGGTTTTCTGAAATCCCACCCCAACAAAGATCTTAGCCAGTTTTCTGATAGCGATTTTTCAGCCTTGGGCTTACAGCGAGGCCAACAAGTACAACTTGAATTTGCTTCGGGGGTTATTGTTGCCGGAAAATTCAAGGGTTCTTTACATAAAATGGGAAAGACAATTCTTTTGATTTTTACCGATTGCAAGGTGACTGCTGGCGAACGGGTTCTATTTGAGCCCTCGTGGGGCACCTACGATATGGCTGTAGGTTCGCAAGTGACATCTGTTTTTGCTGGCCCTGCAGATCGTGAATCCTTTGGCGAAACCGATGATTTCGTGGCAAAGTGCGTCCCGCTTATCGAATACTCGTCACAGGAATTGATCCGCCACAGACATTATCAAAAGTTACGTGATCTACGGGAAGGGGCCGTCGCGGGTCCAGAACTTGAACAAGCCTTGACTGAAGTTTTTACCGAACATGAAAAAAAATTCCCAAAAGATTGGCTGCTTTCAATCGAAGGCCTAGAGCTGCTCAAAAACCGCTGCGAAAACTCGGACTTAATCACCAAGATCGAAGCCCAGCTGCACGAATTAGGCAAGACGGATGCTAGCAAAAAGGAAATCATTGAAGATGGTCTGGCTTTGGCGTATCAAGCCCAATAGATGCGACCATTTACAATCAATGTTGTTTTAGTTAGATCCATATACGAGACCAATGTTGGAGCAAGCTCTAGGGCTATGGCCAACATGGGCGCTGAACGATTGATTTTAGTTGATCCTAAGTGCGAATTTACCTTTGCGGCACAACAAGCAGCCGCATCTGGGCAGCATGGTCTGCAAAACCGAATCATCTATAAAAACTGGCAAGAATTTTTTTCTCATGAAAAAGACGGCCTGCGTTTTGGATTCACAGCAAAGGATGGCAAGCTTCGCCAAGTCCGTGATTTCAATGAAGCCCTTCAGTGGATCAAAACTTCAGAGCCCCAGATGCAAGAGCAAACAGATATTCCGATTCCAATCTATTTGATTTTTGGACCTGAGGACTGGGGTCTTTCTAACTCGGACCTTGAGTTAACCCATTTCAACGTCGCGATTCCCACCTACGGAGACAATTCAAGTCTAAATCTAGCTCAGGCCGTCCTGATTGGACTTTTTATGCTTCGCCAATCTTGGGGTGGTGAAAAAGCCATATTTGAAAGCCAGCAAGACCGACAGCTTGTCGAATCCCAATCGGATCGTCAGGACATTTTCCCAGAAAAAGCTCTTGAGCTTTGGCTTCGCGAAATGGGATTCGATGTGGCCGATCGTAAAATGAATGCTTACTCTGTCATGAAAAGACTGCTCTTGCACAATGTGCCCTCAAAAAAGGAATTGCGAATTCTTGACATCGTTTTGCACCAAGGTATCCGTAAACTGCGCGAGTACAATGAACTGCGCCAACAAGCCGGGTTGCCATTTACGGACTCAGAAAAAAAGCATTAGGTCCAAGGCCTACCTTATTTGCCTAAAGCTCAACTCAGGGCCTGTTCGAAGTAAATCTTGAATTTTTAGTTTAAAATGATGATGCCACGGTCACAAGTTACAAGCGAAGGATGTTCGACAGCCGGAGTGGCTAGGTTCGAGTCCCGTACCAAATAGCGAATCGTATTTGTTTTTGTATCCCATCGGTAGCCCAATATAACGACAGCGTGCACGGAATTTCTACCATCGGCATTCACAATTGCGGTTGTATAAAGGCAGGCAAATGGAACCTGCCGTTTAAGCGTCCTGACCGCAGTCGCAAAGTCCCAGTTGGCAACAATGGGATTCATTGGCTCTTTAAGGCACTTTTGAATCTCTGGATCTTTGCTTTCAACAACAAGCCCAGCCGAACCAGTTTTGATGTCTTTTGGAAAACAACGTTGAGTGACAGCATCTAGTTTACTGCAAACATATTCCGAGTATCTTTTCTTTGACTCTGGCTGCTGGGGCGTTAAAGACTTGCGCCACAAAGTTGTCCCTTCAGCAGAGGTCGCAACCGAAATTTCGGCAAAAAAACTTTTACTAAAATTTTGGTCGACGTCCGTTACGGTATTGCCAAGTTCAATTCGCCGAATTGTATCCTGAGGATAACCACCATCCGCGGTTGTAAATTGCCCTGGATTTACAAAGTCAGTCCACCCTTTAACCGAAAGCTCACGCACAACACTGGGATTAGAAAACTCATCTCGCAAATGCTGAGAAAACAAATAAGCCCTGGAAAAATGCATATGCAAGCCATTCTCCCATTTTAAAGCTTTAGAGTTGTAGACACCCGTCTTGCGAAAACAATACATCTCGGCTAAAGTTGCCCCACTATAAATATGGCAAGATCCACCAACCTGCGTTGCGCACTGAGTGCCCTTGGCACTATCCAGAGTCAGTTGATAACTAAGATCGACTACTGATGGAAAGATTTCGCCCCGCCAAGAAAGATTTTCAGCCCCAGCAAAAAAAGGAAACCCAAGAAAAATTAAAATGGCCAATAGTAAAAATCGCATAACTCATTGGACTGCCAGGACTGTGCCAGCAAGTAACCTAAGCCAATGAATCTTAACGATGAATCCAAATAGCTAAGTGACAAATTTGGCGGCCCATGAGCATCAGATCAAACAACTGTCAAACTTTTGCTCAAGGCTTATGACAGCGGTATTCTAGGCGTCGACCAATCGTTAAACCGTGGGATCTTTGGGCATAGGTTATTTGGCAGTGGGCTCGGCCCGGCAGGATGCCGTATTCTGGCCGCCTGAGGGCAAGGAGGCCCGTCCCGCTGACGAAGAATATATGCCCAAAGATCCCACGATTTAAGGATCAGAGCTCAACCCGCTTGGTAGATTTGATTCGATCTTCCCGAGCGCGCGCCATTTTCAGGCGGTCGTTGATCTTGCCCAATTGCGAATTAATACTTTCGCCAAGGTCATTCAGCGTACTAATATTTTGCAGGGTCTGCTCGAAGTCGCCGCCGACAAGCCTAAGGGCCTCGAGTTTGGCAGAATTAAGATCAATTTCTTTGCGCAGGGATTCTAATTTTTGATTTAATTTTTTTCGATCACTACTAAGGGCTTTGGTAATGGCGCGAATTTGCTCAAGTCCCAAGGTTTCAATTTGACCAGTCAAAAACGGGTCTTTGCTGAAAGAAGAATTTTGCTTATCCTTTTTACCCTGATTTTCGTCGCCGTCTTCGCTGGCGAAGGTCTGCCAAAAAAGGCTCCACTCTTTAATTAAACCATTTAACAAATACGTTTTTTTAGTGCCTTCGTCGCTCATAACCGGGTACCCGAACCTCCGCAGGTTAATGCTAACCCATCAACCGCAAATACCGGAGGTCTTCTGCACAGCGTTCACAATTTTACAAATTTCTGGATCTAAATCGCATATGCACGATATGGGCCTTAGGCAAATCTTAAGAATTAGAATCGGCCCGTGAATAAATGGTCTTCGCCAAACTCTTGGGTTCGATGCCAACTCAAGGCAATTCGATCTTTCATTGACGACGTTGCTAAGTCTTCGGTCCAACTGCGGCCATTTTTTGCACCCATAATAATTGGTGCAGTGAAAACATACAAACGCTGAGCAAGCTGGGCGCGAATAAACGAACTAATTACCTTTGCTCCGCCTTCGACCAAAATCGATTTGATATTTAATTGCCAAAGCTGCTGCAAAATCAATTGCGGATCCAGCGGCTGGGCGACAGTAACGCTTGCATTCAGCTCTGCAGTGCCAATGTTAACTACTTTTACACCAGAATTAAGAATCGTCTCTTTCTGTTTTTTTAGCTCAACAGAGGGGCCAACTAAAAAAATTAAATTTTCGGGCTGGTGAACTTTTAATATATTTAGACTTGAAAAATCCCTGAGGCATCGTCCCTGTGAATCTAGAACGACAACTTTATTTACTTTGTTTTGAAATCGAGGATGGCGAACATCTAGTTTTGGGTTGTCAGTTAGAAGTGTGCCCGCACCGACTAAGATGGCCTCGTGGCTGGCGCGCAGGTAGTGGGCAAAGACCCGGGACTCTTCGCAAGTGATCCATTTGCTTTCGCCATTTTTTAAAGCCATCTGGCCATCCAATGAAGACGCGACTTTAATCGAAACAAACGGTGCTTGTTTGCGAAAGTTCCACAAGAAATGTTCGCAGGTCTGTTCGAGTAACGAAACCCACTCTTGTTGCACATCCGTTGAAACATCTTTGAGATGAAACTCAATACCAATTTTTGCAAGCTCTGGATTTGCAACAAACGAAGCCACGCGAATTCCGGCTTTATGAAGAATTTGTGCCCCTTGTCCCGCCACAAGTGGATTGGGATCAAAAAGTCCAAAAATTACCTGTTGTAAAGGCAAGGTTGCTAATGCTTTTGCGCAGCTTGGTGTTTTTCCACTGTGCGCGCAGGGTTCCAACGTGACGTAAACTTTAGCGCCTTTTACATCTGCATCCGTAAGTTCTTTCAAGGCGTTGACTTCAGCGTGGGGTCCACCAAGAACTTCATGAAAACCCTTGGCCAGAAATCGATTCTTACCGTCAAGAACAACGCAACCCACGATTGGATTTGGGCTGGTTTGCCCGGCCCCCTTGAAGGCCTCTTGAATAGCCAAGCGCATCGCCTGGGAGTCACTTAAGATTTCCCATCGATCCGGTTCCGGCAGCCATTCCCCAAGAAGCAAACGCGAGTTCATATTTACTGACGATAGCTGTTTCCTAAGGAAAGAACAGTTTAATTTTTTCTTTGAATGCTAAATCCCACTTTTTTAATTCCACCTGATTTGATGGCATCCAGATTAGTTTACTATACAAAGAATTTATTTTTTGCTACTTTCTTTGCAGCGGCGGATCTATGCGATTTTTTATACTTGTCGTCCTTTTAATTGGTTCAGCTCAAGTTGGTTTTGCTACGGAAATCAACCAGATCAAAATTCAAGTAAGTCTGAATCTAAAAAGATGTGATGATTCTTTTGTGAACCTAGAACCTCAAAATTGCCAGGACGGCATTCCTACAGAAAAAGATTTGACCTTTGATTTAGCCACAAATTGTAAACAAGTTGGTGATTCCAATGTTTGTACTAGATCTGCAATGGTCACATCGATAATGGACAAGGGATCCGCAAATGCAATAATTGTCATTTCAAAAAAGACGTCGACCCAAGGAGTTCAAATTTTGGCAACAGTCATTCTCGTTCCGAGCGTAAACTCTCTTCAGCAATCTGTGCTAACTTTGACATTGCCAGAAACTGGCTTATTCCCGCCTAAGACTGGGTTGGGCGCCGCTGTCTTCAAAGTAGCAGATGACAGTCATATTTATTTCCCATCTCTGGTGATCAAGTAACCCCTTCGCCCATCTCCATCCAAAGAACATTAAAACTAACTTTGGGCGGACTGAAATTGAGCGGGTACTCATCGTTACCTGATCTAGGATTTTTCTCAGTTTTTAACGGAGCATAAAACATTTTTTCTATATCATTGCAGCCATTGAAGATCCCAAGGTGATCAAGAATCAAACGGCAAAGGCATCGCAAGTCATACACCATCGATAGCCCGGATATAGCCTTTGTTTGCCCTATACCCAAGGGGTCAATCTGCATCCCTTTAGATAGCTGCTTGGACGGCATGGTCATTAACTCGAACTGCAGTAAATTGGCGAGAGTAGTTAGCCTTAGGCTTGAGCATTTCAATATCCTCAACTTTGTCTACGGCTTCTTTGATTGCGCTTTTCTTGCTGTTGAGTTTCCTTAGAACCTTGATTCGCATGACTATCTCGGTGCTGGGGTCGATATGCGCAGCGGCCTTGCCATTTTTCTCCCAGCGCATGACGGACTGGTGCGTAACTCCCATAAAGGTAGCGAATTGCCTCATAGTCAGTGCAAGATGGCTCCTGATGAATTTTACCTGATTACCGCTAAGAGCAAAGAGTTGCTTGGCAGTCCGTATGCTGCAAACTCATCCTTTAAGTTTTTTGCACTTCCCCCGCGATAGCTGGTGTCTTTATTATATCTTAGAAGCCACACATTTAATAAACCAACTGCGACTATAACATGTAAAACTGCGATAATGCTTATCATTTCAATCTCCCTATCCTTTGATGGGTGTATTTCCAACCCAGTTTAACGATCTAACTTGCCCCATTGTTCGAATTTAATTCTTAAAAAAATATAAACTCCAATAAAGTTTATTCCGAAAATAACTAAGCCTATAGCTAGAATGGTCTCATTGTTCATTGCTGCCCACCATGAGAAGATTCCCAGCTGAAAGAATTGAAGGGACCCAAATCCCTACAAAAATTCCGTTTTGCGTATCTTGATTATAGAAAAGATATATCGAAAAAATCATTGAAGCAAACGACGCCGCGAGGATTAACAGCTTTGCTATCCAAATGCGCTTAAAACTATTCTTCCTTTCCAATTTTGTTTCCACCTTTACCTCCGAGTTGATATCAGACAAGATCGTGCTGATTGTTAGTTAGTCTCATTTTAAGAACAAAACATTGTAGGTCGCGAAGAACTTGTTTTATTAAGTTCTTCCATTTGAAGCTCCGTCTGCAGCTTCAGGGCAAATTTTCCTGAATTTGACTGAACCAAATAGGCTGGACTATCTTCTGATCCATTTCGCTTAATTAATTTGCCTTTTATTTCTTTTGAAACAGGTTTTACATGGATCTCCAGCACTGTGCCATGGATGGACATACCCATCCAATTCCACAAAACGGCAGCTCCTATTCTGAAAATTCCTGATTTTTTTTTCATTTCCAACCTTTCGTTGAGCCATCTAGACGCTGCCGGCTGCACTTAAATCTCATTTCATTCTCCGGAATTTGAACTTGATGCTTTAAGTGACCTCTTTCTCCAGCCCTTCGCCTCCACCGCTTATATGCCTTACTGTCTAACTGAGTCCGCATAAACTTAACGACTTCGTTTGCTGTTAGGCCAAACTGTTCAAAAATTGCATCAAAGGTCGTTCGATCTTCCCATGCCATACGTACGATACGGTCTTGGTCATCCTGTAAAATATCACCCCAACGCTGCCGATTACTTGCTGAAATTGCCATTGCTGACCTCTACGTTTTTTAAGAATAACCAAACAATGGTGCGGGAGCCAAGTAAACAACAGACCATACCTCACCATGAATCTGGCGAAATCCCCAATATCGAATAAATTGACCAACGCCTTCTGCAAGCTTTTTAAGATTTAATAATTCTTGCTTATTAATATCGTTCATACTAGTATGAACGATATGCCAGATGCAATATGAAACTTCAGTCTGGTGTAATTTATTTTGATGGTCTTTGCATTGCCTGCTCAACTGAGATCAATCACTATCGAAAGCAGGCTGGAGCCAACAAATTTTCATTTGTGGGAATCACTCACCCAAGGGGTCAATCTGCATCCCTTTAGATAGCTGCTTGGACGGCATGGTCATTAATAAATTGGCTTTTTTTTGGAGTATTAGTAGCGCGGAAACTTCAGCTAAAGCTGCATCTTTTTTATTTAAATTAATTTTTGGTTGATTCATTGAAACTAAAATCCCCGAACACCACTCTGTCAGTTGACTTGAATGCAAACCATTCTTGCGAAGATAACTTCCCTGAAACAGGGGGCTATTAGAAACGACCTCTTGGTAAATAATTCCACCACCTCAGCAGTCATCACTGAGGTGGCGGCTTCAATAGAATTATTTACTAGTTACTGCGGTCAACTTCTTCAAGCGCCTCAAGATAGACATTCGCTGGAGACGGCGCCTTGCTTGCCGAGTTAAAGAGAATGTCGCGAGCGGTCACTCGTTTGCCATAAATTGCTTTATTTGCGCCGTGGTCCACATTGAATGATGTCCCGTTCAAAGTCAGGCCAATAAATAACCCCTTCGCTCGGGAATATCCAAGAATTGACCCCTTAAGATGGGCATAATTATCCACCTTTGCATTTTTACCCAATGGCCCTGGAGTAACCTGTGCCACACCGGACATTGTCCAATAGTTTGTTGAAAACTGCTCTGCTGAGTCTTGATCGAAGAAAAGAAAAACCAAATCCGTTGAATCGAGGCCCAACTGCAGTCCGAAACTTCCACCGGAAAGGTTCATGAATGAAGGGTTGCTCCAGCCTCCGCCAGAAAGTCTGCAGGATACAAGACCGTTCCCGTGTCGACCGCCAATAATTATTCCTCCAGTGATGAGGTTCGAGACTGTCGCAATACATTGCGACTTTTCAATCAAGGCACTAGAAATTTGAGCCTGGGGGCCAATGACTGCAGCCACAAGAATTTGCGCAGCATCTCCCGATCGACGAGTGAGTGTTTTCATTGATTCGGCCCATGATAGACTCGCGGTCACGCAAGAAAGCACAGCAAAAAGTGATACCCATTTGAAACTTTTCATACATTTCTCCTTAGTCCTCAGAGCGATAAAGCTTGCCGAGGGATTGTTGTTGAAATCTGGTGGACTTCAAGAAATGTACCAGACTTCGCGGCAGTCCTGATTTGAATTGGGAGTATTATCGTCGTATCTGACTACGGAGCCGTAGCAAAACACATCTAAGAAGAGGATCAAAATATTAGAAAGCATTGCCAGGCCGAAAGGATGTGACGTCGATACGTCACGCTTACTTGCGCGAAGGCAATAGCATCCCAAGGGGTTTAAACACGAAGCCCAGAAGTCCTGCGTGAAACGCTTTTTTGGGTTGGATGTTTGAGATCCGACATACCATAGGGTGCGGAGGAAAGTAATAAGTCGCGCGGAAGTACTCCTGGCCCAACGTCCATGTCTTTTTGTTTTTGCAAATATTTGTATTTGTGCAAGTAATCGTGCCCTATCGAGGGCACTCTATTGCCAGCGGTCCGAAATTTCATTTTACCCGAGTGCAAAGTGGCGGATTCGACATGAAGTGAATGATTTCATATATATAACCCACGAAGTAGCCAGAATATAGCCAAGCCCTAAATCCCACATATTAGATCGACTTGTTTTATCGGCAATTTAACGGCACAATAACGGCATAGGTAAAAATATCTTTAAACCCAAATTTAACATCACACCTAACATGGCAAAGGCTTTAATGCAGATTGAATCAGTCAATCGAGCCATTACAGATTTACCTTTGACGGTTAAGATCAGGTCTAAATTAAGGGAAACGGCAAAGCTAGTTTCAACGCATTACTCCACCATGATCGAGGGCAATCGATTAACACTGAAAGAAGCCACTCAAGTCATTATGGATAACCAGCATTTTCCTGGACGAGAAAGAGATGAACAAGAAGTCTTGGGATACTACAACGCGCTTGATAAAATTGAGTCTATTGTGAGTCCTAAACTAAAGATTACCGAAACCCATATCCAGCAACTTCATGCTTTGGTGATGTCGGGAAAGAAAACTAAGATCAAACCGACTCCATATCGTGATGGGCAAAACGTTATTCGTGACAGTCAGACAAAGGCGATTGTTTATTTACCACCTGAGGCGAAAGATGTTCCTCAAATGATGAGTGACCTAGTTATTTGGTTGGAGGAAACAAGAACAGAATTGCCGTGTGCAATTCAGGCGGGCATGGCCCACTATCAGTTTGCCACGATTCACCCCTACTATGATGGCAATGGAAGAACTGCACGACTTCTGGCAACTCTAATTCTCCACATAGGTGGCTACGACCTTAAGGGATTCTACTCTCTGGAAGAATATTATGGTCGCAACTTGTCTGACTACTACAAAGCCTTAGCAATTGGACCTTCTCATAACTACTACATGGGACGAGCTGAGGCCGATATTTCCACTTGGTTAGAATATTTCTGTTTGGGTATGGCAAATGCTTTTGAAAACGTTTATCGCCAAGCGAAGCGTGAGGATGTCACCCCAGATAATACGAGTGTTGAACTGAAACAGTTGGATTCGAGACAAAAGAAGACTCTGGGATTTTTTCAAAAGAGCGACACAATAACCGCGCAAAACATTTCTAAGCTATTTGGTATTATGCCGAGGACTGCTCGCGTACTTTGCCATAAATGGGTAGAGGCCGGCTTCCTCGTCATAACAGATCCAGCAAAAAAGAGTCGAAAATATCGACTCGCTAAGAAATACGAAGAGCTACTAAAATCATGAAGACAAAGCAAAAGATCACAACCGTTCATGAACATCCACTCCATGTTCCCGTAAGCAAGAAAAACCCAATAGACTTAAGCAGGCCATTGCTCGAATCAAATCTGAAATTACTTGTTGTGAATCTTAAAAACAAAAAAATCTGCGAGAATTACCTGTCTGCAGCAAGCTAAGATCTTGGCCCTGAACTACTTCTGCTCGTCTTACGTTTGTGCGAGACTTATTCACTTTTGTTCAAGACGTATGGTAGCAGTATTCAAAGGATTTACGCTGTAGCCTTTCTAATCAAGCGTGTATCCAACTGCTATTATTTCACGCTCCACGAGCGCATCTTAGTGCTTGATTGCGCAAATCAAAACAAAGGCTTATTCAACTCATGCCTGTTTGCAAAATCTATGAATCTTTTTCCTGAGCTGTTTGCAGTATAGGCATAATTTTGTCTTTAGGACGAATGCAACAAGTAGATGCCTTTCATTAGCATTCCCAGTCACTTGCTTATTTACCAGAGTTTGTCGTCAGCTTGTACAATCAAAAGGTCGCGCCGAAATATCACTTGGTTCAATACCCATGCGCAATTCCTGAAAGACAGCGTCGGCAAAGTGTCTATATTGTTCACCGGCAAGGGGAAAAAGAAGGACCAGAGATTCGCGCCATTGCCAAAGCGCTTCGGTCTTTGGGATGAGGACTCATTTAAAATTGATGTCACCATTTGCAAAAAGTGTGGTGGACGCATTGAGCAGATCGCTGTCATTAAAGATCGGGTAGTAGCTAAAGCCATTTTACAGAGTTTGAAAGAGACATCAATTTTTAACCCCCTGAAGTTGGTAAGGGAGCGGGGGCCGCCAGAACAGGCCTCGTGTAACGTAACGAAGGTTATCGGGGCTTGCTCTAGATGGGCAGGGCATAGGTTGCCATGACACGGTTTTATGCATTTATCCGCCCTAGCCGCTCCCTTGTTACCAGTTCGTTTGGTAAGAGACCCGCTTCAGAACAGAGCCATCCATAAAATAGAGCATATTATTTCGAATACTCAAGCCAAAGCGTGAATAGACCCCTGTCATAGAGCAATCACCTTGTACCCAAGGACTTCCTGGGCCACAATAAGTCATCACGTCGCCGTAGTTGCTTCCGCCTCCGATGTCGATTCTGCGTATTGTATTTCTTCCGCCCGCACTGAAATTCATGTCTCCGAAGAAAAGAAATCCATTCTCAATCCCCATATGGCCGTAATTAAATCCACTTGCATAGAAGTTGAAGGTGGCGGCAGCACCCAGAGAATCGTTTTGCCCTTGCGACCCGTTTCCAGCAATGGTGACTACGGCACCAGTTGAAAGATCAATTCGGCGAATGGCAAAATTACCAGAATCAGCAACATAGAGGTCATCGTTCGTCGGATCATATGCTAAACCAATAGGAAAGTTAAATTGAGCACTCGCGGCTGTGGCGTCGTTAAACCCAGCAGTTCCGCTACCAGCAAGAACAGAGACTACACCCGCAGAAGTCATTTTCATCACGCGATGAACGGTAGCGGCCCCGCTGCCTGCATCATCAAATGTAAAGTAGACATTTCCTGAATTATCGGACGCAATTCCGGTCTGAGTTCCGCCAGCGGCCATCGTGCCGACAGTGGAAACCGTATTGGTTGCAGTCACGAGTTTTCTGATTTTAAAGCCATCAGCTATATACAAATTGTCGGAGTTGTCGATCGCAAGCATAGTCGGCTGCCAGAACGTTGCAGCAAATCCAACTCCGTCGGTAAAGTTGCCGTCGAAACCTCCGGCGATAGCCGTATCAGTTCCAGCGCCATCGATTTTTCTGATTTTCAATTCATTTACAGCCCCGTAGTAAACATTTCCGGCTGAATCGACAGCAATTTGACCATTGTTCCCTGCTACCGCTGCACTATTTGATACTTGCGTAAAATTCAGTGCGGGCATCATGAAACTATTGTTCAGTGTAAAGGTCCCCATATTCACTGAGAAATTGAAATTCGAATTCAAGGGTCCTTTAAAGTAAGCCGTCGCATAAGTAGACGGACTTCCACTCGCAATATTCACCGATGAGGTCAAGGTTTGTCCAACCGTACATCCGGCATCGGAATAAAAATATCCAGCATTGGAGCCATTTAAATTAACTGTTTTACCGGCAGCCAGATTTGCATAAGCGCCACCTGCATCTTGAATTTTGATATGAAAAGAGACACAGCTATTTTCGGTGACAGCAGTTGCCGGAATTGCATTGACCTGAACTGGAACTCCCGCATTATTACCGGTAAAGTTCGTAGAGTCCGCATCAAACAAGAAGTAGTTTGTTTGGTCTGCATCGTTCCGGATATCTGAGTTTGCATCAAAGCTAATTGCCAATCCAGCAGTGTCGGTTGCGGTACCGGAAAGTGCGCCAGTATATTTTATCCAAAAACTAGGTGCTTCAGAGGCAAAACCCGAATTTGGCGCAGAGTCCGCCAATTGCCGAGTCATACCGCCAGGGTTTGCAGAGCCTGGATTACTGGTACAGTCAGTTGCTGAGTTAAAATATTTTAGATCGGAGTTTGCACTCGGTGCGATGGATATAAGCGGAATTTCAGAAGTGCTTCCCTCTGGGAAAACTCTCATTTTTACTTCAAAACACTTACCTGGTTGCAAACGGTACTGTTCGTTTGGACCGTTGATGCCGTTGTGCAATCCTCCGTCCGGAGATGAATGGACTTCCATTCTTAAATAGGGGCCGTTGTTATTCCCGTTCATGCCGCCAAAGTGCCAAGGGTTAATGAAATATCCTTGGCCCATCATTGCGTCATTGATCGTGGGGCACATGACGACCATTGTTCCGGCATCACGCTCGGCCTGCGACACATTTAGATCTAAGGAGTAGCTTCCGGTTGTAGATATTGGCCCCGAACCGGCCTCAAAAAATCCACGTTGAGGAAGATCAAAGCAAGAGGTGGTGTTTTCTCGCTGTCCACCTCCATCAAAACCAACGATCATTTTAAACGCTCGAAAACCGTTAAATACCTGCTCAATGCCGGGTAAAACATCTCCGTCGATCACTGTATTGCTGACTCCCGGGGTAACAGCAAATAGTCCATTTGAACCTGGGCGGAAAGGACCATAAAATCCAGCCGCTTTTTCTTTTCCTTCTCCGTCAATGCTAGAGCTTTCAACACCCAAAAGCTGAGTGAACTGAGTGGCATCAGTGAAGTTTACGCCATTGCAAGTACCACCAGACACATTAAATCCACCTTTGTAATCCGCACTTGTTAAAGGAGATATTGTATTAGAGAGCTGCTCAGTCGTAGAAAAAGCACCTGCCGACGAAAGGCCTTGTAGGCCAAGTGGGGTGGTTCCATTTAGATCATTGCTGAAAACAGTCATTCTTGTTAGGGGAGAGGTGAAATCATGACATGCATATTTTCCACTTAGTAAGCTTGCATCGGCGGACCAGTAGCCCCACACCATAATTTGTGGTTCTCTGATGCGAAATGTAGGCGTATTATTTTCATATTGCTCACGAAGAGACACAGGCATATGCATTCTGATTCGATTCGCCATGGATCCTTCTGGAAAGAACTGAGCGTCGTCCAAAGAGGCCGGACCACCAAACAACAGCCCACCATTGTGCCAGTATTCTAATTTTGCTTCCGTGAGCATGAAAAAGCTGAACCAGCCGGCAAGAATGTGGCTTCGCTCAATGACCATTGCTGGGCGGCCATTGTTGGGATTGTACTTCACGGTAACTGGTCCGGTGGGGCCCGCATTAGGCCCTGTTAATAGTCGTCCACTTACCTGTCCAGAAATAATTGTTTGAGAAAGGCCCAAAGGTTTTACTTCAATGGCTACCGGCGTACTGCCGCCAGAAAGGCTCAACGGTAAAGACTCTCCGTAATAAAAAGTCATTTTTTCTGTATCGATATCTTGATAGATAGCTAATACTTGAACAACTCGATTTGTCCCCGAAGGAACGTCGATACTGAAAATAGGTGGTTCGGTAAAGAAACATTCTTGGCAAGCATCCCAACTGCGGTCAATCGGATTTGGAGACTCGGGCCAACTGACGTTCACCACGACGTGGGCCGCCACCTCTGTGGTGTTCAAGCCATTCAATTTTTTACTGGTCATTTGTTTTGGAAAAGAAATTGAAATCTGCGAGTTATCATTATTTGGGCGTGTGCAGGCCGCCAATCCTAGAATGGTGACGGTGGATGTCAGCAGAGTCAGTATTCTCGATATATTTTGGCTCTTTGTGCTCATAGATACCTCTTAGTCTTAATAGACCCCTGTTTCAGGGAAGTTGTCGCGTCATGATGTTTTACCCAATCCCAGTTCCATCCTTTTAGTTTTTCTTTCCACTCATTCGACAGTCCAAATTCGTCCCCAGTTGAGGGCTGAGACTTTGAACCTTCCCAGGTTAGGTGAGGATTCAGATAAGTGCTCGCATCTTTTTCTGCAGGCAACTGAGACAGTGTTAAGGGTCTGAAAACCTCAAGTTTTGAAAGCAATGATAAATCGCTCTTGAATTGGTCGGCATACTGCACAGAATCTTTTGTGTTTTCCTGGAAAACTTTCTGCTCATATCCTGCAATCAGCTTTCCCAATTCCTCATCCGATATTTTGGAAAAGGAATTGGTCGTAACTCTAGTCATCACAGCGGCTATGGTTTTCTCTGCAAGCCCCGGAGCGAATCTAAAGACGCTATAACCAATGACTGCCAGTGCCACGAGAGCGATGCTTGATTTTTTTAGCATTCCACTAACCTTTCGCAAGTTTACAGAGCCATGTAGGCTTTTCGGCAAGTTAGAAAAAACCTTTAGCATCCTTATGATTCTATTGATGTTTTTGGGGTCCATGGGCCTAATATATAACTTAATATCGACACTCAGTTGACTTATATGAGTGTCGATATTAAGTTATATATATGAGACCCCAAACCGCCATGAAGAAGCTTGCGACCCTGCTAAAAGCGCCCAGCTTTACCAGCAAAGATGCTAGTAATTGTGGGGTTAGCTCAGCCACGCTTGCCCACTATGTGAAGCGTGGCGAGCTCGAACGAGTGGGTCATGGCATCTACAGGGGAATGCACGCGCCGAAGGTTGAAGACTTCCGCTGGGAGGACCTAATTGACGCGGTTCGCCGAGCTCGGGGCGGGGTCGTATGCCTGATCTCAGCACTCGCTCTTTATGACCTGACCGAAGAAATTCCCCGGCAGTACTGGATAGCCATCAGAAACGAGACCGTTCATCGCACGTCGGCTGCAACTAGAGTTGTACGAATGAGAAACCTCACCCTTGGCCAAACCACGATGAAAATGGGAAAAGTTACGATACCGATATTTGATCGCGAAAGGACTATTGTAGATTCATTTCGATATCTACCCATAGAGGTCGCTATCAAAGCCCTTCGGATGGCATTTGCAAAACACGGCAAAGAGAGAATTGATCCTGAAAAAATAGTAAAATATGCGAAAGCTCTTCGAGTGAAAATCGAACCCTATATACTGGCGGTAACCACATGAACGAAACAGCGCTCAAAGATCGCCTAAAAGCGATTGCGACAGAAAAAGGAATTAGTTTTAACGAAACCTGGAAGCAGTTTTTGCTCGAACGCTTTTTGGCCCGCCTATCTCAGTCAGAGCATCAAGACCGGCTTATCTTCAAGGGCGGACTTTTGTTGGCCCAATATTTGACCATCGGGCGCGAAACAACCGACGCAGATTTTTTGCTGAGAAAGTTAAGAAGACTCAAAAAGAATCAGGCAAATATTACTTTGGCCACAGTGAGGTAACAAAATTCATCCTCAAATGATAGGTCTCTATTCACAAAGATGACCGTGAAATAAAGCAGCGCAAAGATTATCTCCAGCACGAAAGGATTGGCTTTAGAGAAGATCTTTAACTCAAGCGTGAGAGTCGGCAGGCCTCGGGGGAATCGGTGAATTTCAAGGATATGAGACGTATATTAACGAGTACTCCAGTTTAAATTTGATACCCAGAAGTCTGGAGCGGAACGACGGCCACATGTGAAGCTGTACAGCTTCGCGTGCCGTGTTGACGGCACATCCTCGTTGAAGACCCGCTTTAGCAACCTTGTCACATCCGTACATACCTAGAGTACCCCTTTAAAGAACCAGTGAAGCGGCTTTTCTCATGCGGTCAAAAAGGGCTTCCCAATTTTCTCCAGAGTGAAATTCTTTCTTATAGAAAATAATGACGTCGGCCTTGGTTTCAGCACAATCTCGCAAAGAAGAATAGAATTGCCTTGCGGATAAAGTTGGATCTGCCGACAAACTAAGCTCAACAAAATTGTCCACTGACTGTGGCTTTATGATCTTGACCCCTTGGATCTCAGCGGGAAGTTCGTTCATTTTTTGCGAAACGATCTTTTTTAAATCCGTCAATGGCAACTGGCTAATTTGCGGACTCTCAATAAGTAACAGTGGTATTGCCGGCATATAATGATGTTTCATATGCCCTGGCGATGCTTTATGATTTTCCATTTCAGAAAATGAAAAGGGAATCTTAGCAGCGGTTAGTACCTTTTCAATTTCTGACTTCGAAACTTTACCGGCGCGTAGAATCGAAAGATCTTTGCCATCCACCAGAAGCACAGTGGACTCCAAACCAACTTCACAAGGCCCACCGTCTAAAACAAAGACCGAATCTGCCTTGAATTCACTTTGCACATGCTTGGCTGTTGTTGGGCTGGACCTACCAAATTTGTTAGCACTGGGCGCCGCCAGCGGAGCACCCAGATCGCGAATAAGTTTTAAAGCCAACTCATGCTTGGGCATACGAATTCCAACAGTGCCCAAGCCCGCTGTGATCAAGTCGCTGACAAAGGATGACTTTGGCAAAACCAAAGTCAAAGGACCCGGCCAAAACTCATGGGCTAAAACATCAATCATCGAGGTCCAAGTCGTAGTTAATCCTTTTGCCATGGCAACCGACGAAACATGAACAATCAAGGGATCAAAAAATGGACGGTTCTTGATTTTAAATATTTTGGCAATGGCGGACGGAAAATCGACTCTTCCGGCAAGACCATACACGGTCTCGGTCGGCATTCCGATAATTTCGCCTGAGATTAGTAAAGCAAGGGCTTTTTCATAGTCTGAGTCCATTTAAGGAAGCTACCAAACTTGGTTCACTGGCGCAACAGAACCACGGCTCTTTCTCGCACAACTCGGAACGAGGCAAAGGCCGACACCAAGGCACTCAGTGCAATAACACCAAAAATCGTGATCAAAGGCTCTTGCCAAGTCCAGGTAAACTGACCATCAAAGAGAAGGTAGGATAGCAAGTAACTTACCGCGAAACTGAGGCCAACACCAAAAATTGCACCAATGGTACCAACAACAATAAACTCGGAAACCAGAAAACCTAAAACCGATCCCCGACTGGCGCCGAGTACCTTTAACATATTTAAGTCCCATCGGCGCATCGCCACTTGATGGGTTGCAATCGAATACAATACCACAAAACCAGCAATTAAAGACAGCATCGCCATCAATCGCAAAGACCAGCTCATGCGTTCTGAAATCTCGAAAATTGATTTAACCGTGCGACCAACGTCAATCATTGAGATATTTGGAAACTGGTCAACCAATTGAGCTTGAAGCAAAACCATTTTCTCCGGCGCCATCTTTGGTACTGCACCAAGAAATGTTTTCGGTGCTTCGTCAAATACGCCTGGCTGAATAATAATGAAAAAATTGGGTTGAAAGCTATTCCATCTTACTTTCCGAAAACTGGTGATAACAGCTTCGACTTCGATCCCCTGAACGTCAAAGGTCAGACGATCTTGCAGCTTAAGCCCCAATCGTTCGGCATATTGAACCTCGACAGATAGTTCCGGTAAAACTTTTGCACTAGCTTGCCATGAACCCTTGTAAAACTGACCCGCCACAATTTGTTCTGAGCTTGATAACTGATCACGATACGACAAATTAATTCCGCGATTGCGAAAACGGGCTTGTTGTTCTTCTTCCCTGGTTTTAAACCCATACTCGCTAGCTTCATTTCTTTCATAATTTTTCCCATTCACCCGCAGCACGCGGCCGCGAACCATTGCGGAAATATAACTTAGCGGCGTGTTTTCCTTTTTTAGAAAATCCGTCAGCCGAGCGACCTGATCATCTTGGATATCAAACATAAATAACGACGGCAATTTTACGCTGTCGGGGGCCTCTAGTTCGGCACGAATGTTTTCTTTTAATTGCGGCATTAGATTGATTAACAAAGCACCAAGGCCAATCGAAATAACCACCACTAACCCTGAAACAGTCTTTCTTTCAAAACTAAGAATTCCATGGCGAAGCTCCCAGGGTCGGCGAAAAGAAATCATTCGACTGATTCTTTGCACACCCCTTCCCAGCAAACCTAAAACTAAAAAACATGCCAAAAAGGCGAAAGCAAAAACTGTTCCTGTTTGCAAAGAATTTGCCTGCCATACCGAAAGCGACCAATAGAAAATCAAACCTGGCAAAAACCATAACAGATGCGAAGGCCTCCAATTGACGGTTAAATCTGTACTTTCGCGAAACAGAGCAGCCGGACTAAAGCCATCCAAAGATTTCAAAAGCGGATAGCAAATTGCAACCGCCCCCACCGTGCCCATCAGTAAAGATAAGACAACGGTCTGCCAAGATAATGAAAGCCCAATTTCCACCGGCGAGAATGTTTTTAAGACCGCGGCCAGAAAAGGAAAAAATATCGCAGATCCAAGCAAACTCAAAATTGCTGAAAAAAGTCCCAAGATTACCAGTTGTGTTAGGTAAAGCCGCCTAGATTCCTGTAACGTCAAACCCAATGCATTTAAAATCGCTATGGATTTTATAGCCTTACTTAAATAGCTTCGAAATAAATATCCGGTCCCTAATGCCGCTAGAAAAAGTGCGACAAGCGAGGCTAAACCTAAATAATCAGTCAAATATCCAAGGACTCGTCCATTGTCTTCACTGGCCTCTTTCGGCGACTGAAACTGCAGATTAGCATCTGTAAAATCAAGCTCGAAAAATTTTACTAATGCTTCCGAATCGAACTGATCAGGAAGTTTGAAAAGATAAGCTTCTGACATCGTACTGCCATAGTTGATAAGACCTGTGGCCGCCATTTGTTCAATTCCAAGATAAATTCGCGGGGCCATTGTCGACAAGCGAAAAGTCTGAGTGCTATCTGAAACAACCGTATCGCCGATAATAAATTTTTTGTTTCCTAGTTTAATTTCGTCGCCAACTTTTAATCCAAGTTGGGTCAAAAGTTCTTGATATGGCCAGACCACATTGGTGTTGTTGATTTCTTTTACCGTCTGGGAATAAATTTTTCGTCCGCTTGCCAAACGAATTTCGCCATAAAACGGGTAAGTCGTGTCCACGGCCTTAAGACTGACTAAGCGCGCTCCTTTGCCGCTATTGACCATTGAAAAGAGCTCCCAGACTTTTCCCTGCGGGGTGCCTTCTGGGATTTTTTTCTTTACTTTTTCTAGCTCTTCTTTGGAGATTTGCCGACGGGCGGAAATGGCGAAGTCAGCAGACAAAAACATTTTTGAATTCTTTTGAAGTGCATCAGTCAATGAACGCTTGAAAGAATCCAGGCCAATAAATCCAACCAAACCAACGCCAAAGTTCAGAACAAAAAATAGAACAAAAAAACGATTGTTTCGCAATTCACGCCAGGCCCAGCGCAGAATCACAGAGCACCATTGCTAAGAACCAATTTGCGATCACATCTTGCAGCTAAGGATTCACTATGGGTCACTAAAACTGTGGTTATTCGATTCTTTCGCACGACCTCGAAAAAAACGTTCATTACCATTTCACCGGTTTCAGTATCTAAATTCCCACTGGGTTCATCTGCCAATAACAGTTGCGGCTTGACGACAAGGGCTCTTGCTATGGCGACGCGCTGGCACTCCCCACCGCTCAATTGTGAAGGCAAATGGGTCTTTCGGTCTTTCAGACCAAGCTGCTCGAGCATCGCTAACGACCGATCTTCGATGTCGGCTTCGCCTAAGATTTCCAATGGCAACATCACATTTTCTAGGGCGGTCAAATGGCTCATTAAATGAAACTGCTGAAAGACGATACCAATATTCTTTGCCCGGTATTTGGTCATTTGTTCTTCGCTGTAACGGTTGATTTCGTTATTCTTCAAATAAATTTGACCTGAATCCGGCCGATCTAAGCCAGCCAACAAAGAAAGCAAAGTCGATTTGCCGCTACCAGATTGGCCAACAATAGCTATGACTTCTGCATCAGCGACCTGGGCATTTATGCCTTTTAAAATTTCAAGTCGATTCGTACCTTGAGCATATGCTTTTCTTAAATCTTTTAAGATTAATCCCATAAACACCGATCTACAAAAGGCCTTTGATCGCCTGGTATACATTTTCAGCGACGATCTCATGTCCTTTTTCGTTGGGATGTATTCCATCCGCTAGGTTAAGCTCTGGCCTGCCTGCTACTTGATCTAAAAGAAATGGAATAAAAGTCAGTTTAAATTTCTGCGCAAGCTTAGGAAAAAGCGAGCGAAAATCTTCGGTATAGGTTTTTCCATAATTCGGCGGCATTCGCATACCACACAGGACTACCTGAATTTTTTGATCTCTTGCCAGCTCTAAAACCTTAACTAAATTTGTTTCGGTGACACTGACACTAAGGCCACGAAGGCCATCGTTGGCGCCCAAGGCGACGACAACCAATTCTGGTTTTTGCCTTAACTGCCACTTGAATCGAGAAAGAGCACTGGCCGTCGTCGAACCGCTGATGCTGGCATTGATAACCGTCCACTGCGCGCCTACGGTTTTGACTTTTATTTTTTTTTCCAGAAGGGAAGGGTAAGCTGATTCTTTTGCCACCCCGTAACCTTCACTTATTGAATCGCCTAAAATCACCATTCTTTTTGAAGTTGCAAATGCAAAGTTAGTAAAATTTAGTAAAATAATTAGAATTAGAATTTTCACAGACAGTCAGTCTAATCGATTTGCAGGCAACAGGCATTATGTTGTTTGAAACAAATTTAGGAGTGGTCCAAACTACAAAAAAAGGGCAGCCCGCTGGACCACCCTCTTTAAACTTAAAAAAAATGCAATAGCTTTAGTCGCGACCGTAACCGCCGCCGCCGCCGCCGCCGCCGCCACCGCGTCCACCGCCACCACCGCGTCCACCACCACCGTAACCGCCGCCACCGCCGCGTCCGCCACCACCGAAGCCACCGCCGCGTCCGCCGCCGCCGCCTTCACGAGGGGCTTGGGGGCGAGCTTCAGAAACATTAATTGCCCGGCCGCCTAAATCAACGCCGTTCAACTTTTCCAAAGCTTGGATAGCTTGGTCATCGTTTGTCATTTCAACAAAACCAAAACCCTTGCTACGACCTGATTCACGGTCTGTAATTACGCGAGCTGATGAGACCTCGCCATATTTTTCGAATTCAGATTGAAGAACTGAATCATCAACTGAATATGGTAAATTTCCTACGTACAACTTCTTAGCCATGCTTCCTCCTGCAAACTTTCTCTTCAAGTACCTATACTGTTTTTAACAAACCCCAAATGGTTTTTCAACTTTTAAGCACGCATGTTGTCGAACTGGACAGGCACTGAAAAAGTTGAATTTTTTATAATCGACATTGTTTCTTGTAACTCATCGATACTTTTAGAGGTTACTCGAACTTTTTCATCCATCATCTGCGGCTGGACTTTTAGCTTAGTCTCTTTAATTATCTTAATGATATCTTTAGCAACTTCTTTTTCTAACCCCTGTACGAGCTTAACTTTCTGCCGAATCAAACGGCCACCGGCCAACTCAGGCTCTTCAAACTTCAGCGCACGAATATCAATGCCACGACGATGCATTTTTGTTTGCAAAATATCTTTGATCGCACCCATTTTATAGTCATCATCGCCAATAATTATGATTTCTTTTTTGTCCCATTGAATCTCGCACTTGCTACCGCGAAAGTCATAGCGCGATTCAATCTCTTTACGAGCTTGATTAATGGCATTGTCGACTTCCTGCAGATTCAGTTGTGAAATAATATCAAACGATGGCATTTTCAAGACCCCGATTCAATGATGATGTCCATCCCCATGATGAGCATGTCCATGCGATAATTCTTCTTTCGTGGCATTTCGAACAGCAATTATTTCTACTTCAAATTCTAAATCTTGTCCTGCCAAGGGATGATTTCCATCAAGGGTAATTGTGGTCTCGCTAATTTTATCGACGCGGACGACTTTGACGCTCTCTTGAAGTTGCAATTCTAAAAAACCGCCCACTTCAATTTTTAAATGGGCTAATTCTTCTTTTGGTACATCCATCACCATTTTTGGATCTGGTAGCCCGTAGGCATCCGCGGCTAACAGCTTGACGTTTCTCTTGTCGCCCACCTTCAAGTTTATGATTTGGGCCTCTAAGGCAGGAATAATCTGCTTTGCACCTTCCAGGAAGGCTAGTGGACTATTGTCCGAAGCATCCAGAGTTTGCCCCTGCGTGTCCCTTAAAGTGTAGTTAAAGCTTAATACGCGACGATCCATTAGAAGCTCCTTTTTTGGCTACCATAAACCATTCTTATAGTGCCTCATCAAGGGAAATCAACTTGAAAATGCCTAAAACAGAGGCGATGCTATAGTTGTATGTTGGTAGATCCTGATCGGAGTCAAAAATCAGGCAATGGCAAGAAGGGTATCCATACTCTGGACACCAGTGTTACCCGCGCGCTGCTACTTAACGCAACCTACGAGCCACTGAAGATTATCAGCTGGCAAAGGGCCATTATACTATGGTTCCAAGGCAAAGTAGAAGTGCTCGAGTACCACAGCGTCTTTGCCCGCTCCGTTTGCTCTAGCTTTCAAATACCCAGCGTCCTGCGACTAAAAAACTATGTCCGTCCAAGAAACTTTGGTGTCGTTCGCTTTTGCCGCGAAAATGTTTATATCCGCGATAACTTCACCTGTCAGTATTGTAGCCACCAATTTCCTGTTCGAGTCCTAACCCTTGATCACGTAATTCCAGTTTCAAAATCGGGACCCAAATCCTGGACCAATGTTGTTGCTGCTTGTCGCGAATGCAATCAACGAAAAGGCAACAAAACTCCAAAAAGCGCTGGAATGCCATTGCTGCGAGAGCCCAAGGCCCCCAGCTGGCTACCCGCCCAGGAACTTGATTCGCGCAGTAGCAAACTGCCGTCAAATTGGCTACAATACCTGCATTTCAAAGCAGGTTAGCATGTTGCCGTCGATCCAAATTAAAATTATCACTGCGCCAGAAACCTGGCCGCTACGGCGCCAGCTTTTACGCCCCTTCGATGTCCTCGAAAGCTGCAAGTATCCTGACGATTTGGCATTTGCCACATTTCATTTCGGAGCCTTTGATTCAAAAAGTCTAATTGGAATTGCCTCATTTTCTGCTGAAATATGCCGCCAAAGATCTGCCCGCAATCCATTTCGACTTCGCGGAATGGCGACCTTGCCATCGCTGCGAAAACAAGGGATCGGCCGTGCCCTTGTCCAGTCGGGGATCCAAGAGCTTTTAACCAGAAAATCTGACCTGCTTTGGTTCAATGCCCGTGAGCTTGCTTTTGCCTTCTACGAAAGACTTGGTTTTCTTTATAGCAGTGAATTATTTGATATTCCAGGATCAGGTCCACACAAAGTCATGTACAACTACCTAGAGTCTCGTTTACCTTGAACAATAATGAATACGGTAATGGAAAATGGCGCCCACAAGATTCTGCTCAAGCATTTGATCAAAACCATCAGTGAGACCAATGGGATCGCTCTGGTCGATACACTTAAGCTTTTGGCCAATAGTGAACTTAAAGAAGAAAGCCGGCGGGCCCATGAGCTGATCGAAAGCTTTCGCAAACTTATTTCGCTGTTTCAGCAAAATGAAGCGAAAATTCAACACTTGCTTGAACACCCAGTGAGCCATGCCTTGTCGGACTTCTTTCGACTTTTTCCACTAAAGTATCATGAAGAACATATTCATTTAACCGGCGCACTGACTGCTGAATTTATTTTTCCAAGACTGCAAAAACTGATCGAAGGTCCACATAGCGCCCTGTATGAGAAAAAAATTAAAGAGGTTTATGGCCCTGAAGCTTGGCCGATTCGTTCGGCTGATGACGTCGATCGTCTGATTCGTCTAAAGGAAAATGAAGGTTTTCTAACTTACCTTAAAATTCTTTATTTACCAAAATTAATTCTTGTCAATCGAGAAGCACACGCTGCTAGTGCCTACCATTTGGCGAGCGAACTTTTTAACAAATACAATGTCGGCAAAGTGCGCTTGAAGTTTTCACTCAGTCGAGCTTCTAGCAATTCAATCGAGCAAATCCCAGGTGCAGACGAGGTCTCTGCTGAAGACGTTTTGTTGGGTCTTTACGAAGGCTTTAAGAAGTTTCAGGATGAACACCCAGCCTTTGCCTTTGTTTTGTCGCCTTCCTTTCGCAAAGAAGCAAATTTTTTTGATGCACAAAAATACAAAACTAGAAAAGAGCACTTCGAAGCACAAGTGGATGAAATTGTTCGCATGATTGATAAGTTTCCATTCCTTGCAAAACATGTGACAGACGTCGATACGGTCGGCAGCGAAAATGATTTGTATCGCAAAGAGCACTTCAATGAATTTCAAAAGGGATTTCGTAAACTTCAATACCGCGGATTTAAAATTCGCTCCCACCATGGGGAAACTTTCCATACTCTAAAAAAGGGAATTCAAGCCGTTGATAACGCGATGAATATCTGGCACATCGATACCCTGGAACATGGGCTTAGTTTGGGCATTAATCCAAATTTTTATTTTCATCGCATTTATCAACGGGCACATGCAAAAAATTTACTACGCGAGCCCATCACTGCAAAAGATTCCGACTATAACGAGCTGGTTGCGCTTGATTGGGGAAAAAACGGAAATGTTTTGGAAAAGATTTTGGCCGGCCAAACCCTGACCGAAGCCGAGAACACTTTTTTCGTCAAAGCCAAGTTTCATACGGCTCGGGAAGTTGAACATTACCAACATGATGTCCTTAATAGAATGATCCAAAAAGGGGTCTCATTGGTTTCTTTACCCTCGTCCAATAACAAGCTAACGGGTCAATTTGAAGATCATAAAGACCATCCTTTTTCCTGGTGGGAAAAAAAGGGCGTGCAGCTAGGACTTGGAACCGATAATTTTGTTACCCTCAATACCAATTATATTCAGGAAATGCTGATTATTTTGTATACCGATTCTGCGGACTTAAAGATCACAAAACTTTTAATGGTGACAACTGGCGAAAATCGCAGACCCTACATAAGCCATCTTTTTTGGACCATGAGAAAGTTGAAATTTTAAATGGCTCACTCGGTGAAAGACACCTTCAGAGCTCTCAAAGATAGAAAAATGTTGTATCTATTGGTCCTGGGGATGTCTTCAGGACTGCCATTTGCTTTGACCCTGGGAACCCTGCAGGCCTGGATGAAAGATTCCAGTATTGATTTAAAAACCATTGGTTTGTTTGCATTTCTTCGATTGCCTTTTTCGTTGAAATTTTTGTGGTCACCTTTGATGGATCGCTTCAGCCCGCCTTTTTTAGATCGTCGTCGCGGTTGGGTTTTTATTACCCAAGGGTTATTGGCCTTGGCCATTTTTGGTATGGGCCTATCCGATCCCGCGACCCAGTTAAAACAACTTTTGATTCTAACTTTGCTTTGCAATTTCTTTGCAGCCAGTCAGGATATTGTTTTAGATGCCTATCGCCGTGAAGTTTTGAAAGAAGAAGAACTCGGTCTAGGGGTCGGGGTTTTTGTAAATGGATATATTATTGCTTTTCGCTATATTTCGGGTGCCTTGGCACTAATACTTTCCAGCTACATTTCCTGGGGTAGCATTTATATTTTTATGGCCTCTTTGGTTGGATTATTTATGGTGACTACCTGGTTTGCACCGATGGTTCACGCCGAACACCAAGCTCCAAAATCATTGAAAGAATCATTTATTGAGCCCTTGCGGGAATACTTTGGCCGACCTGAAGCCTTTACTGTGCTTGCTTTTATTGTGCTCTATAAACTAGGTGATACAATGGCTGGGACCATGACTTTGCCCTTTATTTTAGAAACGGGCTTCAGTCGTGAAGAGTACGTCGCCATTGTAAAAGTATGGGGTCCATTGGCGACAATTCTTGGCGGAGTTATGGGTGGCCATTATGCTTTGAAACTTGGCATTGTCCGTTCGTTGTGGATCATGGGATTTTTACAGGCACTTTCTACAGCTTTTTTTGCCGCTCTTCATTGGACTGGAAAAAGTAACATTGCCTTGGCGGCAATTGTTGGCTTTGAAAATCTAACCGCACAAATGGGCACCGCCGCCTATGCGGCCTATATGGGATCGATTTCCAATGTTCGATTTACGGCAACTCAGTATGCACTGCTTTCAAGCTTGATGGCAGTCCCAGGAGTCATCTTTGCATCGCGCACAGGAATTCTTGCTACTGGACTAGGATGGACTAATTTTTTCTTGATTTGCGCTCTGTCGGCAGCCCCGGGAATGTTTTTGATTCCAATGTTGACCCAGCATCAAACCCAAGGTTTTAAAAACTTTGCCCGTGTTTCAATTATTTCAATTGGCGTTTTAGCCGGCGCTTACGCCTTAGTCGCAAGTGGATGGGACATACTTAAAATGTTTATTCCAAATCCGACCAATTAGCAGCTGCGCTGTGGTAAATTGGTCCAGATGGGGTCCATTTAGTAAAGTATTTTGCTAAGATTCCAATATGCGTTTTTGCTGCTTCTATATATTTTGGCTTCTTTTGCTGGGCTACTCAGGTCCAGTACAGGCGCAGGTGCAGACCCCTCCGCAAGCGGCAAAGATTGATACAATTGTTAATGCTTGTATTCAGGCAAACTCAAAGGACAAAATCTGCGAGGCATTGGTTGAGCTAAAGCAAATTGGCGATGACGCAATCGAGATTATCAAAAACTATTATGACCTCTCGCCACGTGATTACGCTTTTCTGACTGCGGTCAATGTCATCGTCCAAGGCCGCTTTCGGATCAGAGCAAAATCGCAACTGATTCCTAAGGCCACAGATATCTATGATATTCGCAAGGACCAATTTTTGTACCTTATTGAATTGAGCTTTTAAGATTTACTTTTGTTCTTTGGTGCTGATGTAAAGATCGCGGATCCATACGCGAATCTTTTTTAGAAACAGCTCAGTAACTCCAAAGAATATAAAATGTGCTTGAAAATTATTAGGCTTATCCTTTTCTTGGCTTTTTACTTCTTCGATAAAATTGAGTTTTGCACGTAACTCTGGATCTCCAACTTTATAAGGGAGCCATAGTAAGAACTCGCGAAATATTTTTAGGCCAGGATTTTTTTCTATTTCAACAACAACACCAGCCTCTGATACCTCGATCAATTGCACAGGAGTGGACTCTTTGATCAGCTCTATGGTGTTAACGGCTATCACAATTATGCTTTCGCCTTTCTTCTTCATGTGGGGAAACCAGATACTCATCTTTTGATTCAAGTAGGCTCGATCAACTGGTTTTTCTAAAATATCCATAGCAATTTTGCCGATGTCCCTCTTTTGTTCATCGTTATAAGGTTCTTTATTTAAAATAATTGTGCGTGGTAGATTTCCATTTTTCTTCATCTGCTCTAGCACTGGCTCCCAGCGCTCTGCGGCAGGACTGCAAACATATTTACTGCTGATAAAAAGGCCATGGATGTTCTGAGGAATTCGGCTGCCTTTTCGAAGAAAATCGATCATTTCATCTTTACTCAGCTCTCGAATCTTGATTTTTAATAAACTTTCGCGGCGGCTGACATCTAAGAATTTAATAAAAAATTGTTCATTCCGAACGGTTACGCAAAAAGTATAATCACCAGGAATTATTTTTTCGATAGAACCACTTATAACTTTTGCATACAGTGCCCTCTGGGGCTCATCTAAACCATTGTATAACCACGCACCAAGGCGCTTCAGTTCAGAGTCAACTAAACCAAAAAGACAAACTGGGTCCTTTCTTTCTGGATCGATTCCAATATAGATCTTGGTGTTAATGTCAAAATGTAGCACCAAGTCTGGAACGGAGGCTGGCAAGGCCCTAAGAGTTTCGTCCCTTTGCTGAATGGCTCGGGCTGGATCAAAATCCAAAAAAAATGTAGCATAGTGATTGTAATGGATTACATTTCCACCAATGTAGGATGTCTTTAAATAGTCAACAAGACCACCAGGTGCATGCTCGTCTTCATCAACTACAATAAAGTTGTACTCTGCTTTTTTTGGACTATCGGCATGCTGCCATTTCCAGGCTAGCTGGGCCTCTTTTGGATTTCTAACCCGCTTTCGGATTAGGGATATTTGTTTTTGACTGAGATCAAAAAAATTGTAAGTCGCATTGAAATATCCGGGGTCGATGGGGTGACCTGTAATACCTGTACAAATCGCAAATACTGAACCTTCTGTTTCGGAAGTCCAGGATGTACCATAGAACTTAGAAAGAGTAAGAACCGGAATTTCTTTTTCAACTTTAGCAACAAAGCCAACATCCGAAATAGCCTCAATGACTATGTCTTGTAACATTTCAATTTTGGCAGATGTTTTCTGCTGTGCAATTTCGTGATCCTCGGCCGGGGCAATGTGACCATCCAGTGCGTAGGCAAGGTGTTCGCGCAACATCAAACGATCAAACGGCTTGTAGATCACGTTTGTGATTACCGATTCTTCAAGCTGCTTCATCTTGATATTTGATCCTTCAAAGGCAGTAATTACTATGGCCGTATCGCCGCCCTCAGGATTGATTTGTTTTTGCGCAAACAAGTCTTTTGTCTTTTTCAAAAGTCCAAGTTGTGCAATGCCCAGGAACTCAACACGCGATACAATTAGACTAAGATGATCCGACTCATCAAATGAAACCTGAACCAAATTTATGTAATCAGGTTTTTTACCCGCCGAATTTAAAGTCGGCTTGCCATTTACCATTAAGTCTTTAACCCAGTCGGCAAACTGATCTAAGTGGTCAAACAGTCGAATTTGAAGATTTGGATTGATGCGAAACAATGCGTCGACAATTTCTCGCTGAAATTTCAAATCATCTTCCAATACAAATACGTACCGCATCAGATTGCCTCTGAATAATATTATAACCTAATTTACTGAAAAAATTTCAAGTTTGTGTCATTTCAGGACTATCTTCAGACTTGCCGGTCCAAGGCCTGGCAAAGATTATTACTATTCTGAGGCTGGTTTAAAAAACTTCTTGTAAACATCGTCGTTGGATTCAAACTCGGACCGTTTTGGCTTGCTTGAAATTTTTGGTGCCGATTTTGACAAATCTTGAACGACTGCTTTATTGAGTTCTTCAATATTTTCAATATTTTTGCCTTCAATTTTTTTGTAAACCTCGGGCGATCCTTGACGAATGTCTTGAATAATTTTTTCTTTGGCGGTTTTTTCAAGCTTCTGAATTTCAAGAGTTTGTTCTGATGAAATCATCGCCAATGTCGGTTTTTCGATCGTGCTGGTTTGCTGAATTATTTTCAGATCTTGTTGCGTCGACGGTTTTAAATCAATCACAACCTGAGCAATGGCCTTTTTCACTGCTTCCCCGGATAGTAAATTTTCTTTTACCGGGTCTTGACTATAAGCCGTGGCCTTTTGTCCAGCCTTTACAAAAATTGTATTTTCGTTCGCAGCTTTTACTGTACCTGTGGATTTTTCAGGACTCTTTGGCGGTACGCCTTGAACTGCGACTTCGCCCCGTAAAACATGGACTTCAGAAACTTCAGTTCCTGGATCAAATGTCACAAATAAATCTGTTCCCCGAACTCCTGCAACGACGGACTTGGTGCGAATTTGGATACCACTTAGAGGTCCATTTTTGTCGACGATACCACGAATCTTTCCATAGACAACATCACTTGTAGGGCCTTGTGAAGCCGTATTTTTTTTCGGCACGGTAAAGGCTGAAGCAGGACCAAGGACAAAAACGTCACCATTGTCGTAAATCGCTTTTAGTTTACCATCATTTCCGGTGCGCAGAATATCACCAGGAAAAACCTTAGTGCCGATGTTAGCTTTTTTGCTGACATACTTTTTTCCGTCAAAAATGACGAGATTGCCTTTGCTATCGGCTTCGGCAGCCGCAAAAACTTCAACGCTTCCGCTGACCGAGGTCAACATTGCTTTCTTGATATCGGCAGCAAAAGACTGGACTGAAATACCCAAGACTAGTAAAAATGCGAACTTCAAAATAAATTTTAATATAAATTCAAATTTGATTATAGACACTTTGCTCCCCTTTGATAAAGTATACGAACGCATAGATGATATTGATCAAATTTTTGTTTAAAGGGAAGTTCTATATGAAGCAATTGATTGGACTTGTGATTTTCAGTGGAATATTGATCCTGCAATCAACTGTTTTTGCCGAAGCCCTAACCTACCCTGAACTTCAAGTTTCACCCCGCGCCAGTGAACGTCTGCTGATGGAAGCAAAAATTGAAAAGGCCAATCGATGGTCGACTCATCTTCCTGTGCAAATTTCAGGTTTGGCAACATTGCTTGCCGGCCTCTATTCCTCGGCAAACCGACCTGACGAAGAAAAAGTAAAGCCCGATGATGCCAGCTGGGCTAAAACAACAGCGATTGGAGTTGGTGCTGCCTGGCTTGTTGGGACATACTTTTTAGCTGAGCAATACACCCCTTATAGCAAAGGTGTTTCTTATATTCAAAATCTGCCAAATAAAACGAATCAAGATATACTAACTCGGGAACGAATCGCAGAAGAGCACATTGAATCAGCAGGTCAAATTGGCGACCGCATAATGTGGTTGTCTGTTATCTCTAACTCAATTGCTTGCACTTACGTAGCTGGTAACGCTAGCCGTTCGGCTTCAATCGTGGCAGGAATTGCTGGTTTGGTGGCCTTTACACCACTCTTTTTTCGCTATAGCTGGCAAAATGTTTCTAAGTATCACCAAGAGTATAAAAAGAAGATTTATGGACCGATTGCGTTGCCAACCTTAATGACAACAAATTCTACGGTCGCAAAAAATAGTCTGGTTCCTGGAGTCAGCTGGTTATTCAGCTTTTAACTCAAGAGTTGATATAGCTGCCATATTTTTTCCAAAAAGAATTGCTTGTTCTCGGCTGACAGCAAGTCCGCGCTTTGCAGTTGCATATTCGTAGGCCAATCTAAAGTTATCGGCCGCGTTTGGGTGATCTTTCATCAACTGTTCGGCGACGAGCAAGGCGTCCTTCACTGTCAATGCCGGTCCACCTCTTTGTACTAGATACCGGTAGGTTTCGACAAACTTAGAACCCACTGCAAGTCCGTGTTTGCTGCTCATGACGGCGACCCTCTGGGCAAGCTCGGCACATCTTTCTTTTGGCAAATCCAAGTTGTTTCTGGCCATACAAAAGTCAGCAATGATATCAAAATCTGACATCGCCACGGCAACGTTTCCTTTATATTCTACGGACAATTTTTTCGCTAGATTTAGCGCCGAAGCAAGATCTAGATCAAATCCGTCCTCGGCAAAGGCCCTTCGAAATATAGAATTGAAGGCTTCGATTGTTTTGTCGTCTCGAAGTGAAAATTCTTTAGCGGTTGCGATCACATCTGTAATAGCCAATTCAGTTTTTGTCAGTGATTTAACGGACAGAATAAATCGCTTCGCTGCTCCAGAACAGCCTTTGGCGACATCACTAGCAACCTTCACCGACAAATCACCAGTCAGCTCAAGACCCTTTTCGCTGCGTAAGAACTCAAATACGGTGATGAACTCTTTGGTTGATTCACAAGTCTGAAATTGGGGCTTTGTTTGCGGACTGGTTTCTGCCGCCCAACTAAAATTCACAAAAAGTAGCATTGCTATCACTCGAATCGCCTTCATTTAAACCTCAGCTGAAAAAATTTCCTAAAGTTGCGTAAAAATAATAGTAATCGGTTTCATGGGGATGCTCAAATTGATGGTACCTACAACCCCCTGTTGGTCCAGCCAAGAATGGTCCAGCTGAACTCTATTCATTTGGTCACCACTTGCAGCCAACTATATTATAGTATTTTACCTCCGGAGGTTCACATTAAAAAACGAGTCGGCCTACTTACTGGCGGTGGTGATGCTCCTGGTCTAAATGGTATTATTGAATCTTGCGTCCGAACACTGAGCCAAATGGATTGGCAAGTTGTTGGAATCCGCGATGGTTTCGATGGAATTTTCAATGGCCTGACGACAGAATTTAACCCGAATGATCTGATCGGTCTTCACGCCCGCGCTGGGACCTTACTTGGGACTTCAAATCGATCGGCAATCAAAGGTCGGGAAAAAGAGTTCTTGGACAACTACAATAAGCTAAACCTGCACGGCTTAATTGCCGCTGGCGGCGATGGTACCTTTGATGGATTACGCAAAGTAAGCTCGGGATTAAAAATTATAGGAGTACCAAAAACAATCGACAATGACCTCGAAGGTACCGAAATTACTTTTGGCTATGATACAGCATGCACCGTCGTCGCGGAATCTGCCGACGCCTTAAGATCCACAGCCAATGCCCACGCCCGAGTTTTTGTTGTTGAAGCCATGGGCCGAAGCTCTGGTTGGATTGCGCTTGGCGGAGGTCTTGCTTCCTACGCCGATTGCATTCTGATTCCAGAAAGACCATTCGACCGCGAATCATTAAAAAGACATATCCTGATGAAAAAGAAGCAAGGACTACGGGGTCTCATCATTGTTGCAAGCGAAGGGGCCCACGCAAAAAACGAAGGGGCTTCGGTTGCCTTCGAAGTCAAAGACAGTCCACAAAAGGAACGCTTTGGGGGTTTTGCTGAAAAGCTGGCCCGTTGGATCGAGGCTGAAACAAATTGGGAAGCTAGACATGTTGTTTTAGGTCATCTGCAAAGATCCAGGCCGCCAACCACTACCGATCGCTTTCTGACGATGTCGATGGGGGTTGAAGTTAGCCAAATGGTACGCGACGAGGCCTGGAATCAAGCTGTGGTCTATCGCAATGGTCGAGTTTCCCGTGCGCCGATTGACGACTTGATGCAGCCAGCTCGGCTTGTGAAGTCAGAACATCGCTGGGTTCAACTGGCCCAGTCACTAGGAATTTTTATTTGATCAGGACTGAGGTGTAATGATTTTTAAGCGAGGTGAATCTTGAATCTATACATTGTAACCGGAGCCTCGAAGGGTCTTGGTCTTTCGTTTACTAATTTTGCGATTGAGAATGGGCACAGGGTCATCGGAATTTCCAGGTCGCGACTTGAACCAAGAGAAGGATTTTATTATCTGCAAACTGATTTGCGAAACACGGATCGTTTGCCTGAAGCCATATCAGCGGCTGTAAATAAAATTTCAACCACTGACTTTAAATCGATTCATCTTATCAACAACGCTGGAATGATAGAACCCATAAATTTTACAAAAAATCTTTCGGCCTCTGAAATTCGACAAAATATTGAAGTCAATTTAATTGCTCCAATTGTTTTAACCTCCTCTTTTTTAAAGGCGACTTCTGAATTCCCTGGCTGGCGAACCATTGTGAATATCAGCTCTGGAGTCGCCGAGAATCCGAAAGCAAACTGGAGCGTCTATTCAGCAGCAAAAGCCGGCCTAAGAGGTCATAGTCTTGCGTTGGCGCAGGAATTTACAGGAACTGAAAATATTCGAGTCGTTTGCTTAAGCCCGGGAATTATGGACACGGATATGCAAGCTATCTTGCGAGCCCAAACCACGGATCGTTTTCCAGACGTGGAATCCTTTAAATCCTACCAAAGCGAAGGCCGGCTACTAAAGCCAGAAGTTGTAGCTAAAACTCTTTTTAATTTTTTAGAATTACCTGAGCGTATTAATAAGGTCGACTATTCTATTCGTGAACTCTTGTCCTAGAGGTCAGCATGCTTCGTTTTCACTGGATCTACTCTTTCATTTCCGTATCATGTTCTTGCATATTCTAGCTGTTTTTTGCCGCGGATATGGCCAGCTTCAGATGACCATGCTGAATAATCAAGTCCGGAACTGTGACCAAAAGACGGCGGTATCTATTGGAAAAATCAGAATTACTTTGCCGTAGCAGTAAATCTTGAACGCGGGTCATGACAACTTCGACTTGCTGATCCGTGATTGATTCCTTTTGAAAATAGGCCTCATCGACAAATGCCATAAGTTGACTCATTGACCGTAACCAAACAAATTCAGGGTCGGTTAGTAACAATTGAAGTCTTCCGGCAGCACCGATTTTGAAACCATCCCGCTTTTCGATATCTTCAAATTCATTTTCAACAATCATCTTATGAATTGTTGCCAATGCAGAACTTATGCCACCCAAATAAATTTTATTATCCATGCGATTATCCATTTTATTATCCATACTATTTTCCAGAAAATAAATACTGGAAAAATTTAGTTCTTGATCCGATACCCTGTACGAAAAATCCAACAAATACCCAGTAAGCAGATGACCATGAATGCAATGGTCATTCCCAAGCAAATCCCCAAACTGACATCCGAAGTCCCATAAAAGCTCCAGCGAAAGCCGCTGACAAGATAAACCACAGGATTCAGTAAAGTTACACTTTGCCAAAATGGTGGCAGCATATTTATCGAATAAAAGCTGCCACCCAAGAATGTAAGAGGGGTAATAACCATTAAAGGAACAATTTGCAGTTTTTCAAAACCATCCGCCCAAACGCCGATGATAAAGCCAAACAAGCTAAAGGTAATCGAAGTTAATACTAGAAACGTCAACATCCACACCGGATGTGCAATCGAAAATGGAACAAAGCATCTTGCTGTAATCAATATCACAGAGCCAACGATTACCGACTTGGTGGCTGCTGCCCCCACATATCCGACAACAATTTCAACGGCAGAAATCGGTGCTGACAGAATCTCGAAAATTGTGCCAACAAACCTAGGCATATAAATACCAAATGAAGCATTCGAAACACTTTGCCCAAGAACCGAAAGCATAGTTAAGCCGGGAACAATAAAGGCCCCATAATTAACGCCATCAATCGCGGCCATGCGCGAACCAATTGCTGAACCAAATACCACAAAATACAGCGAGGTCGAAACCACCGGAGAAGCCAAACTTTGAGTGATTGTTCGAAAGAATCGAGCCATTTCAAACCCATAGATTGCGCGAATCGATAGAAAATTCATACATGCCTTCCCACTAAATTCACAAAAATATCTTCTAGCGAGCTTTCTTTGGTTTGCAAGTCCTTAAAATCAATTCCACGATCATTTAATTTTTTCATGAGCTCTGCAATTCCAGTGTGCTCGGCCCTTGTATCAAAGGTATAAACGAGCTGCATACCTTGCGCCTTTAGCTCAATTCGCTCGTTTGCTAAATCCGACGGTAAGGCGTCCATCTGCGTATTCAGGCTTATTGTCAGCTGCTTTTTGCCTAACGAACGCATTAACAAAGATTTTTCTTCGACAACAATTATCTCACCTTTATTGATGACGCCGATACGATCCGCCATTTCCTGAGCTTCTTCGATGTAATGGGTGGTCAGAATAATGGTGACACCGTTTTGCCTCAGTTTACGAACAAGGCCCCACATGTCACGACGAAGTGCTACATCGACGCCGGCTGTTGGCTCATCAAGAAAAAGAATATCGGGCTCATGCGATAAGGCTTTTGCAATCATCACCCTGCGCTTCATTCCCCCTGACAGGGTCATAATTTTACTATCCTTTTTATCCCACAGTGAAAGTGCTTTTAGAATTTCTTCAATCTTTTCTGGGCAGGGCGGTTTTCCAAATAATCCACGACTGAACGAAACTGTATTCCAGACTTTTTCGAACATATCACTGGCCAACTCCTGAGGAACAAGCCCAATTCTAGAGCGGGCGGCGCGATAGTCTTTAATAATATCAAATCCATCAGCCAGCACGGTTCCAGAGCTTGGATTTACGATGCCACAAATAATGTTGATCAGTGTTGTTTTGCCCGCCCCATTGGGTCCAAGTAAAGCAAATATTTCGCCCCGACGAATCTCCAAACTGACGTTATTTAGGGCTTTAAATCCCGAAGCATAGACCTTGCTTAGATTCTGAACTGAAATGATGCCAGCTGGTTCTTTTGTCATAGGCTACAGTAAAGAAAAATTACGAGCATTCGTCAATGACTGCAGTTTACCCCTACCGGTGTATTTATGATTCGATTGTATTTCTTAAAATAGGGTATAATTTTCAATATGTTAAGCAGCCTGAACTGCTTCCGTTGCCATTGTTGGCTGATTTGTTCGTTTGTGGTTCCTTCTATTAAGTTTTGCATGGTAAATGCACACCTCTGAACGCAACATCCTTCCCGATAGAGGTTTCCGTTGAAATTCGATAAGTTTCACCTTTCTGAGGACCTAGTCCGCAACCTCAATGACCATGGGTTCTTCCGAACCACGGATATTCAGTATAAAGCGATTCCATCCATCATGAAGGGCGAAGACGTTCTTGCCATTGCACAAACCGGCACTGGGAAAACAGCGGCTTTTGCTATTCCGATCATCGATGGAATTCACAGCAAAAAAAACAGCAAGCGAGTTCTTGGAATCAAGTGCCTAGTCATGGTACCGACTCGCGAACTGGCGCAACAGATTGGGGAAGTCTTTAATTCGTTTTCGAAACACACTAAAGTAAAGGCCTTTGCGCTTTTCGGCGGAACAGAATTAGATCCGCAAGTTGAAAAGCTGCAAGATGGAATTGATATTTTAATTGCGACTCCCGGTCGAATGTTTGATCTTTACAGCCGTGGCTTCCTAAAACTCAATAGCGTCGAGACTCTTGTCCTTGACGAAGCAGATCGAATGCTCGACCTGGGATTTATTGACGATGTAAAATCCATTAAACAAAAATTGACCCATCGCCATCAGACTTTGTTTTTTTCAGCGACAATAAATCCAGAAATAAAAAAACTTGCCTATTCCCAAGTGCGCAGCAATGCGATCCGTATTCAAATTTCGCCCGATGACCCAGTTTCTAAAAATGTGACTCATTTTGTTATGCATGTTGAAATGGACGATAAACGTTTTTTCTTAGCCGAATATCTTAAACAACATCCCACTGGAAAGTTTATAATTTTTGTTCGCACACGGGTACGAGCAGAACGGGTTGCCAAAGCAATCGCCCGGCTGGAAATCCAAAGTCTGACCATCCATGGCGAAAAAGACCAGACGGACCGCGAACAAGTCATGAAGTCATTCCGCAAAGGCACCTGCAAAATTTTAATCGCCACAGACTTGAGCGCTCGTGGAATCGACATCCCAGATGTAACCCATGTCATTAACTATGATCTGCCTGAAAAACCTGAAAATTATGTTCATCGCATTGGTCGCACGGGACGGGGTTTTAATAAAGGAATTGCGGTTTCTTTTTGCAGCCGCGAAGAAAAGGTTCTTTTGGAAGAGATCCAAACCCTGCTGACAAAAAATATTGATGTTCTACAAGTCAGTAAAAGTGATTACCAAACAATTACCGAACCAATTGATCCGAATATAAGCCTACAGGAACTTATTGAGCGCGAAGAAAACTTTGACAAGAAGTCGAAACGTAAAAAAAGATAGGCCAAAGAATCATTACTTTTTTGGAAATATTCCGTTTCTCTTTCAGCGCTTAATGCTAATCTTTCAAGATTGGAGGCGCTAAAATGGAACTTTACCTGATGACCTGGCCAGAGGTTGAAACCTACCTTAAGCGAACGCAAAAAATAATAATACCTGTGGGCTCAACCGAGCAGCATGGTCCCACCGGATTGATCGGAACAGACTTTTTATCTGCGTGGGATATTGCAAAAGATGTGGGGCAGTTAACGAAAACCGTGGTGGCCTCGCCAATCTGCTATGGAATGGCAATGCACCATCTGGCTTTTCCAGGTTCGGCTTCTTTAAAACCAAGCACTTTTGTTTTGATGATTAAAGAAATTATCGAAAGTTATGCCTTGCATGGCTTTCGCCAATTCTACTTTATCAACGGGCATGGGGGAAATATCGCACCGTTAACAACGGCCTTTTCTGAATGCCTGACTGACAAACAAGCTTTGGAATTCAATCTAGTTAACTGGTGGCTGCAGCCCAGCGTAGCAGAATATGAAGAAGCAGCCTTTGGCGATGCCAATGGATTTCATGCAACCTGCGGCGAAGTCAGCGTTACTATGGCCTGCTACCCCCAGGCCTTTGCAGTACCGCGCGCGCTTGAATACTTTCCAACAACAGCGCAACATCCTTGGCCCCTTAGCCCTGCTCAGTTTCGTGCAACTTTTCCCGACGGCCGTATGGGATCCAACCCTTCCCTAGCCACGGCCGAGCACGGAAGAAAAATTTTTGCCCTAGCCGTTCAAGAAATATCGACTTTGCTACGGGTCTAAATTGACCAGGTACTTCACCTTTTATAGATATTTGTTTAAAACGAACCAAATCATCATAATTATCAACTTTTCAGATGTAAAAATTTAGTTCATATTGGTACGTCAGCAACTAACCCCCAATTGAGGTGCGCAATATGGATCCAGCAGAAGAATTTATCAGAAACGTCAAACAAAACGGCAAGCTTATAAAGATTGGGATGATAATTCTTGTTGCGGCGGTTATTCTGATGGGCGGTACTTTTATCATTCCACCCGGCCATCGCGGGGTTCTTGTAACAATGGGTAAAGTTTCTCCAGTTTTTGCACCCGAGGGCTTGGGCTTCAAACTTCCTCTTTTGACCACTGTAGTTCCGGTTTCAGTACGCCAGCAGACGACCATTTCCAAGACACAGTGCTACTCGTCTGATCTTCAACAAATCGATATTGAACTGCGAGTACTCTATCGAATTCCTGAAAGCATGATTGTAAAAATGTTTCGTGATTATTCAGGCGATCCATTTGACAGCTTGATCGCTCCCCGAGTCAGCGAGGCCCTGAAGGAAGTAACTGCATTGCAAAGTGCTGAACAGATCGTAAAAAAACGCGAAGACGTAAAATCCAAGACTCTTGAATCTGCGCGAACAAAAGTTGGTGACCTTCTGGTTATAGAAGACGTCGTCATCCAAAACGTTGCGCTTTCCAAAGAACTTGAGACCGCAATCGAAGCAAAAATGGTTCAAGAGCAAGAGGCCGCAAAGGCTAAGTTCACCCAAGCCAAAGCTGAAATCGAAGCGCAAACGGCAGTCATTCGGGCCAAAGGCGAGGCCGAAGCCATTCGCGTTCGCGGTCGCGCCGTACAAGATAATCCAGGCTTGGTTCAACTACAAATAGTTGAAAAATGGAATGGAATTTCTCCGCTTGTGATTGGCGGCGGTAGCGGCAGTGGTGCCAATATATTACTGCCAATTGGAAACCTTAAGGCACAATGAAAAATCAGCAAACCGGATTTCTTCGATACCTTGTCCTGTTGATTTTAGTTTTCACCCTGGTTCGATTTGCTCCGCTACTTGTACGTCTAATCCAGGCGACGATGCTTGGAGCGCGAGCCTTTTGGTGGGCGGTTTTGCCGGTGTTGATCTTCGGAGCGATACTCTGGCGAGCTGCCCGGCGACAATCACATGCAAAGAAGTCCGATGATCAATTTAAGAATCAACGTCTTCGTGATGTAACCGATAGCGTGAAAGACCGCTCAGTTTGAAGTTTATCTTATTCAGAAGAAAGGAATTTTGTAGATGACAAATATAAAGCGCATTGAAAATTTTTTTGAAAGAATCATTTTGGCAAGCCGCTGGATCCAAGCCCCCATTTATGGCGGTCTAATTATTGCGTCAATGCGCTACTGCAAAATTGAAGAACTTATAAAGGCGAAATAAATGATGGATTTTCTAACTAAGTCCTCGATCGCACCCCCATGGCTTTGGCTTGCGTTTACTTTTGGCGTACTTGTGCTTTTAGTCATTGATCTCAGTCTGTTTGGAAAAGGAAATCACAAAGTCCAAACGAAAATGGCATTGCTTGAAAGTGGAATTTGGATTTCTATTGCCTTGTGTTTCAATGCTTGGTTTGCCATGTCCTATGGCACAGAACTTGGCCTGGAATTTTTGACCGGCTACTTGGTCGAAAAAAGTCTTAGTGTCGATAACCTGTTTGTGATTTTACTTATATTTAGTTCCTTCCGGATCCCAGAGGCCTACCAGCACCGAGTCCTTTTTTACGGAGTCCTGGGCGCCATCGTACTTCGGGCGATCTTTATTCTTTTAGGGGCCCATTTGCTTCAATCTTTTCACTGGGTGCTTTATATCTTCGGGCTGATCCTGGTGGTTACGGCTATTAAATTCTTGCGTGAATCGGATACCCAAATTGATGCCAAAGAGAATTGGTCAATTCGTTTTCTAAAAAGGCTTATTCCCACCACCGAAAATTTTAATGGAAGTAGTTTTTTTACTATTGAGGGCGGCGTCAGAAAAGCCACACCTATTTTCCTTGCGCTGGTTGTAATTGAAGTAACAGATCTGGTTTTTGCAGTGGACTCGATTCCTGCTGTATTTGCAGTAACCCAGGACGCGTTTGTCGCTTTTGCTTCGAACATCTTGGCCATTTTAGGTCTTAGGGCCCTCTATTTTGTACTGGCCGATTGGGTTACAAAGCTTCGCTATTTGAAGCCCGGACTAGCGGCTATTTTGGGTTTCATTGGGATTAAAATGCTTTTGGTCGACTTCATAAAAATACCAAGTTGGATCTCGCTGCTGGTGATTTTTGCTGTTCTGACAACCGCTGGATTAAGCTCGTGGTATGTTGCTGCGGTAGAAATTAAAAAGAACAACAAGGCCGATCCATTCACATGATGTTGCACAAGCTTCATCTGAAAATTAGCCAATATATA
Source organism: Streptomyces griseus (assembly GCA_943330705.2). Classification (GTDB taxonomy): domain Bacteria; phylum Bdellovibrionota; class Bdellovibrionia; order Bdellovibrionales; family Bdellovibrionaceae; genus CALQIT02. Next base: position 45,238 of record CALQIT020000012.1, read on the forward strand.
AAAATCATGCAGCAATTTGCGAACCGTCTTTGGTATCCGCCTCTGATTGGATTTCTGGCCGCTCTGGACAATTTTATTGTTATAATACCTAACGACGGCATTTTAATTTCAAGTTCAATGTTGACGCCGCGACGCTGGTTTGTGCTGGCATTCACGGTGGCTGTGGGTTCGACAATTGGCGCCATTGGTTTGGCGGCACTGGTAGACGTTAAAGGACTTCCCTGGATTCTTGAAATTTATCCTGGACTGAAAGAAAGTCAAACCTGGCTGCTGATATTAGGTTTTTTCGAAAAATATGGTTTGGTTGTAGTTTTCCTAGTGGCAATTACTCCATTTGCGCAGCAACCAGCAGTCATACTTGCAAGTCTTGCTCATACTCCGCTTTTGCAACTAGGCATCGTTATTTTCACAGGGCGATTTATCAAGTTTTTGATCATGGCTTACATAGGCTCCCACGCACCAAAATTTCTTTCAAAATTATGGGGCATTAAGGGCGACCTCAAAGATGCAGGTGTGAAGCTCGAGTAAGGTTGGTTAGGGATGAGGGGTAATCGCAATAATGGTAATTTTGTTTTTATTTGGGCCGTAACACCAGAATACGCGGTAAGCTCCTGGTGTTTTATTCTGAGCGTAAGCTTCAAAAACTTTCTGAGTTGAATCATAAGGATGTTGTAGCGAGCTGTACTCGTGAGTGTTTAGACCAGGATGACGGGGAGTGCTTTGCAGCAATTTCGAGCTCTATATATTTTTGATCCGCTACCGGGAGCCAAACTAGATCAAACATCTAAAGTTAGTCTGCCAATTCATCTTTCCAAGATTTTTTCTTGGAAAATGATGGTTTTTTTATAAACTTACCTTCACGCGCTTGCTTTAAGCCAAGCATGACAGAACCAAGCGCTTCTTTGTTCTCAAAAAGCCACTTCTCGCTAGCAGGAATTATCACGGCAGGTTTGATGATATATTCACCATTACTAAGCTTTTCAACAATAACAGTTGTCCCCGCGAGCTCCTCACTAAGTAAAAGGCGTCCTTTAGAGTCAATTTTTTTAGCAGCGTTCATAAGTATTTGCTCCTGAGTCATATCTTATCAAATGTGGGAATATATATCAAGTGGGAAATGCCCACATGATATATATGTTTAATTCTACGGTGTTATGGGCTTATATGGTTTTCCGCATTTCTGAAGCTCCTCATGGAAGTTGTTAAATTTCGTTTTTATTTCTTCAGCTTTTTTCTTCGTTTTGGCTCGCTTGACCGCCTTGTAATCCCAAACTGTCTGCAACCAAGATGGATCATTTTCAATGAATTTATTTATGATAAGCTCTTGCTTACTCTAAAAGAATAAAATCTCCGAAACCCATGCCGTCGACGTCTGGAAGTTGAACATTTGCAATTTTGCGGTTTGCTAAACCTTTAAGCACCAATGAGGGTACTTCGGTCACTTTCAAGTTTGCTTTTTAGTATTGCCTGGCATCCCTTTAACTTTCCTAATTTGAAGATGTGGCGTGAAGCGGACATTCATGCCCTCAGGCGTCTTTGCCTTACCGCAGAGAAGTTCCGTATGGCCAGCGGGCCTGGAGTTGTTCTTGTTCAATTTGTAAACCCTGGGTGCTGATCCATTCGTATTCACTTTGTAAGTCAGGGACATTTTTGTAAGGGCCGAAAAATTTTTCACGGACTTGATAGATTGTCTTGTTGGCTTCAATAGTCGCCCGATCCATGAGAACGGGCTGAAGTATTGGCAGCTGCCGTTTAAGGTATCCGAAGATTTCATATCCTTCTTTGTCGATGTCGCCCCAATAATAGATGGGTTCAGGCAAAAGTTGAAAACAAGCTCTTAAGCTTGCGGCTTTCCAGCCACTACCCCAGACAATGAGACTGGCCTGAGAATGGCGAAGCGCCACATAAAAGGATTCATAGTTTTCAATGATCAGGGTGCCAGCCAGCTGCTTAAAATCAAAACCCTTGGAAAAATCACGCGACAGCAGACCATGAAAGCCTTTGAGTCGCTGTCCTTGCAGAGTGCACTCAGGAGCGTAAATTCGAAACTCGGCCGGACGATCGAGAAGCCCAAAATGATCGTAAAAATCGTTCCATCGTGCAGAGTTTTCCAGCCAGTGGCTAAACATTTTCAGTAGCAGAGGCTCTTTGCCAATCAGTTTTGTGGATTGACCATGCGCAATTTCCCGAGGCAGCAGTCCAACGCAGGCCTCGCGATTAAGTATCAAATAATTGAGGACCTCTGCACAGGCGTGTGTCAGCCCCAAATTAGCAAAAGTATCGCGTGGATAACTGCGGGCAAATTCAAAAAGGGGAACTTTGGAATAGCGCTGATGCCAACCCTCAAGATCAGTCTTGAGAAGACGCAAATGAGATCTCTTTTTTAATAGAGCATCAAGATTGAATCCCAGAGCTGAAGGCCGAGAGAGGCGAGCATAACCCTCTTTGACGACCCGAAAATCCTGAATACGTAAAAGATCTTGAGCACGAAGCTCGCTTTCTAGACGAATATAGAAATTCAGATCTTGGCTTTTACGGCGAATGGGGAAAGTAAATTCTGTTTTACCTAAGAAGAGGTATTCCTGCTCGGCGCGATTGAGATAGGACTCTAGGTTTAGAATTGGTTCGATTGATTCGCGTTCTGTCTGCATTTGTTTGGTCAATGATTTTCTCCTTGCAAGCTATTGCAACTGTGCAGGCTGTTGAGAATCCAACTTTCCTGGTTCCTGCAGGACCGCCGTCTGTAAGAGACGCTCGTAGTCCTCTTTGCTGGTTAAAGGGTACGACTGTACTTTTGAATGAGTGGCTGAAACCTTGTGTACCAATACCAGGTGACTAATGCTTTCGGCCAAAAGATCGGCCTTCGACATCGGACTTACTAAGATAGATTGAAAACCCATTTGATCCAAAAGTTTCAAAATTTCTCGGGGCTTTTCATTGTCAAATTTGCCGCCAAATTCATCCAGAATAAGAATTCTAGGGGTTTCTTGGCCGCCGACGGGGTCGTGAAACTTAAAGCGATAGGCAAGGCAAGAGGCTAGCAAAGTATAGGCAAGCTGAGTCGTTTGCGCGGAACTTTTGGCGTCTCGGCGAGAGCCTGAAAAAACTTCCACTAAAGAATCGGCGTCGCTGCTCGAACTGCGGCTGAGCGAGTGCACCTCAAAGACAAAATGGTGGCGAACGTCAGTGACAAAATTTCGGTAAGAAATATCCTGCTGCAACTCCTCGACGAAAGGCACTAAAACCCCCATTACGTCCTGACTTTGTGTTTCTATGTGGGCGCGGACAGCCGGCCCCAGAACCTTTTCAATTTCAAGCATCTTGCGTCGGAATTTACGAATTCGTTCATCCGGTGACGATTGGATACTAATTTTTAGATATCGTTTTTCGGTTGGGAGATCTTCAAAATTCGTTAGCTTTAAAACCTCATTGATCGCAGTTATGCTTTTCTCAATTTCACGCAGCTTAGATTTAATCTCATTGATGGTATCTTTCACTGAGTCCACCAAGATCTGGTCAAAGAATCTTTTCCATTTTTCTTGGGCCTGAGGAAGTTCGGTCTTATTCAGTCGCTCTGCGAGCAGTGTCCATTCGTTGACAAAACCTGGCAACAAACGATTCTCAGGCAGCTGAAAAGGCATGTTGGGATCGTCAAACTCGCGGCGATAGATCTCTAAGCCCGTGACCACTGCGGTTCGCGAGCGATCAATGGCAAGATCATTTTTACTAGCTTCCTCTTGCAAGACGGACTCAAAATCCAAACGCTTTAGTTTTCTCTTCTTCAACTCGTCTTCTACCTGATCAAGGGCTTGGACTAAAGAACTTTCGCTTTCAAATTCGAAAGCAAGGCGGGTATAAAGACTGGAATTTTTTAGCTCCGTTTCACGCACTGGAAGCAGAGTCTCGTAGGTATGAATGCGTTTTTGCATCTGCCCAATTTGGGATTCGACCACACTTTCGTCTTTCTGCAGCTCCCTTACCTTCACGCTATGGACGGCTTGCTGGTCTTTCAGATCGAGGTATTCGGGACTCTTCGTGTGCAATTCCTGGCGTTTTTTTTGAAGGTCTGTGTGGGCTGTCTTCTTTTCCGCGAAACCGGCAAATTCTCGCAGCCGCTCCGTCAACTCTAAACAAAACCTCTTTCGCTCCTGAATATCGCAGTGGCTTTGCAAGGTGGCAGCCAAGGATGCTTTCGCAGCTGTATGTCGTAAGTTGAATGCTTGAAGCTGACCACTCAGACTTTCAATGGCTTCTTTATTGTCCCAACCCAGGGATTGAGGAAGATTCTGTTTCATTTTCCGCATGGTGCGGGTATCTGTTTTGACCAAACCTTCGCGGGTCACCAGTTTGCCATGGTTTGAGCGAAAGTCTTTGAGGTCGACGAGGCAGTAGTCAAAGGTATCAAAAAGCCAAGTCCAAAGATAGTCGTGAAACGGATGTTGAGTTTTTGGCAAAAGTTCAATCATCGAAAGGATCTGTGCGGATGACATTGTGCCCTGAGTATTCGGATGGCTTGCAAGTTCATCCTGGCTAATTCTCTTGGCCGTAACGTCCGCCTTGAGACCTTTTGCATCTAGCCACTTCGTAAATACGTGGAGGTAATCAGGATGGCAAAGAAGATTGCGTGAAATCGGGAATAGAACGGATTCAATAGCCCGTCGATTTATCTTAAAAGCATCTTTCACCTGAATGAGCTCACCGACAAACATCAACATGCCACGGGGAATCTCAAGATCAGCAATGGCCTCTTCTTTTATCGAAAAAAGATCTTTAGAGATCAGCGTTTTAGTTTGCGTGAGATGTTCGAACTCTTCTCTTAATAGCTTCGCTTGCCGGTCGATCTCATAATTTTCCTGACGGCATTTTTCTGCTTCAGTCGCAAGCACTGTCAGGCGTTGTTCAAAGTCTAAATTCTTGGCTGCCAATCGCCGAGTTTGATCTCCCATGTCGTCGGCGGCAAAAGAAAGCTTGATGCCCAAAGGTTTAGCTTTTACCGACAACTCATCCCAGATGGTCTGCAAGCGGCGAATATCTTGCCCTAAATAGTCAATCTGCACATCTAGCTGCTGGAGCTGCCCATTGAGATCGTGGTGTGCTAATTGCGACTGAATGGCCTCGAGTTCAATCTGGGCTTCTTTCAAGGAAATAGTCAGGCCAGGAAGCCGATTTTCAATGTTGAGTAGCTCTGGTTTTAAGTTTTCCAATTCTGTGCGCAAGATTTTGAGTTCGAACCAGTCCTTATGTACGGCCAAAACGCGCAGCTTTCGATCAATCTCTAACCTCTGACCGGTCACGCTCTTGAGACGTTCCAGATCTTTGAGAAGCCTTTGGATGGCGGTGATTTTCTTTTCACAAGCTTCGATTGTTACAGCAATTTCCTTTCCGTTGCGCACGTTCTCAAGCAGACGCTCAAGATGGGGATTCTCTTGCTCCAAAAGCATGTTTTCACGGATAAAATGATCTATATTTGAAATTGATTTCACATAAAAAGCACGATTGAGAATTTTGAGGTCATCGCGGGAGATCTGTCCAAGACTTCCACTCAGGGCCGTAAAATAGGACTGCATGGTCTCAAAGGTCTGCAGTTGTGGCAGGTTTTCTTTAACATGAAGACGAAGGTCTTTGCCCGAGCGCGGAGTTTTACCTTCGCGGCAAAGCTGAGCAATAGAAATGGGCTCGTAGGCGATAAATGCCACCTGAGATTCACTGACAACCTGATTTTGATACCACCAAATACGGCCGATAGTGATCTGCTTGCTAGGTGTACGATTGTGCTGGAATTGCAACAGGACGATAGAGCAACCTTGGCTTCGTCCATGAGCTCCGGAAATCGGGTTTCCACCGCTGCCATTGGTCGCAGAGTGTTTCCCTAAAACGTAATCACGAATTGTTCGGCCACCCGATGAGCCAGATTCCACATCATTGGTCATACCAAGCTTGAGTGAGTTCTCAAACGGCAGCAGAGTGATCATAAGGGCGTCGATCAAAGTCGATTTTCCTGATCCGTTGATACCTAAAATTGCACTTGCTGAAGGCGGGGCCAACAAACCCGGCATAGCGTCTGTAGACCGCAAATCAAATTTCTGATAACCGTGGAAGTTACCCCAGTTGGAGAGTTCCACTCGGACTAAACTATAGCCTTGATCGAGCATTAGCTCCCCCTCAAAGAAAGATTATTCTGGTCTGAACTTTGATCTGAACTTTGGTCTGAACCATTTTGTGAGTTTTCCTCAACGGCGGGCTCAAAGTGTTTAAAGTAAGCTTGCATGTGTTCGAGACATTTTTGAATATCGCCCAGTGGCAGAAGAATTTCGCAAAGTGGAGTGATTTCGAAAAGGCCGGATTCAGCCTTGGTTTCAAGCAGAACCTGAAGCTCCTCTAGATCGGCGATAGCCTTACGAAAGCTGCGTTCAAACTGGCTATCCATGCGACTCGAGTTAAATTTTTCTAGAAACTCACGCATCTCGTTGATATTAACCAATGGAACAGCATCGGCAGTGGGGTGCAAAAAATATTGAAGACGCTGGTGGCGCAAAAAAAACAGAAGAGCCGACGCTTGTGGGCTTAATTGACGTTTTTTACCCAATTGGTAGTCTAAGGCTTCTTCGAACCGCTCATCGCGTGCTTTTAAAAAAGCAACACCCAAGGCTTCGTTGGTTTCTAGATGGACTCCCATCGGAGAAAAATGTTTTTGCAGTTCTTGCCGTCGGTCAACAATAACTTGAAACCACTTTTCATTTCGAGATCGCACCATAAAGCGTGATTTTAAAAGTCGACGGAAGCAACCAGCAAGTTCAAGGTCTGATCGGTTAAATTCCAAACTATACTCCAAGCCGACAAACTGCTTTTCGTCATGTTGATCAGGATTTAACATGGGCCTCCTTCATGGAAAAATTGTAAATCGGGGCATTCTGTAAAATGAATTCACCGTATTTGGTATTGATCAAAAGGTCTTGATGGCCAGCCGGCATTTTTAGAATCTGCGGGTCAAATAGATCTGCCTCACTCAGAACGTAATACTCTGCAAAACCACGCTCCATCGGATAGTTACCAAGCGAAACCAGACCCTTTTCTCGGAGCTGTCTTTGTAAGCGCAGCAGAATACTTTGCAAAGTAGCTTCCTCAGCTTGTAGCAATGCTAAAAATAAAGCCTTTTGTTCCTGCAAGTCGAGAGTTTCATCTTGCAGGGCCAAGGACTCCGTCGCGGCAGGAATTTCGAAGGAAAATGGGATAACGGGACCAACTTCAAACTCTGAGGCCAAAAGGACAGCCACCGGATGATTTTTAAAAAAAGAGGTGACGGCTTCCTTCTTGGCAAACATTTGGGCCAGAATGGAATGCAAGGTTCCTTGCAATCCTTGGATATCGGTACTGATGGCATATTGAACTTGCTGTTGTAACAGCTTGATTTGAGATTTTACTTTTTCTTGAATAGAATGATCTGCTTGTGCAAAATGCCGCATAAATCCGCGCAGCTGCGAACGGTTCAACTCAGGTTCAGAAATCAGTTCGTTTTGGCGAATTTTATGCAGAAGGTGATCGATATCCTTGATGGAAAAGCGGGCCGAATATCCTTCCAAATGGGATAACAGCTGTTTTGCTTGGCTGTAACTGGCGTATTCCGGCGAAATAAAAAGACCTTCATAGAATTCAGCCACCGCATTGAGACTTTGCCCCGCCGACCGATTTCCAGTAAAATATTGAGCGGCCAGTTCTTGTCGTTGACGCTCTATCGCCGTTTTAACATCCTCAATTGACGAAAGAATATGGCCAGCGACTTCTTCGGCCTGGCTAAAGAGGGCTTCATTCGAGTGAGGGATCGGCAACAGCTCAGCATGATCCAATCCCTTTTGTTGAATCCGTTGCATATCTTTTTGATAAGCCTTGATCTTTTCGCGATGGTGGGAAAGGGCTTCTTCCTCGGTGATTTGCTGACGACTGATCAAAATATCATTGAGGGCGCTCAGTAAGGTTTCGGCCCCCGTCCCAGTATAACGCGTCCTTTGCGACAGCAGAGTTTCAAAAAGTTGTAGCAACTGTCGTCCTGCCCGGGTCGTTTCAATATAACGATTGCCGAATTGATCATGGGAGTCGCGAAGGACTTGGAGCTCACCGATCATTATGGAAAAAAACTGATGGATCTTGCTTTCAAGGCTAGAAAACTGCTTTGCCGAGTAAAATTTAATCGTCACAGCCCGAATAGCTTCAAAAGGCAAACGAGTATTGTCGTCTTCCAAAATGTCATAAATTTCTGCAATTAACAGTAAATACTCCCGCCAATCTTCCTTCTGCAAAAGCAGAAGATAGGGATGATGCGGAAGCAAGCAATCCAGTCTTTCTCCAGTGAAAACTTCAATTCGCTTGGGCATATACATAAAGCTTTACCTTCTGATCTGTGAGCTAGCCATGCTTTGAAAGTCGCAACCATTACCCAGCCTGTTAAAAATCTAGGATAAAGCGATTAGGTTGGTCCAAAAGCACAGTCATGCAATTCTTATGGATCGAGTCCTTGCTCTTTTTTCTCCATGATCTTGAGATTTAGGGTTCGGAATTCGGGTCTCTTTAAATTTAGTTACTTCATGGAGA
>CALQIT020000013.1 GCA_943330705.2 Streptomyces griseus
CTTTGCCTGCACGTTGCTCAACACCCTGATCGCGCTTTTTCTGTGGATCGCAAGATTTTTTTCCAATTCGTCCAAAAGTAAGACGCTTCTCTTTGCGACATGCCTGCTGGTAACGCTCGCTCATTTGTCGCACATAATCCCATTTGCTGGCCCCTTTCACCTCATCACCTCCTTGTGACTTCAAAGACTTAAGGCTAGCACGTTCGGTAACATCATTTACCGGGCAATGAGCCTGGGGCTGGATATTCGGATTCTCGTTTTGGGCCGTTTCGGTAACATTTATTTCTGGGCAATGCGACTGGTGGACTCATCGGCCATCATGAGGGCAGTCTTACTAATTCCTACTATGCTCACCTATTAAATACGACCATCAATTCAGGTGGAAATTATTTCGGTGGACTTGTCGGCTGGAATCTAAATGGTGGGTCGGTGGTAAATTCTTTCAGTGACACCAATGTTCAAGGAAATAATGGTGGTACTGTGGGAATTTTGATTGGTGCAAGTTCGTCTACTATCACAAATTCCTACTATGCCAACAATAGAAGCTGTGTCAATTTAGGCGGTGCCTGTTTGGCCTATGGATCAGGCATTGATCTTGTCGCTAATCCAAATGGTTTTTTTCTTAAAGCAAATAGCCCACTCTCGTCTTGGGATTTTAATAGTGTTTGGCTAGAAAGACCTAACGACTATCCCATCTTAAAATACCTGGATGGAAAGATGTAGCATTAGGCATGGCCTTCTTGTGGTCGGGCTTGGTTGTGCAACGCTGCCAGTTTTGAAATATAGTCCTTAAGGGCTACATTTTCTTGTTTGAAAATATTGATTTGGGTTAGAGCCTGTTGCAAATGACTGTTGTAGTCTTGGCATTCTGCGGATTTTCGATCCAAAGCAATTTTTAGCTCGATTAATTTTTTCTCTGCAACTGCGGTTAAATTTTGTACCAGATTTTGTTGCTGATCCGAGTAATCTTGAAATTCTGTTAGCGAATTCGAGATACTTTCAATTTCATTTACCTTAGCAGCAATTTCATTCTTTAAATATTGAATATCAGAGTCCCTTTCGTCAACCGCCAGGACGTGTTCCTGAGCTTTAGCAATCAGCTCAATTTTTTCTTTTTGCCAACTTTGACTTTCTAAATGGTAATTCTCTTTTGCCTTATTAAGTTCTAAGCGCATCTCAGTGGTTAAGGCGTGGGCCAAATCTGCTTCATGGGATAGGCCTTTGTTCTTATCAGTTAAAAAAGCATTGTGCTTTTTTTCTTCACCCAGAATTTGATTGGACTTAGCGCGGATTTCTTCGATTTCAAACTGGAGTTTTAAATTTAACTCTAGTGATTTTGCAAGATCTGAAGAAAGCTTTGAATTATTTTGTCTTTCTCCGTCTAGTTGCTCTGCTAGTCTCTGATTTTGCGTAGAGCTTTGCGTGTCAAAGTTTGTGAAACTCAAGGACTCTAGGGATTTGATTTTATCTTGAATGTCTTGCTGCGCTTGTTTGAGTTCTTGGTGGGATCTTCTCAATTGATTTTGCATTTTGTCCAACCTATCTTGCGAACGATCGGGCGCAGTGGCCTCTGACCGTAGGCTAAGTTCTTGTAGTTTGCCGCAGATTTCGTCGAAAAGCTTTTCATGATCTTGTGATGTCGTATTGTTTTCCAAGTCCATAGTTTGAAATATTAAGCTAGTACGACCGTCGTGGTCATCAGGGAATTGATATTTCTTTGTCTTGGCTTTAGTCTAGTAAGTATGAAAATTGATAAAGACAAGCCGTGGACGTGGATCAAGTACAAAGAGGGGATGTGTTCCGGCTGCTGGGGCTCTTGTTGTACGATGCCAGTTGAGATTGGGGCTGCGGATTTAGTTCGGTTGGGAATCGCAAGCAGTGACGAGGTCGAAATTTCGCGCAAGAAAGTTGCAAAAAAATTAATCAAAAAAGGTGTTGTCTCTAGTTACCGCGAAGCCACTGATCTCTATATGTTGGTGCAAAGGTCAAATGGTGACTGCTACTATTTGGACAGCAAAACCCGCCTTTGCACCGTCTATGAACTACGCCCAGGGGTTTGTCGCGAGTTTCCAGGGGTAGGCCCGCGCCCTGGCTTTTGCCCTCAGCGAAAGAAGTAATGCCCAATCTCAATATGATACACAATTTGAGTGATCAAAACATGGACAGCGATAGAACAAGATTTGTCCCGCCCAATTTAGGGGCAATTCTGCTGTGACCTCAAGCTGGCATAGACCCTGCTATCCATTAGTAGCAGGAGGGTCTCATGTTCAATCAGTTTCAAGACAAATTGAATATTGTGTTCATCGCAGCGTCGATGGGACTTCTCGCATTGGTAGTAAAAGTTCAATTCAGGACAGTCGAGCCCAGCTTCGGCGAAGAAAAATCCTTCGTCTACGAGATGCCAAGACCAAAATCATTTTCCCAAGAGTTAGATCTTTCACAGCGTGGTATCCAACGCGAAGTAACCCTAAGGGGGATACCAAAAATTGCGATTCCAGGCTCAAGAGTCGCGGGTCCTGCCGGTCCGGCTACCCCTGTCGCAAAAACAGATACTGCGAAAAAGCTAGCTTCAGGTAAGGCCGTCGCTAAAGCTGCCGAGGAATCACGAGGTCCGATATTTACAAGTGACGTCGTCAATACCGACCGTGAAGCAACCCTTTCGGAATCTGATTCGGGATTAGCAAAAAGCCCCAATGTTGTTCCGGCAATTGCCACTGGGGCTCCGAATGCCCTCCAGGTGAATTCTGAGCCAAAAGGGAAAAAACAAAGCGAAGAGCCAAAACTGAGTTTTGCGGAATGGAGAAATATTCTGTTAACAAAGCCAACTCAGCAGTCTGCTTACGAGCTCATTAAGGCCTACCGCCAGGGCGACTTGGACGCTGAATCTTATTACAAAATCGTTTCTGAGCTTTTAAATAATTCAGGCGCTGAGCAAGAGGAAGTTGCTTTATATATGCTATCGTCGGATTCCAGTGGCAGGGCTTTTGCCTTAATGGTGGCTGAATTGCCAACCCTGAGAGAAACAATTAGGCCACGCATTAAATCGATCCTTGATGACTACGCTGAACCCACTAAATTCAGCGGTTTAGCAAAAGCGCTTTATACGAAAGAGGTTTTGGTTGTCAAAGAAGCCCTTCGCTTGGTGACTTTGGCGATTCAGCATCAGGATAGCAAAGTACAAACTAATAGCGGACGCGAAACCCGTGGTATTGCTTCTCCGGTTGTGGATCAAGCGCTATTTCTGCAGTTCTTACCCGGACTGCAGCGAATTGCAGTTCTTGCAGATGTAAGCATCGGCAAAGAAGCGCAAAGCCTGACTGACAAAATTAAGTTGCTGCAAGGAAAGAAGTAATTCATTCTCTGTTCGGGAATGAATTCAATTTTATCTATTATTTTTACTATTTTATGCTGTGGCTTGGCCCAAGCGAAACTGGATATCCCAAAGGGTCTTAGCAAAAGCGACCGCAGGATTGCACTCGAGACTTTGGGATTAAGTACCTCTTTTAAAGTTCTCGGAAACCCATTTCCGTTAGGCGGTTTTTCGGGGCTTGAAATCGGGATTTCAAGTGAAGTCATTCCAACTGCTGAAATCGGAAGTCTGGGATCTAAAGCGACCACCCAGGGTGAAACAAGTTATAGTGTTTTGACCTTGGGGAAAGGTCTTTACAATAATTTTGATATCTTTGTGCAGATGGCCCCCTTTTCGCAGCAGGAAGACATCCGTAGCTTTGGTGGACAGCTTCGCTGGGGGTTTTATCAGGCAACCTACATGCCTGCGCACATTGCCTTTGTCGCCCATGCAAATAGTGTTAGTTTTCAAAATGAAATCAATATCAGCTCAACCGGCTACGATTTAGTCGGTGGTTTTACGGTTGATGATGTCACCCTTTACATTGGTGCAGGAATGGTAATTTCCCGAGGGCTTTTTATTGGCGGCACCGGCGGCATCACCGACACTGGACAAAAAGAAAGCGAAACGGTTTCTGATTCGCATTTTATTTCCGGTATTGACCTTCGCTTTAATAATGCTTTTTTGGCATTGGAACTAGATCGTTATACGGAATCGATCTATAGCGCCAAACTAGGTTTGCGTTTTTAGCGCGGAGTTAATTTTTCAGGATTTCGATTTTTCGATAAGTTTAGTCGTGGATTTTCCTTCAACAAATTGTAGCGATTTGACCTGGCCGCCGCGGCCTAGAACAAACGATGCACCGATGATTTGATCAATTTTCCAGTCGCCGCCTTTGACTAAGATTTCAGGGATTACCTGGTGAATTAGCTCTTCCGGGGTCTCTTGAGAAAAAATAACAGCGAAATCGACAGCGGCTAAAGCTGCTAAAATTTCTGCCCGGTCATTTTCATTTTGAATCGGTCGGCTTGGTCCCTTTAAGTGTTGAACGCTTGAGTCACTATTGACGCCAACAACAAGCACGTCACCTAGGGCCTTGGCCTCTTGCAAATAACGAATATGCCCAACATGAAGTAAATCAAAACAGCCATTGGTAAAGACGATTTTTTTTCCGTCGCGAATTTGCGCCAAAGTCGATTGAATCGTGGAAAATTGGCAAACTTGTCCCACCCCTAGGTCCGTTTTACAAGCTCAAGGCCGGTCATTTTCCCCAGAATATCTCGATCAAAAAGAACTGATAAAAACGGAAAAAGCACAAAGCCAGTCGCAACAACTAAGATCGAACGCAAGGCAACTTTCAGCTGATAGCCAGCTGATCCAAATTGCTCAGGTAAACCAACTCGCTGGTCAAAAACCCATTCGCCGGGTGTGCTGCCCATAAAAATTCGGCTGGTGACCATGTAAATCCAAGCAAAGCCAACCAACAAGGTGGCTAATGAAAGATAAACCATTCCATCTTGATCTGGATTTATAAGATTTCCAGAAAGATCAATTTTGGTAATCATCAAAAGGGAAATGAGTGCGGTTAAAACAAGAGCTGCCAATAGCATAGTATCTAAAAGAAACGCCGGAAGCTCCCAGCTTGAAGCTTTCCATTTTGCAGTTTGTTTTGCAGGTAGAGCTATCTGTTTCTTTCGATCATCTTTGAAATTTAACTTACGACGATCGCTCAAGGTGCGAAGAATTTCGTCGACCGAAGACTTATGAATTCGTTCTTCTGTATTTAAATTTTTTCGTGGTAACGGAGTTTCTAGCATTTCAAGGCTTGCGGACTTGGAAACAAGAATGTCATCCAGACCTTTGTCGGCCTTGAGTGGCTGCTTGTTCTTTTTATGAAATCCCAGACCTTCAGTCAGGGGTTTAAACTGAAACTCATCGACGGGCTCCATCATGAGGTTCCTCCTGATCGCATTAAATCGAACTCATACTTTAGGATAGCTAATAAAGTGATGCAAGCCGTTTCAACTCTCAGGACCTGCTCGCCCAGGCTAATACTTTCAAGTCCCCAGTTTTTAAATAGCTGGACTTCAGTCTGGGAAAATCCACCTTCACTGCCCACAAACACCCAGATCTCCTCAGGTTTTTCTAGGCCTAGAGAGGGTTTTAAACAATCCTTCAATCCTTGGGTCGAGGCCCCTTCATATGCAAATAGACCCAGCTGTCGTTGATCTGGGTTAAAAATACTGCGAATTTCAGCCAAGTCGATGGGCTTGGCTATCAGCATCAAATCCCCGCGGCCGCACTGTTGGGTCGCCGATTTAACGATTTTTTCCCATCGATCAAGTTTTCCGGCGGGAAGGGAGTTGGCTTTGCGAATGAAGCTCTGCTCAGAAAAAAACGGTTGAATGCGAGTTACGCCCATTTCAACAGCTTTTTCCACAATGGCGTCCATAACGTGGTAGCGACAGATTGATAAGGCTAGGACCAGGTAAGGTTTTTTTAGCGGCGGTAGTTGTCGAACTTCCAAACGTCGGGCTTGCGCCCTTTTTTTTCCAACCTGTGTGACCTCGACAAGATAGGCCTGTTGATTTCCAGTGAGGACCTCAAACTTCGATCCGACCTCTTGCCGGCAAACATCGAAAATATGATGAAAGACCTCGTCTGAAAAGTCGACCTGGTCGGCGGAAATAGCTTGTGCAGGAACCCAATAGCGTCGCATCAGAGTTCACTTCTTAGCCAGTAGCCGACCCATTCGTCATCTTCCAGGCGGCGAACGACAACTAGACCCGAGTTCTCGATAAACTTTCTGAAAAAAAGATCTTCTCGTTCAAGTAGAATTCCAGTTAGAAAAATATCTCCTCCTGGTTTTAGAATGCGCAGAAGTTCACTCTTGAGTTGAATAAGAACACCATCAATTATATTTGCCACTACAAAATCAAACTGTTCATGAATTGATTCCAAAGGGGTATCAACGATGTCGACCTTGTCGGCCTTGTTGTGTAAAATATTTTCCCTAGCCACACGGCGGGCCTCTGGATCGATTTCGACACCTAGGATTCTGGAAATTCCCTCTTGATGCGCCATTATCGCCAAAATGGCAGTCCCGGTTCCAACGTCAATTAACGACTTCGTGGCTTTATTTTTGGCTGATCGTCCAAGTTTATAAACAAAATAGGATGCCATGCGGGTAGTGGCATGAGTCCCAGTGCCAAAGGCCATTCCGGGATCGATAAAAATTGGATTTTCGGCCTGGGCCGGGACTTGATGCCAGGTTGGAACAATCCAAAAAGGCCCAATAAGCTGAAATGGCACAAATCCTTTTTTCCATTCTTCAAGCCAATCCTTGTTTTGCTCTTCATTAATTTCCCAATTGATAGAGGGAACCCATTCTTTCAGCTTCGCAAAGAAACTAGAGCTTGGTGGGTCACTAAAAAAAATATCCATGTCATGGGATTTTTTATGCACGATTTCTGGTTCATAGGTCAGATCGGGCTGGGAAAAGGCGAGGACCTCTGTGACTCCGGTGGCTCCACAGTCAAAACTATGTCCAGTCACCATGTCTTCCATATTGGCAGGGATCGAAAAAAGACGAACTCTAAAGTAAGAACTCATCGCAACTAATTATCAGACCATCCTTTATTGTCAACGCTGTTTACAGCAGCTGGCCGGGTGGCTTTTTAGGACTCGCTTTTTTTAGCAGAATTCTTTTTCTTATCGATGTAATTGCCTTCGGTCTGAACTTGGTCGCCATTCATTAGGCCAATTTGTTCTAGCAAAGGCTCGTTTTCTCGGGAAATCAGCTTGAACTCACGGGCGACAGCGACTCGATTGAAAACAGCAATAATTTTTAGCTGACCAACTGAGACGATGACATCACCATAGCTTTGCGTTCCGCTTGAATCTTTGATTGCCATTTTACGGACCACGGTAACAACCATGTCCTTTTTTAAGCCAGCTTCGTTACCGCCATTTAAATAGAAGTCTCTATATGTCAGTTCGGAATCAGAAAGTGGAATGTTTCGGTGCACATCAACAATGGTAATTTCACCGGCATTGGCTTGAAAAGCTAAGAAAAAAGTTAAGACTCCAAAATATTTTATCACAACAACCTCGCATCCTTGTTGGTTGTGACAATCCATTGTCTTCCATCATTGGCAGCCTTCCTGGCTAATACTCCTATCGGCAAAAGGGAATTGGACTTTATAGATCCCGACTTCATTCTAATGTGCTTGGCTGCCTAAAGTTAAAAACTTGACTGGACGGGACTGATGTCGCAGTCAGAGTTTTATCGTAATATTTTGAAAACCCGACTTTCTTTGGCCTGATGTCGTGTTGAGAATTTGACGGAGCACCCGAATAGTGAAGTGCTGGCAGACTCGGAAGTTTGCAAGCAGCCAATAAAGGCCGTTGAACAAGAATAAATCTACAAGGAGGTTTCAACAAAAAGGGGAGTAAACCCATGGGAATGAGAGTAGCTACTAATATCACTGCGATCAATGCGCAGCGAAACCTGAGTACCAGCCAACGAGTGCTGGGTAAATCCATGTCACAACTTTCTAGTGGCAGCCGGATTAATATCGCCGCAGATGATGCTGCTGGATTGGCGATTTCAGAAAAATTCAAAGCATCGATTCGATCGGCCCGAATGGCCAACCGCAACGCCAACGATGGAATTTCAATGATTCAAACAGCAGAGGGCGGATTGAATGAAATTTCAAATATCGTCGTGCGCTTGAGAGAGTTAGGCATCCAGGCAGCTTCTGATACTGTCGGTCAGACAGAGCGAGGCTTTCTTAATAAGGAGGTCGATCAGCTTAAGTCGGAAGTCCAACGTATTTCTTCGGTAACCACTTGGGGCCAAACAAAGCTTCTAGATGGAACGACCGAAACGTTTGATTATCAAGTAGGTCTTTACAACAATTCAGAAGAAGATCGAATTTCATTTAAGGCTGCAGAAAATGTCGCAACCTTAGATGCTCTTGGTCTAACTGGATTGGATTTTACAACAAAAGAGGGCGCTCAAGAAGCATTGCAACTTCTTGATAGGTCCCAAGACTCAGTCAACGGAATGCGCGCCAATTTGGGTGCCTTGCAAAACCGGCTGACTTCAACCAGCGACAATTTGTCAGTAACCGAAGAAAATATGAGCGCAGCCAACTCGCGAATTCGTGACACGGATGTGGCTTTAGCTTCTTCAGAAATGACAAGAAATAACATCTTGCTACAGGCTTCAACGGCAACTTTGGCGCAAGCGAATCAAGTGAATCAACTTGCACTAAAGTTAATTGGCTGATTCTTCGAGAATTTATTCTCGAAAAGTCGGACTCTAATCCCGGGCCGGGGGCTTCGCCTCCGGTCTTTATCAGATATTTTTTGGTATTTATTTGCTTGGATAGGTTCGAAAATTAAATGAGCAGCTTTGCGGTTGTGCTTTTCTCTTTGTAGCCTTTAACTTTGCGACTGTCTGGCCGTTTTGAAGAGTTCGCTCTGCCTTTGTAGGACTGTTTATCAGTAACGACCTTGGGCTGGTCTGCCATGAAGACTCGTTCTGCAGCAACGTCATTCAGAAAAACAAGTTCGCCTTTTTTTAAAGAGCCCAAGCGCAATCGCCCAATTGCAACCCTTTGCAGTTTCAAAACATCAAATCCAATTTTTGCAAACATTTGTCGGATCTGACGATTTTTACCTTCGGTGATCACGATTTTGATCCATGCGTATTTGTCTTTGCCGCGCTCCTCGACGATTTCCACAGCTTTGGCTGATACTTTTCCACCCTCGATAGTAACGCCCATCACAAGTTTATTCAGTTTTTCTTTACTGGGTTGTCCATCAACTTTGACTAGGTATGTTTTTGTAACTTCAGATTTTGGATTGGTAACCTTGTTGGCATAGTCACCATCGTTGGTAAATAGCAAAAGTCCTTCCGAGTCCCAATCCAAGCGACCCACCGGAAATACGCGGGCAGGAACTTTCGACAGAAAATGCTTTACCGTCAGTCGGTTAAGCGGGTCTTCCATGGTTGTCAAAACACCAGTAGGTTTATGAAACATGACATAGACGTTCTCGAACTTGCGGCGCAGGGGTTTTCCGTCAACCAGGATTCGATCTTCTTGTGGGTCAACTTTAGTGCCTAACTCGTAAACGCGTTTGCCGTTAACGGTGACATTGCCTTCTTCAATCAGACGATCGGCGGCCCGGCGGCTAGAGATGCCACTGTCTGCGATTAGTTTGTTGAGTCTAATTCGAGACTTCTCACCATCGGCTGCCGATTCAAGCTGTTCCTGTTCATTGGACTTGCGGAAATGCTCGTAGGTGGGTTCGCTTGGTTCCGAAGGGGTGATAGATCGGACTGATTTGATTTTGCCCATGTAAGAGCCTCCGTAACCGTCGACAAAGGCGCTTCAACAGCGGCAACGATCCCTTGGACCGGACGACGATTTTGTAAATTATGTTGGAGATCTCTTACCAAGAGGTTTAATAATTTGTCACCCATAAAGACATATTCGATTGCATTCTGAGCTTGAGACAATGTGTTTAGGCTATCCCGGATGGCCTCAGGATCGTTAACTCGAACCAAAGCGTTTGTACGCTCAAGGGACTGCACTAGGCCATTGTAAAAGCTATCTGTTCCCCGGTCGATAAAGAAGGACTCTATCCTTTTTACAGAGTAAAAAAGCTTTGGGTAGGCCGTCATGGGTTCACCTCTGAGCTCAAAAAACTTCTGTCCCAGGTAGCCACGCAGCAAACAGCCAGTCATCTTTTCACCTGAAACCTTAAACTGCGCAGTTACAAACGGGGCGACCTCAATCATCTGCTTTCGCGCGGGGTTTAGTTCAAGCTCAGCCGTATAGTAAAGGCATATTTCTTTTTTCAGTGGGGTTAACTGGCCATTGTTGATGATAAATTTACGATCAAACTGACGGACTTCGATTGCGCCATCAGCTTGCAAAATAATCACAATCAAGCGTTTGATGGACTCTTCATGGATCAAGCGAAATTTGGCTTCGGTTGTAATTTGGCTTTTTACATAGTTTTGAACAAGTTCGACCCAGTCGTTTGATGATTCGACTTCTAAAACCTGAATTTCTTGAGGCCAGCGGATTTGCGAAAAATCAATTTCCAACGGGGCGAGCTTCTGAACACCTTCTAAAATGGCTTTAATTTCTTGAGTCAGGTTGGCGCGGTTTTGAATCCAATGTGCATAATCCATCGAGTGAGAAAAAAAGGACTCTAAGATTGGGCGGGTTAATGTATCATTGGCATCACAGAAATAACTCAGGTAGTTATTGAAGCACACCCGAGCCGGCGTTAAATTCGGATTGATTGATGATAAGAACTTGAGAACCTGATTAATCTTGACCATACTTTAACGATAGGAACTGACACCGTAGTGAGTCAACACTTACTGTGGAAGTCAGCGGAGGAATTATGAAAAAAGAGCTCAATTCAGGCCTTTTTGGCGACGGAAATGCGACAGCAGAAAAAATTTTCGAAAAACGCAATGGTGAAAACTCGCAGCTGCTGATGGAGCAACGAATTGCCGAGCTTCGGGTCCAGATGAATTCTCTGTCTGATCATTTAGCGAAAGTGGTTAGCCAAATAAACGAATTTATAAAAAGCTCCCATCATAAATTTGAACGGGTGCAAACCGCACTTCAGCATTTAGAGCAAAACGATCAAAATTTAAATCATGAGTCGACCCAGAAGTTTAACTCAGTTCAAAATAAACTGACCGAGCGCCGTACCCTGGATATGAAAGTTCAAGAACTTATTGATCGGCACAATGGCTCGCTGAAGACCTATGAAGTCAGACTGAATCAAATGCAAAAATTATTGGCTGAACGCGAAGCCCAAGTGATGTCGGCACAGTCCACCCTGAATGAAGCAAAAATGGAAATCACCCGGCTTAAGCGGTTTTAGGGCGCAAGGCCAAAGCGATCGCTATACCCGAAGTACTTCTGCCAGCGTTTGGATGGGACACTCATCGCTCGAACGGACTTGGAGAAGCTATAAGCCAAGAAGAAAGTTCCATTTGAAGGCAAGAGCGCGTGGCTCACGCAGGCGGCTATTGCTGAACTCACCGAAACGGCAACCTGTAAGGAATACTTACAAGTTCGCCACGATGGAAAAAGACAGGTAAATCGCAATATGATTGGAAGTATCGGTCGAAAGCCGGACGGGTGCCGGAGGGTTTGTTGGTTGAAATAGGCAGAAGGTTGCGGCTGCGGTCTGACATTCTAGAGAATTGGGTGTTGGCCGGAAGTGAGTGACGTTCAAATTCGGAAATCAATAGAAGTTCCAAGATGTTGCAAAAACGAAACCTATGCTATATTAAGTCAAACAGGAGTTCATATGCCAAAGCAAAAGCCTAGAATTGGTAAAATAAATGCTGGTCGAAAAATCGCGGAAAAGCTATCTAAGCTTCGCCGCAATCCGATCTCAAAAGACGTACTTGATATCGTTGAAGAGATCAGCGAGCGCAACCAAAAGAACAACAAGAAAATTGCCAAACCAAACAATGCGGACATCTAAATGAGGTCACTGTGGGGGTATAGTGATTTTTTGACTCTGCTAAGTTGTCATCCAGGAATTAGAAATGGAATCATGGTTGATACAAATATTTTAGTATCAGCCACATATGATTTTGATGTTTTTTTTGAGAAAACCAATGATCTTTTAAATCTGATTGTTGAAAACAATATTCCTTTATACTGCAACGTAAATGTGCGTGCCGAATTTTTAGAGATTCAACGTCGAATTGCTTTTACGGAGGCTCTGCTAAGTTTTGAAGCCGTTACTAAAAGATCATCATTATCAGTGGAGCTGTCGAAGAGGCTTTCTTCGATTCGTTCAAATCAAATGAAGCGCGAAGTGGACGGGCGAAAGCCACTTCGCCTAAGTGAATCTGAAATTAAGGATTTCAAAAATTTGATGATTCAAGAGAATACGTCTAAGGGGAATCTTTGGCTAAAATTCTGCAAAGACCATGTTGGGAACATACTATACGATATTTGGGATAACGTTGTAGATGATTTTGGACTTAATTTTCTAAGCCTTCGAGCTGAGGACCAGGAAAATCATATCGAGTCCCCGCCCAGTTGGGAATCGGCGGTTGGGTTAATGAGTGCCGAAGGGCTTTCGAGCTCTGATGCCATGATTGTGAATATGTTTCTATCCTCTAAGTTTGAGGCAATCGCGTCAAGTGATGTTGAAATTGCGCTGACCATAAAACGCCTAGGGTTGGCGCAGAAACACTGCATTCTTCCCGATGAACTGAAATCTAATATTTAAGCGGGTCCCTGTTTGCAATTTTTGTAGCTTCACAACAAGTAAAATCCTTTACAGTTGCTGGAAGGATTGCGGGATCTAAAAGCCAATTTCTCGGAGGCCTTTTTGCCAAGGCAGGGACCATACGGGTCCCATTTTTTTTCCTTCGTGCCCATATGATAGATGAATAAGCCACCATGTTTGCTAGAAAGCTTACCGAAATGAATTAAACCTTCACAATCTTCGCTTGTGATCGAATCGTTTGTTTTTACTTCGATAGCGATGGGGCCATTTTTGGTTTCCGCAATAAAATCAACTTCAATTCCATCTCTTGTCCGAAAAGAGGAGATGGCGATGTTTTGATTAAGAGCCCATATTCCAATAATGGTTGAAAAGGATAAACTCGATATCCGTTTTATATCAAACTTATAGGACATCTCCGAGGCCACAAGTGGACCCACTTTAAAATTAAGCACGCGGCCCGGCAGCAGATTGGCTCCGCCTTTTTTGAGTTTTCTAGCGTTGGAGTCCGTTAAATAAAATTTTAAATTTTTATTTTTGTCTATCAGAGCTTGAACTGTATTTAGAATACGGGAAATGCACTGGCCATATTTGAAATCAAGGTCGACTTTCCAAACTGCCTAGGGCCTAGCCGCAAAACACTCTTTTTAGTCCTTGCAATTTGGTCTGAAATTAATCGGTTTACCATGTGCTCATAATTTCAAAAATATGAGCACATGGTAAACATTATTTAATGTATTTCATGGCTCACTTTTCATGACTACCCCCGGACTCTGTCTAGCGCAGCCGGGCTCTGGAGATTACCCACGCAGCGATCTCGGACTATTGCCGGCAAAAGGAAAAGTCAGATTTGTACCGTACCGTATGGATTTTAGGGTCGTCGGTAGGCATAGCACCTGCATTAGAAAAATCGATTAAGTCATAAAATCAATCGATTTTACATTGTGTTAAAGATGCTGGATAACCCGGTCCATGGAAACGATCGGGAAAAGGTTGAAAGAACTTCGAGAAAAGTCGGGACTGACGCAAAAGCAGGTTTCCGAGCGTAAGGACGGAAGAGCGATTTTAAAACATCGAATACCCATATGAACGTAAATATCGAAACACAAAGGAGATTTATATGAACAAATTAATCGCGATCGTAGCAGTCGTCATGGCAAAACTTCAGTTCCAATACTCGAATTTGACAGGTGTCAATGGCCCCAAGCTAAGTGCCATTGCGTTGCTAGGCTTTGGACAACCGGTCCAATTCCAAATTCAAAAGGACTGCAAAAAAATTCCTGATCCAGTACCACCAGAGTTTTGTCATCCCAGAGCTGAGCCTTGCTATAACAAATAAATAACAATTAAATAAAAAAGGATAAAAAAATGAGAAATTTAATTCAAATGCTGTTCGTTCCCATGTTTTGCTTACTGGCCGCTAGCCCTGGAGTGGCCCAGGCAAACGATCTACAACTAAAAATGCTAGCTATGGATGAGTTGATCTGCATCAACAAAGACACAAAGAAGGCATTCGTGCAGATTCAGCTGAACTCGCCATTGCCAGGATCAGCAATTCTGAAATTTCAAGATGGATTCGCCAGGACTTTGAAATTCACCCAGAGGACTACCAGTACAGTCGGCGGGTGCTTTGTTCTTTTGGAAAAAAAGTTCAACTTCTTTCATCCGTTTTATGACATTGCTATAGTCGCCAGCACAATGAAAGGTCAACCTAACACTCGCTGCCTGGGCATACCCCATCCAGTCCTGATCTCTGGAGTTTATTCCGCCGAGATGCATCCTTCGATACCGCTGCAATGCTCAGCTAAATAGTTCCCTAGAATGTTCTGAGGTCCTGGGTACGCTACTGAGATTTCGGACTACCCCCGGAACTCTGTCTAGAAGCTAGAAAACTGACTTTGAATAAAAGAAGTTGAACAGATTCAAAGGGAAAAAGTGGTCCGTGCCCGTGAGACTCTCATTCGAGGTGGGGCGGTCACTTTCCATTTAGGTAAGTTTTGCAAGACCTTGATTAAATTTCCGCATTTTTGCGGCCTAGTTTCAATGAAGTTTGTCTGGATTGCCAATTTTTTGGAAACTGAACAGATTGGACGTGTAATTTTTCTGGTAATTTCAGATTTTGAATATGGCGAGACCTTTGCCAGTACGAAATTTCGTTGGCGGATTTAGTTTTCGAAGAATTCTTGTGCGAACATGTCGCTCTGATCTGATATTGGCGGTCCCCTGGCATAGGCTAATTTGGGTGCGGTTGACGGTAACCCCATGTGTTCGATTAGGTTTTTTGTATACCGATACGGGGGCTCATTCTCAATGTACATACAAGTTTTTGTTAAATTAGAGTTGGTGCTTTTTCCTTTGGTACAGGCAACAAGCGCCCTCGGCTTAGATTGTTCTCAATTTATCCAGGCAGATTTGTTTGATCTTTGTCAAAAGTATCCAAAGACTGATCCAAAGATTGAAGATGTGATTCTCTTATTTTCCCAATTTTTTAATTAGGTCGTCGTAAGCTGCAGGGAATCCTTCCGAAACGCACCACTCTTTCACTTTTCTTTTGTTGAACGGAAATTTTTGCGCAACTAAGACCGCCTGATCTAAACACTCTCTTGCCTTGAAATGGATGTACGAAGCCAATCGATCACGAATGCAATCCGTCGGTGAATAAATATATAGCGTCTGGCCTTCGATCTTCTTTTCGTCAGGTTTAATTTGAATATCGTCGCCAATTCCAGCTGGACCGTACATAAACTCAACGAACTTATCGCATTTTGGATGAATAAAGTGCCGACCACGGGATTTCATAAAACCAATTGATTCCAAGGTCTCGGTTAGCTTGCCCTCGGCATAAGTCTTCAGTACAAAATCAAGATCACCCGATTTGTAAATTCCATCTGAATAGATAGCACAGACAGCACCACCAACAAGAATTGTCTGAATTCCATTTTTTGCTAAATGCCAGCCTACAAATTGCCAAACTTCTTCTTCAGTGGCTTTTTTCCATTTTGGTTCTTTCACCGAATAGGCTTTCCTTTTCTTCGAGGGCGACGACGTGTTTGAAATAATTTTGAACGCTCAGAAATTGGGATAGCTTCATAGGCAATTTCGATGATCTCTTTCACCGGCCTTGAGAACACTGACTTCGGATTAAAAGAATAGACCCTGGCCCTTCCTGACTCTTTCGAAACAAGAACTCCTGAGGCCTCAAAGCGATTCAATTGTTGAATCACAGGATTTAAAGCAATCCCAAAGTCCTGAGCAATGGCTGAGCCATGCGATTCACCGTAATGAAAAATATGAAGCAAAACCTTTTCGGCGGTTTTATTACCGAATATTCCTTCTAGCATGGATTTATTATCAACCAGATTCTGGTCCATATCAACCAGTTTTTGGTTGAATGGCGGGCTAGGTGCGAGTAGCCAGCGGCTTTGGGAGATCGCTGTGGTTTTGAAAACCCTATGGACTGCAATTTATTCCCCAATTGAAACGCTCGATCTGCATGGCTTTTCGACGGCGAAATATGTTTATGAAATATGATTTCTCATATTAACTCCAAGAATGCCGGGCGAAGCTATCCTATTAACAGAAGAAAATGAGCAATTTTGAAATGTGTATCGGAGTGGTTCATGCGGAATCGCTGAAGTTCAATAACAGTATTAAAGACCAGGCCTAAGGGTACCGATAAGTATCTATATAGATTCTCAATCGATCGACTGTGGAGGATTGTTTATGAAGGCAGGATATCAAATGGTACAGATTTTAGGGGCGTTAGCCCTTTCGCTGCTCATGATTTCTTGCACTCGAGCCCCTAATACGACAACCAATGTCACTATCGACCTTCCGCAGAGCATGAGCTCAAAGATGCTAGGCACCCAGTCTGTCGACACTTTAGCCCACGTTGTTGTGAATGTGACCGGCGAGGGAATTGCGGTTCCTATCGTATTCAATTGGGACATGAAGGAAAACGGCGGTAATCAAGCTCTTGCTGGTCCAATTGAGTTAACGATTCCAGTCGGCGCAAATCGTTTGATTCAAGTTCTTGCTGTCTATTCAGATTCGACTGGCGCCTCAATACAATTTTACTACGGAGACAAAATTCAATCTTTAGCACAAGCCCTTGAGACCGTAAGTCTTGCCGTGACCTCTGTTAGCACCGCTGGAAATGTGTTTTCTGGTCGCATTTCAGGTCGATATTTGACCTCGGCATCGGGTGGGCCCACAGGTATTGTGAGCACCAATTACTTGCCCGCCAATAAACCGCCGATGACGATCGAGCGAAATATGATGTATGGTGGATGGTTTAGTGTGATGGCCCTGTATGGTGCTAAATTCAGCTACTCTGTTCTGCCGTTTGGTTCTGCGCCATTTTCCCTTTTTGATGGCAACACAGTTGATCTGAGTGAAGCTTCTTTTCCGGCTTCTGCGACAGTTGCTAGATTGACCGTTCCAACCAGCCAGCGGAAAAATCAGAACAACCTGTGGGCCGTAGAAACTCCCAGAATTTTTATTTACGGTTTTTGGGGGGTCTCAGCTGGATTGAATGCTTGCGTCTATTCAACACCTGTGACGGCACAATATGCAGTGGGGAATTCTGTTAATCCTGCAAGTCAGTTATTAGCAGCAAGTACCGCAGGAGCAGCGCCTGCAGATTTTGTGACCAATGTTGGTCTTCCAGCCATGTATCTTCAAGCGGCCTCGGGTACGGCAAATGGAACGGGTGCCTGCGCGGGCCTGACAAATTATACAGCAGGGCTAAATATTACTCCTCAAATGGTTGATAATGGCAACGATAGCGCAGCTGGATTCATGGGACCATTTCGTATGACAAATTCTCAGACCTTTGCGCTTGCAAGTGTGAATGCGACGACCTATTCAATCGCGGCAACCCTGTTGCCAGGAGCCTCCACCGATATCTCTGGATTTAATGTCTTTAAAAAAATGGGAAGCAGCGATAATTTACCTGATACGCTTTATTGCTCGCAAGATTCCTTAGCGAATTTAGGCTATCAGCCCATGGTTCAAAGTAGTCTGGCCGGAGAAACCTGGACACAAAATCTGAGCATCTCTGCAGCGGATATTACCGATAAGATCAATTTGGCGATTTGCCCAGTTTCACGAGCGACCGGAGCGATGTTGCCGATGGGTGTTTATGTTAAGAGTTATCAATTTGGTGGCTTTGGTGGTATGCAACCCGCCACTAAGCTTGCAATCACGAATTACAGCATCAAGCCAGGCTATTTTTATTGTGGAAATCAATTTATGGTTGAAGCCCAGGATGCATCAGGCAGTCTTGGCTCGATCTCAGCCGGAGTTGCGATCACCTTATCTACCGCAAATATCTCAAGTATTTATGCTGATCCATTGTGTAATTATCCAGTCAGTGGCACCTCGCCCACCTTTACGACAACGATCAATAGTCAGCGAACCTATTTTTATTATAAAGTGAATTCGCAATCAACTGCGACCTCGATTGTGCCGACTGGTTCGGGCTTGGCTGCGGGGGCGAGCCTCAGCGTTACCTCGGGCGTTGATCCATCCACAGCGACTCCTCCAAGCATGATTCAATTCTTACCTGATATGCGCTACAATCATAAACTGTTTGAGTGTATCCCAGTGGGAGTAACGGCGCCGGCACCAGACGGAACAAATCGGATTTTAGGAACGGTATTTACTTCAAATACAACTAATTTTACCGTCAGCGGTGGAACTGGAAATTTCTATTCGGACTCGGCCTGTGCGGGATCGAGCATTGTCTCTTGGCCAAACTCGAACTTTGCTTCTTTCTATCCGAGTAAAACATATATTCCTTTTTACGTTCGAATGACGGCTGTTGGGAGCAACTTCTTTAATATCAATGCAACGCAGGGAACAGGTAGTTTGTGTAATGGTGCGACCAACTGCGCCGGAAGTTACAGCAATTACCCAATTGGTACTGATGTAAATGCTCCTGCGACAAAGCTGAATATAAATACAGGATCCTTGGGCGTGGCGGGTAACTTTGCAACCTGTTATGCTCTTTCTGTTGAAGATCTGGATGCGAACAGCTGGCCTTCTGTTCAAGCGGGTAGCCCGACGATTACAATGGCGGCTTCTGGTGCCAGCGGCTGCGCTACATACTCCGACAATGGATGTGCGACCTCTACGTCCACGTTTGTTATTTCCCCGGGTGAAACAAGAGCAGTTGTATATCTCAAAGGTACCGGAACAGGATCTTGTTCGATCACTGCGGGTCAGCCAGGACTTACCGCTGCCAACGTGAGTGTCGGTCTATAAACGAGATGCATACCGTTCTATTTTTCTGTATTGGATTCAAATGGCACAGAGATGACGTCATTCACTATCAATTCCTACACCGTCAGTATTACAATGTAGGGAGGACTATGGCTTAGCTTTTAATCATTATAAACTTCTTTTCCGTGAGTTTTGGCACCTGAAGTCGAATATATTCGACCTCATAGGTGGGATTTCCCACTTTTTGCTATAATAACCTTTATGGAAGCTCGAAAATCAAAATTTAAATCAGTCACACAGGTAAGGCCAGACTCTAAAGGTCGTGTAACCTTGCGTAAGCTTGCTACGGGTGTCAGTAGTACAAAGCCAGTTTCTCTTTCCAAGATTGTTGATTTTTCCCGCAAAGGGTTGAAAGAGTTAAATGGAAAAACTTAATTCTCTAATTTTGAGTTTCGCATAAAAATACTAAAGAGCCTTGTTCATTCGTAGAATGAATTTTGCTGGATCTTCGAATTCAGAAAGAGTTAATTCTTTCAGCCACTCGCCCTTGGCGGAATAGAAAATAACTGTCGGCAGTCCAACGATCGCGTACTTTTGTCTTATTTTTGCAAACTCCGGTGAGTCTAGAGTTGCATCGAACTTTAGGGTTATGAATTTTTCACTTAGCATTTGCACCTTTGCATCCTGAAAAGTGTATTGCTCAAGCTCTTTGCACGAGGCGCACCAGTCGGCAAAAAAGTCGACAATTACAGGTTTTCCAAGTTTTGTGGCCTCTTGCAACTGCGCCTCGGAATAGGGTTGCCAGTTCGAAGGTTGTGTTGGGTTTGGATTTTCTTGAATCCATCGTTGGGCAATTAATGGTCGCAGGTCAAAAATGGCAAGGCCCAGGTAAGCAACGCCGATAGATAGGATTGCTAGCATAAAGCCTTTGCGCAGCTGGGTCTTGGCAGTCAATAGCGAATTATGGATAAAGGCGCCGAAGTGACTGGCTAATGCAATAAGTGCGATGCCAAAAATCCCGTCCCAGATACGCCCGGGTATGAGCAAAGCTAGATAATAGAAAAATACTCCCAGCATTAAAACTGCAAAAAAGTTTTTGATTCCATCCATCCAAGGACCTGAGCGGGGCAACTTGCGGGTCAAACGGCTAGAGTATCCTAACACTAGAAAAACTTGGCCAAGCCCAAGTGCATAGACAAATAAAAGACAAAACCCTAGCCACAGGTTTTGTGAACGAGCGACAAAAGTTAAAATACCAACAAGGACAGGGCCGACACAGGGGCTGGCGACAAGTCCTGCAATAATCCCTGTCAGGAAAGCCCCGGAGTAGCCTTTGAGTCGAATTTTTCCAAGGCTATTTTGCAAGTTCTGAGGGGCAGCAAACTCGAATAGGCCAAACATCGATAAAGCCATTAGTAAAAAGACAAGGCAGACAACGCCTAAAACCAAAGGTGACGACATAATCGATCCAAAAAGCGAGCCCGTACTTGCGGCAATCAACCCAAGCACCGCATAGGTAATCGCAATTCCAAAAACATAAAAATGGCTTACTAGTACTGTTTGCCAGCGGGAATGGGCGTGGACATCTTTTCCTAGAACCGCCAAGGTGATCGGAATCATCGGAAAAATGCAAGGGGTAAAGCTGGTCAGAATTCCGAACAAAAAGACAAAAAGAAAAGTCCATGGCAGGCTTTTTTTAAAAATATCTGCAAAATTCATCTGAAAAAGATCAGTCCACTTTTTATCTTCAGTTTCAGTGGTTAGATTATTCGCTGACCCCTGGGCTTTGACCTTAAATGGAACATTGATCTCTAGAATTTCCGGAAATAGGCAATACGTGTCGGTGCAGGCTTGATAATTAATTCGAATCAGCATTGAATCCATTGCGCCATCAAAGACTTTTGGCGCTTCGACATAGGCACTTAATCGGCTGCTGTTCTTAAAGCCCTGACGTTGTTTCTTGCTGAATTTATCGTAGAACTTTTCCAGGGGTTCTATTTGAAAATTTGAAATCTTGAAGCCTTCGGGCTGAACAATTGAAACTGCAAATTTATCTTGGTAAGCTTTATATCCAACTGGCAAATTAAGCTTGGCCTGAAGTTGAATCACCTGCTCGGCGCTGAATTCGGAAGGGGACAAAACAACTTCTGCGGTTAAGGGTTTTTCGCTTGCAGCGACAATCGTGCTGGGTGCGAAGCCCAGACCCAACCAAAGTAGGGCAAAAAAAATGACTTTCCTCATTACGACCTGTTGCTGATAACCCATCCTTTATTTGTACTCCAATTGGCAGAAATTTGCCAGGTCTAGCCTATGGATAAACCCTGATCTTGGTCAAGAATCATAGGTTCTGCTGATTTTTGTCTCAATTCTTGGCGGCCTCGCTCCGATAGGTAATTTGACGAGGTCAACCATGGGATTTATAGGCTTAGTAGTCGTATTCGTAACAGTGTTTGGCGGATTTGTAATTGCCGGTGGTCACATGTCGGTGATCTTAAAGGCGGCCCCCATCGAGATGATGATTATCGGGGGTGCGGCTCTTGGCGCCTACCTGATCGCCAATCCAATGAAGATTATTAAAATGGGCGTAAAGTACTCTATAAAAGCACTTACGGCAAAAAGTCAGACTAAGGCAGACTATACTCAATTGTTACAAATGCTCTTTCAGCTGTTTCAGCTTTTTCGAAAAGATGGTCCTCAGGCGGTAGAAAAGCATATTGAAACACCTGAGAAATCAGAGATCTTTGCAGCTTATCCTAGCTTTATGCACAATCATCACGCCGTCCATTTTCTTTGCGACACGATGAAAATCACATTGTCTGCGGATCTTTCTCCGTATGATGTCGATGATTTGTTAGATTTTGATATTAAAGCAATTCATTCTGAAGAGCATCACGCTCAGCATGCCGTACAAACCGTGGCCGATGGTTTTCCCGGGTTAGGGATCGTGGCTGCCGTTTTGGGTATCGTAAAAACAATGGATCATTTGACCGAAGGGGTTGAGACCATCGGTCGATTGGTTGCAGGTGCCCTTGTTGGTACGATGTTAGGGGTTTTTGGTGCCTACGGAATCATCGGCCCGTTGGCGACTAAGATGTCCGGGGATTTTGATGCTGAAGGCCGGTATTTACATTGTATCAAAGCAGCGATGGTTGCTTTGCAAAGGGGCGCGCCACCATTGGTTTGTGTCGAGTATGCGCGACGCTCAATTCAGCCTGAAGAGCGACCTTCTTTTGACGAGATGGACAAAGCAACGAAGTCGATCAAAAAGGCAGCCTAAAAAATTGGAGTAGAAATTGGCAGCAGAGAAAAAGGGAACTACAATCGTTATCAAAAAAATCTACATGGTCGCAGGCGGCCATGGTGGAGCATGGAAAGTCGCACTTGCTGACTTCATGACTGCGATGATGGCCTTTTTCTTGGTTATGTGGCTATTGAACCAAAGTGAAGAAACAAAAAAAGCAGTATCAGACTATTTTTCAACACCTTCTATTATTGAATACAATTTTCAGAACTTTGGCGCTGAAATCACCTTGGAAAAGCTTTTTCTGGATTTGTTGAATGAACCACTTAAAGCTTTTCAGTCATTCTTAGAGCCCGTGGATAAAAGCCCAAATCTGTTAGATATGGGTTCGCAAAAAGTAGTGGCTGCATATATGGCTGATCAAATGAATGACGTTGCAAAAAATGTCAGCATTGGACCCGATGGTTATGAATTCGATATTCTGGATCGAGAGTTCTTTGTTGCAGGAACAGCGCAGCCCATTGCTAACTTTGTCGAGATCATGAAGAAGATCACCGGTGTGACCGTTGGTCTGGAAGATGCAGACGTAACTGTTTCCTCGATGCTATTTTTTCAATCCGTTGTCGGTAGTTCGCAAGATACAGCAAGAAAAGTGGCCAGCGAGCGCTTGGATTTAATTACTCATAATATCGAGGCTTCTTTAGAGCATGCGACAGTTTCCGTGGATGGTCGAATTCATGTTGAAAGCAAAAAGGATTTCATCGAGGGGCAATCGCAGCGACCCCCTGGTCTAATCCGCGTTCGTATCAAGCAAAGAGAAATGCGTGCCGATGGTCGAAAGTTTAGAAAACTAGATACAGCTTTTGGTCAGGTGAATGCAGATATGTCGGTCTACGATAAATTTGTAAAACAAGTCACTGAGAAAAAGACCAAGCGAAAAGCCGAAAGATCTCAGGAATAAACCGTCGAAAATTTTTGATGAAATTTACGATGCCGCTGAAAAATGCAATTTACAAATGATCAACCAGCTTTGATCTTCAAAGTTTTTTCGATCTTTTCTAGGCGTTTTTCAAAATTTTCATGATTGGCGACAGCCTCGCGTAAAAGATGATTCATTAGGGTTTGATATTTGGCCCCATCCTTTTCAGCCTTTTCTTTTAAGGCCAAAATGACATCTGCATCAAACCAGGAAGTCACTTTGATCTTAGTACTCTTGGGATCAAAGGGGTTTTCTGGAACCTCAACTTTTCCATACGTTATTTTACTTACTTTGCGTTTCATACCAGTCCTCCAAAAGTTTTTTCTGATAAGGCCTTAAGGATTTTACGATCTCGTTCACAGCCTTTTCGCTAAAACCAAATCCATCAAGAATATCAAAATTATCAATTCTAATTTTTACTTCAGCCTCCGGCCGCTTACCGGACCCCTTACGGACAACCAAATGAGGATGCCCATGGTCCTTATAATAAAGATAGGCAGTAAGCCCTGATAATATATTTTTTAGATACTCAATCCGTGGCATCAAGTTAAATTGTGCCATATATTGTATGTATTTGTCAATATATAATTGACGCCGACATAAGTGCTGCCGGGGATACTTTCGTCACTGGCCTCAAATAGCTGTTGTCCGCCGCTAGAGGCTACCAAGGAGGCGTAGTTTTTCTTTGATCTCCTTTAGAATTGCTAATGGGATTTTTCCGATTTCGCGTTGGATCCGTCTGTTGTCTATAGATCTGCTTTGATCGATCATGACTTCGCAGTCCTCTGAATTGCCGGCAATTTTTTTTGGCAATGCGACACGAAGAATATTCTCTCCAACTGTTCGAGTTGTGCAAGGTAGTACCCAAGTTGACGGGTGATTGGTTTCATTGAGATGATCTGTTTGAACTACCACGACCGGCCTGATTTTTCCTGTTTCAGTACCTTGGCGGGGATTGAGATCAGCCAGGTAGAGATATCCGTGGCGGACTTGCATTAGTCCAAGCCCTCATCAGTTACGACATCAAGCTCATCAAGTTCGGCTTGGAGATTAGGCCTGGTTGCGTCGGAAGCCTTTCTATAGGCAGCACGCAAAGACTTCCGGTCTGTCGTCTCCTTCAAAAGAGTTAATCCGCGGCGAATGACTTCCACTTTGGTTTTAGCCTTAAGGCTTTTCATTAGATCCTGGACCATCTTCAATTCTTGAGCAGGCAGGGTAATGCTAGATTTAGTATTAGTTTTCATACTTTTATAATACCTTATTTTGTTGGAAAAGCAAAGTGTAAATATGGGACGAACCTGGGCAACCGCAAAAACATGCTTTATACTTCTTAAATATTAAACGCCTAAATATATTTATCTATTTGATTTTACTGTGCATTGTTGGCTTCTTTATTGTCGCTATTAATACCGCATTAATGTATACTTAAATGAAACCGATAAGGAGTTATTGTGGGTATGAAATCAACAGCTAAAAGAACATTTTATCCCTCTCTCGCCGTTGAGAAGGTTTTAAGAACTGCGCCAACAAAGAAAGTTAGCGACAGGGTAAACGAACTCATTATGAAAGGCTTATTGAGAGAACGCGACGAAGCGATCAGAGCCGAATACGAAAGGTTTGGCCGCGAAGCTCAGACTCAAGAACCGAGGAAGAAGAACTCGGATGGAATTTCATCCACCATGATGATGGCTGCCAAACTCTTTGAGACGGAAGGAAGCAATGATGAGGACCTCATCTAATGTTGCGCGGAGAAATTTGGTGGGCAATATGGCCGAACGATCAAAGTAAGAAAAAGCGCCCCGTTCTTATCGTAAGTAACGATCACAAAAACTCAAATCCAAAACTATTAGATATTGTAGTCGTTAAAATCACGGGACTTTACAGGGACAACAACACAAAAAAATCTGTGAACGCCAACGAAGATGTGGTCGTTACCCTAAAGAAAGACAGTATTATACGCTGTGGTTCAATTTTTACGATTGAAAAAACATCGTTAGATTCCAAAGCTGTTGCTCGTGGCGCTGTGATCATGAAGCAAGTTGATGAAAAATTAAAGACCGTTCTTTCGCTCTAGAGCGAGTCGGTGGTCGTGACATAAGGTTTCCGCAGCATCAGGACCCCAATTTATTCCTATATTGAAACACTTAGCCCGGCCATCACTCCGGCTGCAAAATAAAATTTCTCAAATTAAAACCCGGAGCAAAGGGCGAAGTCCTCGTGTTGCCTGTGGAAAATGAACAATTTTGAAAAGCGTTTCATAGTGATTCATCGTATTGCTTCAAGATTGCTTCAAGATTGATTGCTTCAAGATTGATCAACTTTTTACCGATAAGTTGACCATGGGCGAGTTTCGAATGAAGAAAATATTCAGTACGATCTTCCAATTTGAATTGACAACAATTTTGTGCGTTGGCAACTCCACTCAGCACTCAAATAGTCTAAAAAATGCTCGATACATTCTTTTGACCTTATTGTGTCTGGGATTGTCCTCCGGACTTTCTGGATGCGCGTTTAGTGGCAGCATTACTGCGGAAAGTCGTGACACGTCTCCATCTATTCCGGTCAAACTTGATAAGGCCGCTAGCTATGAGTTCTCTTCTGGAAGCGATCAATACCAGTTCACCCTCTTAAGAAATTACAAAGTTCTTTCATCGGTTGGCAGTTACAACCGCGAGCTTGTGCAAAAAACTCCGCGTGGATATCGATTTTATTCATCCGTTCAGGGCATTTTGATTTCAGCAGGGGAGATCCAAAAATGAGCTACAGTCATTTTAAAACAAGCATCGTTGCATTTTCCGTATCCCTGATAGTCCCTGTTGCAGCTTTTGCTGCCGGATCTGGAATCACCTACCATGGAAGACTTATTGATCCGAATGGTGTTCCCGTGGTCAGCTCAGACGTCCAATTCAAGATGCAAATCCGCACGCCAGGCAATGAAAGTTGTTTGATGTATGAAGAGGTTCAAGCCAAAGACCTTTCCCAAACTAGCGGAGTTTTTTCGGTGACCATTAACGATGGCTCGGGGACAAGAATGGATGCCAGCGGCTATGGTTTGGATCAAGTTTTTGCCAATCGTCAGTCGTATTCCTTTTCGCCGGCAACTTGCACTTCGGGATCGTCTTATGCCCCGAATGCTACTGATGGCAGAAGAATCCAAGTTTTCTTTAATGATGGCACCTTGCCTACGGGCCAGTGGGAGCCCATCCCCGCACAACCGGTCAATTTTATTCCTATGGCCATCGAAAGCCAGCAGGTTGGGGGATATAAGAAAGAACAACTTATCAAGGTGGCGGATGGGGTCAGTACGACCCAAACAGAGCTTAACACCGCTAGCTGGACAGAGTTGTTAGCCTTGATTGCCGGGACTTCAGCTAAGTTCGTCAAACCCACAGATCAGGTGACCCAACTTCATGGGGCCGCAGTTCCTGCACCCAGCAATGGTCAATCCATCCGGTGGAACTCTGCCTTAAATGCAGGAGCCGGCAGTTGGGAGAATTTTACGCCAGGCTCTGCAGTGAGTGTGACTTCTGTTACTGCAGGCACAGGACTTAATGTGGGGGCTGGTCCCGGTGGAAGTATTACTACGACCGGAACTTTAAATATAAATGTAGGCACCGGCGCAAATCAAATCGTGCAATTAGATGGCACAAGTAAATTACCAGCCGTCGATGCATCTAATCTGACAAATATCGCAACAACAGGCCTAGCAAATAGTGCAGTAACATTTGCAAAGATGCAGAATATTGCAACCAGCAGAGTATTAGGAAGATCAACAGCTGCGGCCGGAGCGATTGAAGAGTTAACGTTAGGCGCAGGGCTATCCCTCACAGCCGGAGTTTTAAATGTCAGTGATACAACCGATAACGATGTCGTGGGTGGCTTATCCTGCGCAGGCGGAGATGTTGCAAAGTATAATGGATCTGCGTGGGTCTGCCAAGGTACCGCTTCAGCCAATACAGTAAGTACATTGATAGCCAGAGATGTATCAGGGAATTTCACCGCTGGCAGCGGCACCTACACGACATCCATCAAAGTAACCGATGGCGCCGCGGGTGGGCAGGTTACGATTTCAGCCCCTGCAGCATTCACCAGTTATGGATTAGTGCTACCAACGACAGACGGTGGAAGTAATGAAGTATTAACCACGAATGGTTCAGGAGTATTAAGTTGGACAACACCAGGCACCGGACTTCCGGCAGCATCGGGTACTGCAGCCGCCCCTGGGTATGCATTTTCCGGCAATACAAATACGGGAATGTTTGCCGCTGCCACAAATGAAATTGGCTTTACAACCAATGGCGGCGAGCGAGTTAGAATTGATCCCACTGGCAAGGTAGGGATCGGGACAACTGTTCCGGCTGCCAAACTTGATGTGGCGGGTGCGGTTAAAGTCGGCACCAGTGTTGCGGTCTGCGATAGCACCACCAAGGGATCAATTCGTTATAACACGACCACGAATGTTTTAGAATTCTGTAATGCTACAGGATGGAATTTAGTTCAGGCAGCAGCTTGCAGTGATGCGACACCGACGGTGGTTAGTTTTGCTAATGAAGCCAATGCCACTTTATCAACGCTGTATACTTCAAATATTTTACAAATTACTGGGATGAACTGCGCTGTGGCGACGTCGATTTCAGGTTCGGGTTCGCCGCAATACCGCACTTGTAGCGACGCTGCCTGTACAGTGGTGATTCAAGATTGGACCACGGGACCCAGTTCAATTAATTCAGGAGAATACGCGCAGATTCGGCAAACCAGTGATGCGGCAGGTGGGGTAACTAACGTCGCCACTTTTATTACAGGAAGCGCTGGACATGTTTGGAATGTCACAACGACAGGAAGCTGTGCAAGTTCGCCAGCAATAGGCACAGTGTGCGCAGACGGCACTGTCTATGCTGGGCTTTCGCCTGATGGTGGGGTTCCAATGTACGCTCAACGCTGTGATTTAGGTCTAACATGGGATGGAACAAACTGCACAGGGGCGGCATGGACATTAACTTGGAATAATGGTTCTACAACTTACACCACCACAGGATATACAAATGTGAATACGGGTGAAGCAAACACCACAGGTCTTGCTGCATCAGTTGATGGGGGATCGCCTTACAATGCAGCTCAGGCTTGTGATAGTTTAAATCAACATGGCCAGACAGATTGGTACCTACCAGCCCAATCAGAACTTAATATACTTATTACAAATAAAGGTGCTATCAGAAATTTTGATACTTCTGGAGTCTATTATTGGTCCTCCTGCGAGTACGGTAGTGACTCCGCCCGGGCTCAGTACGCTTCGTCCGGCTATCAGAACAACACTTACAAGTATGGTGCCTATCGGGTGCGTTGTGTGCGGAGATAATTAATCATTCAATTATTTAATCATTTTTTGGAGTTTTTCATTGGCTCAGTATATACTTCGATTATTCACAAATTTTGAAGCAAAAATTTTCCAACTTGAACAACTGGTACCTGGACACAGGTTTTAGAAATTTCTTCGTGAGCTCCACCAAAAGAACACACAACCGGTATGATTTTCAATCCTTGGATGTCAGCAGGGCATTTTCGAGTTAGGGCTGAGCGAATTTGTCTGTGATTTTTTTGAGCTGCAGTAAAAGTTGAAATAAAACTACGGCGGCAAATTTTTTTCTGCCAATAAGGTTAAAAAGTGACGCGCCCTTGTCGGATTTATTCATATTTTTGCTCCTCCGTAAGATTGCAATATATACATTGCAATCTTACGGAGCGTGCTGTAAAAGAAATTATGAAGAAGCGAAGGAAAAGGATCCATCACATTAGCGACACTTGCAAACGCCGCCGAATCCACAAAGTGCGATTTGGTCTATGCGATCATTGCTGCATCCATAGATAAAAAAGTGTGATCAAAAAAGAAGGGCTGGTCGCAGCGCGCGAACAGAAAGGATCTTACTAATGTGCTGAAACAACTTAAAAATATGCCGGTCAGGCCAACAAATATTTTGATAAATCTCTGTTAATCCAAATACTTGGCTATATTAAAGTGCGGGTTTAAGTTAGTCGATGACTTAAAATTGGGTTGCAACTTGCAAGGCAAGAGCCATATTGCCCCGTCCATTAAACTGCCTAGCATTTGAGGTCATGGTGATCTCTGCCGATAGCTTGATTGGATTTTCTCTGTAGATGTAAGCGGCCTTTAGATCGATATAGTTATTGTAGTTATCTACATCAACCATCGAGTAGCCAGCCGTTGCTTCGATTGCGGTGCTTGCTGAGTATGGAAACTCTTTACGAAAGGCAAACCAGCTGCTTTGGGTTTGCGTTCCTTCCCAATTGTCATCTTTAACATAAAGAACATGATAGGAAAAAAGAGTAAGATCCAATAATGTGTTCGTGCCATTTCTAGAGGTTGCCTTATAGTAGCGATCAAGATCGTGGCGCAGCAGTAGATTTACATTTGCGGTCATAAAAAATTGGTACGAGAAGTAGGTTTTCAGATTTAGATGGACGCTTTCATATTCATAATTGACATTTGAGCCCCAAATTCCAAGTCGAAAAGAGGGGCTAAATTTATAGCCAACTCCGGTCTGAAAGGCCGGATCATGATTTGTTTGTGTAACGCCTTTTCGGATGTAATCGGTAAGGATAGAGGCTTCGCCAAAAAAGCGTTCAGAACTTTTTTCAGTCTTTTTTTCCTGAGCGTGGCAACGCCGACTTACGCAGCTAAAAAAGGTCATGATGATGGCGCCAATAATAAGAAATTTATATCGTGGACTGACCAAAGCGGCACGCTCCCCCAGTAAAGATAGTAGCTAATTTTTCATAAGCATTGAATCAAGTTATTCAAATACGGTGTAGTCCCCTGGACTTTCATCCTTGGGAATGTTAGCCAAGGTATTGCATGTTAGATCTAGATCGTCCTTGGACTGAATACGAGTATGTGGCTTTCGACACGGAGACCTCCGGTGCTTACCCATTGGGCTCGGAAGTTGTTGAGTTCGGAGCGGTTAAATGGCGAGACGGCAAGGTGATAGATCGCTATCAAACCTTATTGAAGCCATCTGAGCCAATGTCTGCCTTTATTATTGGCATTCATGGGATCACCAATGAAATGGTGGCGGATGCGCCACTGATGTCGGAAAAAATTGAAGAAATTCGAAATTTTATTAAGGGCGCGATTCCAATGGCCCATCATGCGCCTTTCGATTTGGGATTTATAGCAATTGAAATGGAGCGGGCCCAGTTATCTTTTCCAAGCGAACCTGCAATTTGCACGAGCTTGTTGGCAAGGAAAGTTATTTTAGAAAGCTCCAATCACAAGCTGCAAACCTTGGTAAAACTAATGAATATCGATGGTGGACAAGCTCACCGCGCAAGTGATGATGCCAATGCCTGCTTGCAAGTAGGACTTCAGTGTATGTTGCGGGTCGGTGCTACGGCGTCGCTACGGGCAATATTGCTTGAAGTTGGTAAAGAGTTGCGCTGGACAAACTACGCCGTTTTCACAAGTCATGATCAGAAAATTCTTCAATTTGCAGACGCCATTCGCCGCAAGGTTGCGGTGGATATTGTTTATCAAGGGGGACGACTGCGCAATGAAACCCGCCGTATTGCCCCATTGGGTTTAGTCCGCAATCCCGACGGAGACTATGTTATGGCTCTTTGTCATCGCGATGCGGTAAATAAAAGATTCTATCTAAATAAGATGAGCGATCTGCAAGTCGAACTATAAAGTAGTAAAATTTTTAAGTCGTCGAAATTTTAATATTTTGACTGATCATTGCGCCTTGAGCTTCGGCTTCTTCAGCAGTTGGAATTGGTGCATTCTGTGCCGGAGGAACGATGCCATGTTCAATCAGCTGAGTTTGAATCCTTAAGGCCAGTGCCTCGAGATGCTGGAATTCATCTTTTTTTCTCAGTCGGAAGGGCCGATTCTTCCCAGCCATGGATTCCACCAGGAAAAGTTCAAAAGCATAAATTGGTCCGGCAATTTTATGTGAAATTATTTTTCCTATAGTAAATAGTCCAGCCGAAAATCCGATAGATATGACAAAAAAAGTATAAACAAAAGGAATCAAAAACTTGTCTAGAATAAAGGCGTTATTACCAACCAGATCAATCATTGTCACCCGCAGATAGGTGTAGGCAAAAACCATCGAAATCAAACCAATTCCCAAGCCAACGGTCATCAAAATAAAACAATACTTAAGCTGAAACTTTGGGTTTACCCAGTGCCGCTTTCTGCTGTTGTGTTCAGGCCAAAGAAGGTCGCCCTCTTTTAAAATAGCATAGACGATCAATGCATAACCCACCCATTGCAAGGCATCGGCAACATTGAAGGCAGGGCTGGACATCGATACAGTCCCGACCACGATGAAGTCCACAACATGGCCCCAAATAATTCGATCCGTTACATTGCCAAGAATTCCACCTAAAAGAATCGAAAGTCCAATGCGCAGAGAAAGAGAACGGATTGGCAGAATATATTGAATCAGTGCGTAGATACAGACTAGAAAGGCTCCACCTGTAGATAAAGTTACGATCCTAAGAAGTGGTGGCAGGTCCGAAAATAATCCCAGCATTGCCCCAGGGTTGTGATGTAAAATGAATCCAAAAATACCAAAGGATTTTATTCCAGAAATAGTAATTGCCCACTGTTTTGAGATTCGATCTAAACTCCACGTCATTACCAGCGGAAAAAATACGATGAGCCAATCACGTTTTTTCATTTTTTAACTCCAGACAATCCATGATACTCAGGTCATTGAACCAGGGGCAATCACCGTTTGATTGCGGCCATGCTTTTTTGCGGCAAACAGGGCTTTGTCTGCGGCATCCAAGACCTCGTTAGGTGTTATTCCGTGGGAGGGAAAGACCGCAATCCCTAGGCTAATAGACAGCTCCAGGTTTTTGCTCATAACTATGTTACAAGATTTGCGCACACGTTCTGCGATCATGTAAGCATCTTCAATTTTTGTATCTGGAAGAATAATTGAAAACTCATCTCCGCCATAGCGTGCCACCCAATCGATTTCCCGCAGATTGGCTTGGATTTTTTGTGCAACGATTCGTAAAATACGATCACCTTCAAGATGGCCAAGCTGATCATTTGCTTGCTTAAAGTTATCCAGATCGATCATAACCAGAGAAAGAACTCGATCGTGCCGCTTGGCCCTTTCGACCTCTACCCGCAGAGTTTCCTGGAAGTAACGGTGGTTGTGGACGCCAGTAACCGCATCTGTCGAAGACAGTCTTTCGAGCTTCACATTTTCCAGAAGCAGCTGATGTAAACTTAAGCATTCGCGAATCTGCGATTTGAGAACATCATTTTCCCAAGGTTTTAGAAAAAATCGATGCAGGAATCCCTGATTTATCGCTTCAGAAATCGAATCAAGATCGACATGGGCCGTTAACATGGCGCGAACTGTGGTAGGTGACAGTTTTTGCAATTTTTGTAGCAGGTCTAGTCCTGAAATCTTTGGCATACGGTGGTCTACCAGTATCAGGGACGGTTTTTCCTTTTCGACGGCCTTAAGTGCTAGCAGCGGGTCTTCGAAGCTCTGGATCAAAAGCTCATGGCGGAAAAGTCGCTCAAGGGCATCTAGGGTTGATCGTTCATCATCAACAAAATAAACTAAAGGTCGCTCTGCCATGAAAAGATTATCGCAAACTCGTTGAAGTGCAGGCAATCCATTTCTAGAATAGACTGACCATTAAATTCGCTGGGCCTCAAATCCTCTTCGACGGCTAGCTTTTTGTGGGAAGGAAAAGAAAAATGAAAATAGTGATTGGGCTGATTCTGGTCGCATTGAGCTGCAAAAGCTGGGCTTTGGACATGAAGTGGAAAGAAAAAGCCAAGGATCGTCTTGAAAAGCAGATTAGAAAAAGCAAAGCAAAGGCTTCGGATTTAGCAATCTATATTGCCGGGGGCGAGGGTGACCCCGTGGTTGTCTATTCACAAAATCCAAAGCAAAAAATGATTCCTGCTTCGATTTCAAAATTGATAACAGCGGCCGCGACGATTACCCAGTTTCCTCCTGGAACA
This sequence comes from Streptomyces griseus, assembly GCA_943330705.2. Taxonomy (GTDB): domain Bacteria; phylum Bdellovibrionota; class Bdellovibrionia; order Bdellovibrionales; family Bdellovibrionaceae; genus CALQIT02. Next base: position 33,098 of record CALQIT020000013.1, read on the forward strand.
AAATTTAAAACTCAGCTGATAAGCAGCGGTGCAATTGTTGGGAATAAATTAAACGGTGATCTTGTTTTAAAGGGCGGCGGTGATCCGTCATTTGTATCTGAAACGATGTGGTTTTTGGTCAATTCTTTTGTGCGAACTGATATTAACGAAATTCAGGGCGATATTGTCGTCGACGATAGTTACTTTGATTCCCAGCGCTTTGATCTTTCACGGCAAAAAGAGCGAATCGACAAGGCCTATGACGCTCCGACTGGGGCGATGTCCTTCAATTGGAACAGCGTAAATATTTTTATCCGCCCTGCCACTTTGGGGCAGGCCGCCCATGTTTTCATTGACCCCGAAAATGAGTATGTTCGACTGAAAGGAACGGTAAAGACGGGACCGAGCGGTGGAAAAAATACGGTCTCAGTCAATCGGGACGAAGATGCGAAAGGTCCTGGGGATGTGATTAATGTATCTGGGTCAATTCCTGCGGATGCGGCAGAGTTTACGGTTTACAAAAATATTACTCAACCTGATCTTTGGGCTGGTTATAATTTGAAGTCTTTCTTAAAACAAAGAGGCATCACGATCAGCGGTAAGGTTCGTGCGGGTCTAACCCCAGTGACAGCAAAAGTTTTAGCTGAATCAGAAAGCCGGACCATTGAAAGTATTCTTAGTGATATGAGTAAATATTCGAACAACTATATAGCTGAAATGTTGACCAAAAACATCGCTGCGGTCAATGGTCCGCCGGGAACGATTGAAAAAGGAATGAAGTACCTGAAAGATTACTTACGAGTTTCCGGCGTGGCCGAAACAGATTTTGAAATCGAAAATCCATCAGGCCTGACAAGAAAAAATAGAATTACTGCTGAATCGATGTGGAAAGTTTTGAATAAGATGCGTTCCCAGTTTCGTTATCAGCCAGAATTCGTGACGTCACTGCCCATAGCTGGGGTTGATGGCACTTTGCGAAAGCGCATGAAGGGTTCAGCAGCGGAACGTTGGGTTCGGGCAAAAACTGGTTTATTGGACGGAGTTGTTTCATTAGCTGGTTATGCCGGCAGGGTTGATGGAACTGTGATCCCTTTTGTGTTCATGTATAATGGCGGAGCTGATGGCGGCCAAATTAGGGATTTATTTGATGAGTTAGCCACAATCTTAGTAGAATAGAAATTAACGTGAAAATACGAATGCTAAAAGTAAGCCTGGTCGGAATTTGTGTGCTGTTGGCGTTGCTGGTGCATGCCCAGGACGAGATTGATCTTCTTGATGAAAATCAAGACGAAGACTCTCCGGTCAGTGAAGAATCAACAGTGGGACAAAAGGGACTTACGACGACTCGGCCTTGGCAGGCGACGGATTTTTCAAAGCAGGCTGGATCCATCGGTTATACCGCAGATGCCTTTTCCGTGCCCAAGGGGCTTGAGATTCAGTATAACTTTTGGATCGATATATACTCGAAATACAGTACCGATCAGGGTTTAATTCACGACTCTGAAAATATAGATTTAATTTATGAAGTTCTAGATTTTAATCCGATCATGACCCGCTCGAATTGGAATATTTTTCGCAAAGATATAGCGAAAAAACAAATTATCAAAAATGCGAAAGAAAAATGGATTCAAATTTTAAAAAAATTTGAAAAAATAAAGTCACCTGACAAACTTGATGCTGATGAACGTCGAGTTTGGGACTACTTTACAAGAATTCCTGAGCGCAAGAAATTTAAATTGGCTCAGTCAGAAAGACGCTTAAGATTTCAACTGGGACAGCGGGATCGCTTTATTCAAGCAATCTTTTTTTCAGGTCGCTATCTTGAAGACTTCGAGTCTATTTTTCGTGAAATGGGATTGCCAATTGAGCTAACACGAATCCCCTTTGTTGAAAGTTCCTATAACGTCTTAGCAAGATCCAAAGTCGGGGCCAGCGGAATATGGCAGATTATGCCCTACACCGCGAGGCCCTATTTTAAGACGGACCCAGCTGTAGATATGCGCAACCACCCTATAGAAGCAGCGGTATTGGCCGCGAAATTATTTCGCAGTAGTTATTCGATGCTGCAATCGTGGCCGTTGGCAGTAACCGGTTACAATCATGGTCCTTTGGGCGTGCAAAAGGTGACAAAGAAATTCAAAACACGAGAACTTGGTGAATTGGTAAAAAGCCGCAATGCCCAGCGAAAATTTGGCTTTGCCTCGCGCAATTTTTACGCTAGCTTTTTAGCAGCACTTGAAGTTGAACGAAATGCTCCGAAATATTTTGGGACGGTAAATTGGTCCCAGGCCCTTGAGGGAATTGACATGCGTTTACCCCTGGAAATCAGTTATAAAACTCTTTTAAGCTGGTTTGATGGGGATGACTTAAGAACGCAGATATTTAATCCGCATATTAATAGTGAGGCCAGAAACAAGGGTCGGCCTATTCCAAAAAATGCACTGATCTCCGTGCCACGATCAAAATATGATCTGGTTCAAAAGGAGCTCACGCTACTGAGTGAACAGCAAGAAGCAATCAAGGCCTTGCCAAAACAGAAACAGAAACAGAAACAGAAAAAGGGCAAGCGATAGATTTAATAGGGATAGATTTAATTGGTCTAAAGATTTTTAAAGAGAAAGTCCGATCCTTTTGCTATTTGCTTTTTTCAATCAATACCAGGTGACGTTCAACCTCTAGCAAAGGTGACGTTAATGGTTCAACAACGGCACTCAGATCTTTGAACTTCTTGCGCGCTAGTAAAAGCTCTTCTTCAATTTTTGCTTTACGCCCTTTAAGCAGAAAGTACTTTCCGCCTTTTTCGTAATATTTTCTACTGATATCCAAGGTCACATCAATAGGTTTAAACGCTCGAGCTATGACGATATCTACCTCGCCAAAATGAATTGGAATATCTGCAAAAATTTGCAAATTGGGGGCGATTAATTTACAGCGTTTGAGAAAATCTTGTTTTTTGTTACTTTTTTCATAAAGATGAAAAAGGGTATCCGGAAATTGCAGGGCGTAGATGACTGCAGGTAGTCCGCCACCTGAACCAAAATCAGCCACGGTCTGCAGGTTTTCAGGAAAATTCTTCAGTGGAAGAAGGCAATCAATGACATGATTATCCAAAAGTTCGTCAGGGGTCATTTGCCGACTGATTAGATTCAGCTCTTCATTGGCCGTCCAAAGCAAATCAAGATAGGACTTCAGTTTTACCAAGGCCCCTTCACGCAGACCCAGATTTAAGAAATATGGAATTCTTTTTTCAAATGACATCAAGCCAACCTACTTTGCGCGAAGCCACGGCGCGAGCTTCCTAGACATTAGAACATCGCAGACATTAGCTTCAACTTTATGGTTATTGAAAATTTTGAACTTGTGCAATGTAGGGTAGGTTGCGGTAGTAACCCTGATAATCAAGACCATAACCAACGACGAAATCATTAGGAATTTTGAAGCCGACCAGATCAATCTCGCAAGGGACTTTTAAGGCCTCTGGTTTTTCAAGAAGAGCGACTGTGGTTAAGCTTTTCGGTTTTCTTGCTAGCAATGAGGCCTTAAGATAATTCATCGTAATGCCAGTATCGACAATGTCCTCAATCAAAATGACATGCTCGCCCTCGATGGGAACGGATAAATCAAGAGTCACTTTGACTTCGCCAGAGGATTGCGTGTTTCCTTGATAGCTGGAAACGCCAAAAAATTCACAGGTAATATCTGTATCAATGGACCGAATGAGGTCTGAATAAAATACGAAAGAGCCCTTGAGAACGCACACCGCAATTGCTTTTTTATCTTTAAATTTTTTCGTTAGTGTCGCACCCATCTCGTTTACTTTTTTTTGCAGATCTTCGGCAGCGATGTAAGTTGAAAGTTTTAACTTGTTCATTCTCATCCTCTTTTTTTATAAAATATTAAAAAACTTAAGCCGCTCAATTTCTATCGTCTTCTATCGTCCAGTTGGTAAAACTAAACGAAAGAGTTATTCATAATTTCACCAAAACCACCACCGCCTGGAACTATATAGTCGTTCTGATTCAAGCCTTTTTCCTCATCCCAAAGTTTTCCGGGGGTGGATTTTAAAGCTGCCTCAGTGCTTAAACCTCGGTCAAGGCGTAAAGCAAAGATCAAGACGTCTGGGTGGTGAGTCAGGACTCTGCGCAGGTATTCTGGTGTCACAATCAGGTGAAGCGCAATCATCTTTAAATGCTTACCTTTGACCTGATTTTTATAGTAGTCCATGGCAGCGATTAAAGTACCACCGGTTGCCCCCATCGGATCTGGGAAAAGAACTATGGCATTTTCTTTATCACCACCTATTTTGGTGGCTCCGATCTCGGTTCCCGTGACCTGATTCTTTCCGTTCGTCATGCGCGCAGCAAAGATGTGATCCTGCCGTAGGGACTCGTGATGAATGGCATAGTGCAAAGTATTGAAGCAGATATGACTAGGGTAAGTTCCCGCCCGAGCAATATTTACGCTGATCACCCTTTGCTGGTCGCGAATTTTGCTTAAGGCCAGCTTTTGCTCGGGGTGATAACTTGCCATTCGAGTATCTTGTTGGACGTCCTCTTTCGGAAACTCTTGATTCATCACATCGATTAATAGGTGATGGTATAGCATTTCGACCAAATGATTGATCTCGGGCTGAAAAGTTTTTGGGGAACATAATTTTGCCAGCAATCCGCCAAGGTAAATATTGTTCAGGATATGAACCTGGGGGCCATAGTGATGTTCGATTTTATTACTCATGAATATTACCCGCTAGCTCCGTCGGAAAAGGGCATCTACTTTGACGGCGGACTAGAGGTATCAAACTCGAAAAGCAAAGTAAACTCTGATTGTTTCGCGGTGTAGGTTGTGGATTTAAAGATTTTAAAGAAGCCTTCCCATGAATAATCTTCATCGGCTTCAAGTTCTAGCTTTCGCGGCAGAATTCCCCCGGCCAAAAATCCTGAATCACCTTTAAGTTCAAATGTAAAAGGAAAGGACTTCCGCATAATTTGCCCGGGACTGCCTTCTTTCAAGGCTCGTTGTACTTCGATACTAGCTTTTAAGGTGTGCTCTTGGGTTTCCTCGATTCCAATATAAGTCGATATTCCAAGATCAAGTTCGGGATCACCTGACTTGTGGCGGGAGCCATTGAGCCACTGGACGGACTGCGTCTGTGGATCAATGATTTTTTCAGTCCGGTCAAAAATTGTAATTCCCTTTAGTTCCTTCATATGTTTTGCCAAGCCTGGAATGACCCCCCAGTAGGCTTCGTCAAAGCGTTGCCAGTGTCCACCATTTCGCGCCCAATCGGCCAAACGTTTGACTTCGGTATTTGGAAGTTCTGCAAAGTAGACAGTGACTTTTGTTTGTATTTTTTTAGTTGCAGGCTCAAGGCTTCGATCCTTGCGCTCACGCATTGATTCCGCTACCGGCAAAACTGAAGCGGCAGGGATAGTCGCAGTTTCCTTGCTATTGGCTGCGACGCCCAATTCTTTTGTGGCCTCTGAAATAGGCAAAGAACTGCCAGCTGAATCCGACAGCGTCTTATCTACCTCTGCGTCTGCAGACTTTTCTTCAGCATCGGCGCCCTCGGTGCTTAGGTCCCGGCGGTCCACGACCATCGGTCCACCTTGTAAATATTGCATTCTGCTTTTGAGCTCTTCAGCTTTCTGTTGGCGGATAAAAATAACAGAAGTGAAAACTAAAGCGACCACGATGGAAATCAAAAAAATGGGATTTCCAAGCACCTGAGCCAATGCCGACGGACCTTTTGGGCGAAAGGCATTCATATCGACACCGCAGCTAGCGCAGTAACGATCATTGGGCTGTGAGAATCCGCACTTAGGACAATTTACGAGCATACACTTGTATAGTAGACGGAAGTTGACGCGGCAGCAAATCCTTCCTAAGGTCCGTTTCCAACATGGCTGAAAATTTACCTTCCCACATCCCAGTTATGAGAACCGAGATTCTGAATTCCTTTGCCTCGGTTTTGGCAGATTCAGATTTAGCAGAAATTCGTTATTTCGATGGGACCTTTGGCCGCGGTGGACACCTGAAGGCAATACTGGAAGCTGATTCCAGGGTCACTGCTGTTGCCTTTGATCAAGACCCCGAGGCCATCATTTTTGGCGAAAAAACCTATTCTGAATGGGTAAAAAATGGAAGGTTGAAGTTGTTCAATCTCAATTTTTCGGACTTCGAAATTGAGCGTTTTGGAAAATTTGATTTGATGCTTCTCGACCTAGGTGTGAGCTCGCCACAACTAGACCAAGGTCATAGGGGCTTTAGCTTTTATCATGATGGTCCATTGGATATGCGGATGAATAATGAATCGGGGGCAACGGCTGCCGATATTGTTAACAATTACAGCGAAGACGAGTTAATTCGGATATTTAAAGAGTACGGAGAGATTTTTAAATCCTTTCGTGTTGTTCGAGCCATCGTACATGATCGAAAAGCAAAACCATTCACAACGACGCGTGAACTTGCAGGTTTGATTGAACGGGTAGACGGTTGGCACAAAAAAGGCTTTCATCCAGCAACTCAATACTTTATGGCCCTTCGTCTTGAGGTCAATCAAGAGCTGCAAGCCATTGAAAATGCATTTGAAAAATTAGTCCTGGGCTTACGGCTGAAGGGGCGAATCGCGGTGCTGACCTTTCACTCGCTTGAGGATAGAATCATAAAGAACAAGATGAGGAGTCTTGAGCAGCTTGGCTTTCCAGTAAAAAGAAAAGTTATAGTTCCAAGTCGCGAAGAAGCTCTTCAAAACCCACGGGCCCGCAGCGCAAAACTGCGTGTTTTTGAAAAGGGCACGAAGCCTGAAAAAAGACCTGGGTATTTCAAGGACGACGAAGGGGACGAAGATGCTGAGCCAACGGAGCCGCCAAATTCATGAGGTCAAACCGATTCTTAGCGTATTTTTTATAATATCAACGTTGTTCATTGTCGTTTTTCTAAAAATGGAAGAACGCCGTCAGGGATATGAAATTCTAAAACTGACACAAGAGCATCGTCATTTAATCGAAGACAAACGCGAAAAAAATATGCACCTGGCAAAAATCACCCGACCGCAGTTGGTTGAAAAATTAGCCCAGCGCCGCCTTACTTTACGTAAATTACAAAACAGCCAAATCATCCATCTTTCGGGAAACTCTCTAAATTCACAAAATCGGGAATTGAATTGAAATCACGAATTATAATTTTATTTACCGGAGTTGTTGGCCTTTGGATCCTTTTGCTTTTGCGTGCGGCTTCGCTGCAAATCTTACCAAATCCCCGTTTGCAAGCCCTTAAGGATAGGCAGTTTCAAACTCGAATAACTTTGAACTCCCGTCGGGGTGCCATCGTTGACCGGCATGGCCGCGATCTGGCTTTGTCGACCACCGCCTATTCGGTTTTTGCTGATCCTAAGCTTCTGGTGAAAAAGAAAACTTTGGCTAAACGGCTGGGCAAAATCCTAAATGTGTCGTCAGAAAATATATTTGCCAAAATCAAGGGTGAAGAAAAAAGATTTATTTGGATCCAACGTTTGATTACAAAAGATGTCGCAGATCAAGTGAAAGACCTTGAGCTGCGTGGTCTTCAGGTGGTTGAAGAATACAAACGGGTCTATCCAAATGACAACTTACTGGCGCAAACTTTGGGGATTGTCGGACAAGAGGGTCAGGGGTTAGAAGGCCTTGAGCATCAATACGAGCAAATCTTGCACGGCAACGCAAAAAAAATAGTGGTGCGCCGTGATGCCCGCGGCCGTCCGCTGGTTGCTGATGGGATGATGCTTACTGAAAATCCTGATGGTGCTGAAATCAAGCTGACCATCGACTCTGAAATGCAACACATGCTTGAAAATGAAATTGCCGCAGCAATCAAAGAGTTCGACGCTGAGGCCGGACATGCCGTGATCTTAGATGCAAAAACTTCAGCAATTTTAGCTCTTGCAACGGCTCCGCTAATTGATGCCAACAAGGCTTCCAAATCCGCGGCGGGCCTGCGCCGCAATCGGGTGGTTACCGACGCCTTTGAGCCCGGCAGCACCATGAAAACTTTTGTCATCGCCACCGCTTTGCGAGAAAAAATTGTCGCTCCAAACACGAAATACAATACTGAAAATGGTATTTTTAAAGTTGCTGGTCGAATCATTCGCGAAGCTGACATGGAACATCAGTGGCCCCACTTAACCGTCAGTGAAATCTTGGCGTATTCTTCAAATATTGGAACAACAAAAATAGCCTTTGATCTGGGCCCGGAATCATTGCGTGCAGGTCTAAATGATTTTGGCTTTGGAATTCGAACCGGGATCGACCTTCCTGGAGAGGCCAAGGGGACCTTGCTTCCTTTGCCTTGGATTCAGCACTTAACGGCGACGATCTCTTTCGGTCATGGAATTTCAGCAAGCCCTTTGCAAATTGCCAATGCTTATGCGGCCATCGCCAACGGCGGAATTCTAAATACTCCTTACCTAGTGCAGTCCATACGAGATCCTGATAGCGGGGAAATTACAGATATAAAGCCTAAAATGGTCCGTCGAGTTTTACCAGAAGCGGATGCCGCGGCGATGCGTTTAATGCTAAACGGTGTTACCGCAGCAGGGGGCACGGGTGTGAATGCAAAAGTTGAAGGGTTTCCGGTTGGTGGCAAGACGGGAACCGCACAAAAAGTAAATCCGGATGGTCGTGGCTATTTGCCAGGTGCTTACATTTCAAGCTTTGCCGGATTTATTCCCGCCAATGATCCTAAATTTGTGATTTATGTGGTACTGGATCAACCCAAAGCTAAAAATAAATACTATGGTTCGCAGGTTGCTGCGCCGATTTTTTCTAGAATCGCATCCTATGCGGTTCGCCAAGGCGGAATCGTGCCGATTATGCTTTCAGAAAAAAATCTACCTCAATTATCAGAGGCAAAAGCAAAAAAACTAGTTGCCGCAAAACTAGCGCAGAAAAAGCTTGAGATCGCTGCCGCGCCGCCAGTTGTTGAGGAAAGTAAAATGGGACCCGATCAAGAAAAAGTCCCAGATTTGCGAAGTCTAAGCATGCGGGAAGTTGTTGATCGCCTGCGTGGCCAGGGGATTACGGCTCGTTTTCATGGGCAAGGAATGGTTTCAGAAGTTCGCCCACCTGCCGGTAGTTCGCTGCCCGAAGATCGCCAGCTGAATATTATTTTTCGCTAGTGATTTCTTTTAAGCTGCCTTTTTACGCGCAACCCATAAATCATATTCGGCTTGAATTCGCACCCACATTTCTGCCGTAGTTCCGAGAACATCTTCAAGAATAATTGCAAAGTCTGGAGAAATAGATCTTTTACCATTAACGATTTCATTAATTTTACGAGGAGAACATTTGCACTTCTTTGCCAATTGAGACTGATTTAGCCCCATCTCCTGCATGTAGACTTCGCTAAGCACCAGACCTGGATGCATGGATTTTGGATTTTTAATCATAAATCATCCTTTGTGATCACCTTTAAGTTTATGCAAACGAATATTTGGTGGTTGCCCTTGAATTTTTAAATCGTTCAAATCGTTCGTCGCGTGCATAATCGTCAAAAGCGCCTTCGCACGGACCCATAACTCTTGTGGCAAGCGCTTGGACTTATCTGTCTCATCCTCCTTTCCACTACAGTTCGTTAACCAAATTTTGAATGACTTGCGTATTTATTCGTCAGTTAATTGCTTCACAGCTCCCTCTGTAATATTGCAATGTATATATTGCAATATTACAGAGGGGCAAAAATATGAATAAATCCGACAAGAGCGCGTCACTTTTAAGCTTATTGGCAGAAAAAAATTTGAAGCATTGGTTAAAAAATGGGGCGTTAAACTGCCGCCCACTTGAAGATCGCCAGCTGATTACTATTTTTCGCTAGTGATTTCTTTTAAGTATTTATTGGCCTCGACAATTACCGGCATTGGAATTTCGTGCCCGCCGCGAAATTGAAAAAGTCGACCTTTCATTCCGCCTGAGGTCAGAAACGATTCTAGTTGCTGGGCTCCACGAATACTTAGAACTGCGTCTTGCTCGCCATGACTCATGAAGAATCTTTTTCCCGCGCGTGCGCCAACCAATTCTTTAAGGTTGGCTTTGTTAACTAAATTTCCAGATAGAATAACAAGGCCCAAAGGCGCTTCGGGCGCATGCAGATATATATCCGTTGCTAGCATTGCCCCTTGACTGAAGCCGCCAACAATAATTTTATTCCACGGCGTTTTGATGTCGGCGATCATTTTCATCACTTTTTGTCGCAGCTCTGGCACCCCTGGGTGGGTTTCTTTACTTAGATCTCGGGGTGTGCCGCTGGCTTGGGCCTGTTGTAGGGCGGCGATATCAATTGGCCACCAGGCTCGTCCTGTCCAGCCGGGTCCAATAGGCACCTCAATAACCCCTTGTGGGAAGATCCAGCGGGTTGGCGCGGCTGTTTCAAGAACTTCACTTAAAGATTTCAAGTCATAGGCATCTGCACCATAGCCGTGAAAAAGGATCACGACGACTTCATCTTGACCCTTGCTGGTGCCCTCACTAGAATTCTCAATGACTTGCATCTGGCCAATTCGCTGCATTTGAATCCCCTATAGACCTGACTCGGAGGCCTTTTTTGAAACTTGCTGAGCTTCTTTCTGTCCTGACAGAGGAAAAAAATCAACAGCAAATCCCTGAGGATTTTGAAATCACAGGAATTTCTTTTGATACCCGGTCGGTTGCACCTGGTTTTGTCTTTGTGGCCATTAAGGGTCAGAAGGGTGACGGCCATGACTTGACAGCAAAAGCTGTTGAAAATGGGGCTGTTGCCCTGGTGCTTGAGAAGCCAGAAAGCATCCCGCCTGGTTTTCTCGGGCCGGTGCGAATTGTTCACAATACACGAGAGGCCTTAGATCAATTGGCTAGCCAATACTATGGGAATCCTTCAAAGGATCTATTTTGTTTTGGTGTCACCGGCACCAATGGCAAGACTTCCACGACCTACATGCTTGAGCATGTCCTGAACCGGATGCAAATTATTACCGGAGTGCTGGGGACTATAGATCATCACTTACTGGGGTATGTGTGGCCGACGGAAGTCACGACGCCGGATCCAATTTCTTTACAGCGTCGTTTGCGCGAAATGAAGGATACCGGGGCCCGTGCCGTTGCTATGGAAGTCTCGTCGCATGCCTTGGACCAGAAGCGAGCCGACGGAGTGCATTTTAACACAGTTATATTCACCAACCTCACTCGGGATCATCTGGATTACCATGCGAATATGGAACTCTACTTTGCGGCAAAGCAAAGGTTATTTACTGATCTTTTGTGGAAAACCGAGAAGCCGCTGACCTTTGCGGTGGTCAATACCGATGATGAGTGGGGTGCAAAACTCAGATTATCCTCCAATGCTTCGCTGTGGACATTTGGGCAAAATTCGCGAGCTGACTTTTCGTTTAAAATTCTGAAGATGAGCTTCGCGCAAACGGAATTTGAAATTAAGACTCCGTTGGGAACGCATAAAAGCTTTATCCCGATGTGCGGGGTTCACAATATCTATAATGCGGTTGGGGTTGTTGCGGCGGCGGCAAACGCGGGTGTTCCTCCGTTGGCTGCGCTGCAGGCGCTGCAAAGTTTCACTGGAGTTCCTGGGCGACTGCAAGGGGTAGAAAATCGCAAATCCTTGCATGTGTTTGTCGATTACGCACATACGCCCGATGCCTTGATGAATGTTCTGCAAAGCCTGATCCGCGTGCGCAAAGAATTGCAGGAAAATATTCGCATTTGGACGGTTTTTGGCTGCGGCGGGGACCGCGATAAAGGCAAACGGCCTGAGATGGCAAAAATTGCAGAAAAGTATTCCGATTTCGTGGTCGTCACATCAGACAATCCGCGAAGCGAAAATCCTGAGCAGATTTTGCAAGATATTTGGCAAGGATTTTCTAAACCTGAAAAAAATATTACGATGGAAGTCGACCGCAAAAAAGCAATTGAATGGGTCTTAGTCAAAGCAACAGCCGGAGACGTGATTCTAATTGCTGGCAAGGGCCACGAGGACTATCAAACTATCGGCGTTGAAAAGCGACACTTTAGCGATGCCGCCGTCGTAAGGGAATTTGAAAAATAGGCAGCAAAGCTGCCAAGAAGAACAGCGAGGAAGGATTCAATGAAGACGATGACATTAAAGGAATTTCTAGCCTGCACCGGTGGTCAGCTACTTTCTGAAAAAGAAAATGTTTTTTCAGATATTGGTTTTGATACGCGCTTGGATTTAACCGGGAAAATATTTATCGCGATCCACGGCGAAACTCACGATGCCCATGATTTTATCGCAAAAGCCGTAGAAAAAGGTGCCGCGGCAGTTGTCGTGCACCGGGAAACTGCTGATTTAGCCGATGTAAAAAGTCGCACGACAGTGATTAAAGTTCCTGACACTTTATTAGCTTTACACGACTTGGCTAGATATTCACGACGAAACAGTAAGGCTTTGGTTGTCGGCATTGCCGGTAGCAACGGAAAAACCACAAGTAAAGAATTCTGTGCGGCGGTGATCAGCACTTACCGAAAAGTTCATTATTCAAAAGGTAGTTTCAATAATCACTGGGGTGTTCCCTTTACTATTTTATCTGAAGCAAAAGACACCCAGGTTCTGATTCTAGAAATGGGCATGAATCACCCGCGCGAGCTTGAGGTTCTTGCCAAAATCGGTGAGCCCGATATTGCTGTCGTGACTTATGTAGGGGTCGAACATATCGAGCACTTTGGCAGTCTCGAAAAAATATCCGAAGCCGAAGAGGAAATTTATAAGTTCTCGCCGCCACAGGCGCAAAGAATCTTCAATTTAGATAACCCCTGGACCAACAAGATGTTTGCCAGGGCGACTCAGGATTATCCCAATGCAAAAAAGATTTGGACTTTTTCGGCAAAAAACAAAAATGCAGATGTTAGCTTAGAAATTGTCGAACTAACAATGGGCTCACTTCGGGTTCGTGGCCACATTGGTGCCGTTAAAAACGAAGCCGTCGTTGCGATTTTTGGCGCGCACAATTTGACCAACTTAATGGTGGCCGCAGCGGTGGGCTTATCTGTGGGGCTAAGTGGCGAAGAGGTTTGGGCGGCTTTGCCAAATTGCAAATCCACCTGGGGACGCAATCAGTTGGTGACGACAAAACATGGGGCTCAGATTCTGTTTGATGGATACAATGCCAATCCGGATTCGATGACCGCCTTGTTGGAAAACTTAAGCTTGTTAAAGACATCCGGAAAAAGATTTGGGGTCTTTGGCCAGATGCGTGAGCTAGGGCATCATGCAGCGGCAGCCCATCTTGAACTGGGCACAGCTGTCGGCAAGGCTTCATTTGATTGCATTTGGTTTGTCGGCGAAGACTGCGACTCTTTTGAAAGTGGGATCAAAGCCTCTGGATATTCAAAGCAGTTAATGATTTCCAGCCGCTATGACGGGGCTTTTGCCTCGCAGTTGGCAGCGCAACTGACCTCAGGAGATCTAGCCATCGTCAAAGGTTCACGAGGAGTCGAGTTGGAAAGATTCGTTCTGGCTTGCGAACCTTTAAATTTCAATGGCAAATAGCTGGGTCAAGCTAATAGATATCGGAGCGCGAATTGACAGACGTGGTCCAATTGTTTCAACTGCTACAGCATGAACCCTTGTTACTGTGGCAATAATAAGTCATTTACAGAATGCTGTGATCTCTATCTCAGCAAAGGTCACTCCGCTGGCTCGCCGGAAGTATTGATGCGATCTCGCTACAGCGCATTTTGTATCAAGGATATGGACTATATCGAAAAAACCACTCATCCCAAGACCCGGGGCGACTTCAATCGCCAAGAGAATCAAGAGTGGGCCGCGGCCTCAGTTTTTTATAGACTTGAAATTCTCTCACGCTCGACAGTTGGCCAGCGCGGGGTTGTTACTTTCAAAGCCTATTCGCGAATAAACGATCAGGAAAATGTGCATCACGAAATTTCAAACTTTCAGTGCGAAAAGGGAATATGGTTTTTTCTTGATGGCATAGCCGCTAAATCTGGAATGGAGAATTGATATGCATGCTTGGCACGATGTTTCTATTGGTCCTGATGCTCCTGAAGTCGCTTGGGCTGTGATCGAAATTCCCAAGGGCTCGAAGCTTAAGTACGAACTGGATAAAAAAAGTGGACTGTTAAAAGTGGACCGTGTGCTGTTTAGCAGTGTTCATTACCCAGCCAATTATGGATTTATTCCGCAAACTTACTGTGATGACAATGATCCCCTAGACGTTCTTGTTTTAGGACAAGAGCCCGTAACCCCTCTTTGTATCATGCGCGCAAAAATTATCGGGGTCATGCGCATGGAGGACCAGGGCGAAGGCGACGACAAGCTGATCGCGGTGCATGCCGATGATCCTGAATACAATCACATTGAAAAACTGAGCGATCTAAGCCCCCACCGTTTAGATGAAGTCCGTCGATTTTTTGAAGACTATAAAATTCTTGAAAAGAAGAAAGTTGTAATTACAGACTTTCTTGAAAAAGACGCCGCCTTGAAAATTCTCCAGGAGGCGATCGCCCTTTATCAGAAGTGCTTCAAGGATGGCATTCAGATTGCGCCCAAGCCGCAACGACAACGGTGATTGTCGTGGATCACAGCCAGCACCCAATAGGCCCAACCAAGAGCCAGCGCCTTTGTTCAGTTTGGGCTCATTTTTTAGGGCTGCGCAGGATAAAAAAACATTAGCAATTATAGGTAGTTATAAACATTTTCTTGCGTCAATCCTAGGCTTTGTGCTAAACAAGAGGTTTGTTCCATCAGGGAAAGGTCCGCGATGCTATATCAGCTACTGTATTCCTATGCCGATCAGATTTCTGCATTGAACGTTTTTCGCTACATTACCACTCGCACATTCATATCTTTTTTTACTGCATTTTTATTGTGTTGGTTTTGGGCGCCCTTTTTTATTCGGCGGCTTGTAAGTAAGCAAATGGGTCAATCGATTCGCGATGACGGTCCTCAGTCGCACAAAAAAAAAGCGGGCACGCCAACTATGGGCGGTGGGTTAATTTTACTGAGCACTTTGCTACCTTGTTTACTTTGGGTGGATATGACCAACCATCTAGTTTGGGCTGCGCTGACAGTGACCTGGGGATTCGGGGCGATTGGCTACTTTGATGATTGGCTTAAAGTTACTAAAAAAAATAGCAAAGGACTGTCTGGCCGAATTCGCTTAGCCAGCGAGTTTATTATTTCAGCTGGAGTTGTTTTTGCGTTGGTGCATTGGTTTGGCTTTTCAACTCAGCTTAATGTTCCGTTTTTTAAAAATATTCATCTTGATTTAGGATATTTTTATATCGTCTTTGCGTCGCTGGTTATGGTTGGAACGGCCAATGCGGTCAACTTAACGGACGGGCTAGATGGTCTGGCGATTGTGCCCGTGATGATCTCTGCAACGACGTTGGGACTGTTTGCCTACGTAACTGGACATTTTGCCATTGCACAGTACTTGCAGATTCCTCATGTCTCAGGGGCAGGGGAGCTTGCACCAGTGGCCGCGACCATCGTTGCCGCGGGAATGGGTTTTCTTTGGTACAATACCTATCCGGCGCAGGTTTTCATGGGTGATGTGGGTTCGCTCAGTCTTGGCGGGTTTTTGGGGGCCATGGCGGTATTGACCCACAATGAAATTCTGCTGCTCCTTTTAGGTGGGGTTTTTGTCATCGAGGCCCTGTCAGTGATCACGCAGGTAATTTCTTTTAAGCTAACCGGAAAGCGTGTATTCAAAATGGCGCCCATTCATCATCACTTTGAACTAAAGGGTATGACCGAGACCAAAATTATAGTGCGATTTTGGATCATTTCAATTCTGTTAGCGCTGGTCAGTCTTTCGACTCTTAAACTTAGATAATTTTAAAATTAATTAGAAAGTGTGAGGTTTACTATGTTCACAGATCTTAGTCAGTTGAAGGATAAGAAAATTTTAGTGGTTGGTCTTGGGAAAACTGGCGTTGCGCTTTGCAAGTTTCTGCACGAGCACCAGGCTCAGGTGACTGTCACCGATCATAAATCAAAACCTGAGTTGGCCAATCAACTTGAGCAAATGGGTGATTTGCCGATCAAGTTCGATCTTGGAGGTCATGCTCCAAAAACATTTCTGGCCCAGGATTTAGTAATTCTTAGCCCGGGAATTCCTTCAAATCTAAAAATCTTTGAATATGCCCGCAGCCAAGGGATTAAAATTACTGGCGAGTTCGAGTTTGCTTCACAGTTTGTCAAAGAACCTATCATTGCTTTGACCGGTACCAACGGCAAAACCACGACCGCCCGACTGGTTGATCAAATGCTGCGGGAATCTGGCGTTCGAACTTGGGTTGGTGGATCAATGGGTTTGCCATTTGTCGAGTATCTGCGATTGCCAGAAAAAGCGCAGATCGTGGTCGCCGAAGTTTCAAGTTATATGTTGGAAAGTGTGGATACTTTTTCTCCGCAAAATATTGTGTTTATGAATTTAGCGGAAAACCATTTGGATCGCTATCGCAGCATGGAAGATTACGTGAACGCCAAGCGCAGGGTTTTTCGCAATACCAATCAAGCGACAACTTCCATTTTGAATGCCGATGACAACGCAGTCGTTGAGTTGGCTCGGGATCCGGCAGTCCAGCGCGGCAGGATATTTTATTTCTCGCGTAAGCCTCAGTTGGAGCCACAGATTATGAATATTGGTGGAGCCGTGAATATTGGTAAAGAAATTCGCGTGCGCACAGGTCCAGAAATCGAAAACTTTGATATTTCAGGAATGTTGATGCGAGGTCGTCACGCGATTGAAAATTTAATGGCGGCGATGCTGGCGGCCCGAGAGCACGGAGCAACTCATGAGGGAATACAGAAGACCATTAATGCCTTTCGCGGGCTTCAACATCGTTTGGAGTACGTGCGCAAGGTCGGTGGAGTGCAATTTTTTAACGATTCCAAAGCCACCAATGTTCACGCTGTTTTAAGGGGTTTGGACTCGTTTGAAGAAAACGTTATTCTAATTGCTGGCGGTAAAGATACCAATGCTAGCTTTGAAGCCTTACGCAATCCAGTTCGCCGCAAAGTTAAAACTTTGATCCTTTACGGAGAAGCGAAGGAAAGAATCAACCGTGACCTTGGCGATTTTAGCGAAACTTTTTTGATTGGAACATTTGAAGAGGCCGTTTTGATTGCCTATCAAAAATCGAGAATTGCTGACACGGTTCTTTTATCTCCGGGTTGTCCTGCGACTGATATGTTTGACAGCTACGAAGAGCGCGGCGACTACTTCAAAGAAATCGTCCGTAAATTTAACTAGTCCTTTCAAGAGCCGCCCAGGGAAGACCCGCGGAGTCCCCGCGGCCATTTCATGAGCGGCGTCCTTGCCTCACCGCCCTTGGGTAGCGCCCTCCTGGCGCGGGCGGACTC
>CALQIT020000014.1 GCA_943330705.2 Streptomyces griseus
AGCGGTCGGTGGTGGAGCTATAGTTGTCGGAGGTGGTAATGTTGGTGTCGGCGTCGGCGTCGGTGTCACCACCGGCGGTTTCACAACTGGCGGTGGCAATGGTGGAGCGGTCGGTGGTGGAGCTATAGTTGTCGGAGGTGGTAATGTTGGTGTCGGCGTCGGCGTCGGCGTCACCACTGGTGGATTCACGACTGGTGGATTCACGACTGGTGGATTCACGACTGGTGGATTCACGACTGGTGGATTCACGACTGGTGGAGGTGGTAATGTTGGTGTCGGCGTCGGCGTCGGTGTCACCACCGGCGGTGGTAAAACAACACAATTGGTGCCAGTTTGGTCGGGTCCATAGCCGCCGGAGCAAACAATTTGACCCGAGCATGTCCAACGAGGCACTTTGTCTGCCCCAATTGCGCAAACTCTTTCGAAGGATGCAATGACTTCATTCTGCTTGGTAACCGAGCAGCGAGCTGGATCTTTCGCGCCCACGACCTGGCACTCGTTCCCAGTGCACTCCCTGTTTATGTCTAAAGTGAAACCGGCATTGCAGCCTTCGAAATTACACTTGTCACTTACTTTAGGTCCGTCGGCTGTGTCGACACAGCTATAGGTTCCTTGGCCTTCTCCGCGCACGCAGGAAAGGTCTTTTGCGGAACAAGATAGCGAACTGCTGATTCCAATGTCACCGTCCCTGCGCTCTTCGATGATTTTAACTTTTCCGCAGTTTTGAAACGTTACAATCACGGCAATCAAAAGTGCAGTTACCGTTAAGGCCCTAAATTTTCCGGACTTTAGCTTCGAAGAAAAATTAGAAAGAGTCGACATCAGAGTTCCCCCATGTTGGTTATTGTTTCGGACAGAGACTGTCGAAACTTGAGAACCCAACGCTAGATTATTTGCAATCGCTGATTAAATCGTAGTTGGCGGGAAAAAGTGTTCCATAATGATCCATCTGCTACTTCGCGACCGTCGATTTTGTTTGCAACCAAGTCAGAATCTTTTTTTCAATAATATCTAAGGGTAAAGCCCCGGCATTTAGAAGTTGATCGTGAAAATCACGCAAAGAAAACTTGTCGCCAAGTTGGACTTGGGATTTTTTCCGAAGATCTTTAAATTTAAGTTCGCCAATTTTGTAGGCAAGAGCCTGACCGGGATCAGCGATGTAGCGATCTGTTTCATTAATGATCTGTTGCTCTGAAATCGGTGAGTTGTCTTTCATGTTCAGTTGGCCATATTTTGAATACGGATACTGATACATGCCCAATTCAAGTCCCAAGCTTTCCGCATACAGTCCCCAGCCTTCAACAAAGGCTGTGGGTCCCATGTTCTTACGAAACTCTGGTAAGTTTGTCAGCTCTTGCGCCAAGGCGATCTGCAAATGATGTCCGGGAACGGCTTCATGCAAAGTTAGGGCTTCCATTTGCCATTTGGGTCGGGCTTTTAAGTTGAAGGTGTTGGTTTCAAAATAACCAGCGCGACCGGATTCAAGGCTTCCCCCCTGATAATAGGCAGTTGGTGCCGATGGTGCTTTGTAGGCTGGGATTTCACGGATTCCGTATGGCAATCTAGGCAGGCGGCCAAAAAGTTCGGGTAATTTGGGGTCGATCTGCTTTGCAATATTGCGATAGGCGGCAACCAATTCATGGGCATCGGTGTAGTAAAACCTTGCTTCCGTTTTAAGAAAATCATTAAACTTTTTAAGATCTCCGTTAAAACCAACTTGGGTTTTAATTTTTTCCATCTGTTGCAAAATTCGCGCAACTTCTTGAAGGCCAATTTGATGAATTTCAGTGGCATTCAAGGCCTCGGTGGTGTGATGACGAATTTTGAAGTCATACCAGTTTTTTCCGTTCTCTAAATTAAAAAATCCAATGGTGTCGCGGCAGCCGGGAAGATATTTGCTGGTAAAGAATTCTTTAAACTTTTTCAATGCTGGATAGGTTTTTGCTTGGATGGCTTCTTTTGCTGCCTTTTGAATGAAAGCCTTGTCCTGCATCGAATTGTTTCCCTTGATTTCGGCAAAGGGAAGATAAAGGGGGCTTTCTTCGATTTTTTCTTTAAGCAGATCATCGATTTGTTGGCCAATTGGAAGCATAATTATTTTTGGCTGCACGATATTTTTACGAAGGCCCTCTTCCATCAATTTTTGCACCTGCTCAATCGCAATTGGCGATGAATTTAGTCGCGATAGCATATCCAAGTAATCTTGTTTGCTATTTTTTGGCGCACTCATTAATAGCTCCGGAATATCGACTTGTATGCCACTCATTTGCTGAATTGGTAAAAGCTCGTCAGGGAAAATTAGACCCTCAATAGAATCCATGGCTTCTTTTAGAAAAAGATCATAGGAAAGGGCGTCTTCGGAATTTAGATTTTTCCTACGGATACTTTGAATCGCCTTCAGAGTACTCTTGATTTCGCTATGCCGCAGTTCAATTGCTGCGCGCGAGTTATCGGTCCAATTTGCATTCTGTCCGGGATACCCGACGTAAGTAGCCCACTCGGGAAAAGTGGTCATCAGGTAATCCCAGTTCAGTTTAAAAAGCTTGTGCAAGCGAAGACTGTCTTTTTGTTTCGACTAGGAACAGCACAATTAGCTTCATCGGAAACCTCCGACGGCTATTTCAAAACAGGATTGACGCTACGGCAAGCTTAGACTTGGAACGACTTTGCTTGGACTTCGGTCCGGGATTTTTCGGGGGTAAGCCCCTACCAAATCGAGCAGCGGTTGGCGGGGGCCATCGGTGCTCCTGCGGCACATTTAAAGTCACGAGCGAACTCTGGACGATTCATCACGATTGCGTTGACGCGAAATTCAGCTGGTGGGTGTGGGTCCGAGGTCATTTGCACACGCAGGGACTCGGGTCGAGCTTTAGTACACCAGCTTTGGGCATAGGCGATCCAAAACTGCTGTCGCTCCGTATAGCGATTTAGCCACAGCTGACCCTCGGGCCGAGAGGCTAAAACTTTATCTAGCGCCATATAGCCTAATTTGACTCCGCCTTGGTCTGCCAGATTTTCAGTTAAGGTTTGTTCTCCGTTAACGTTGAGATCAACTTCTTTGATTTTATAGGCATCGGCCTGTTGGATAAAGCACTGGGAGCGTTTTTCGAATTGGTCTTTGGTTGCCGGGCTCCACCAGTTGCGCAAATTTCCATGGCCGTCGTATTGACTGCCGCTGTTGTCAAAACCATGGGTTAATTCATGGCCGATGGTTCCGCCGCCGAAAGATCCAAGGTTTGCACCGTCGCTGGCGGTTAAGTCGACAGATGGTGGTTGTAGAATGCCAAAGGGGAAGTTGAACTCATTGCTTGACGGGTCATAGTAGGCATTGATTTCCCACGGCATCATATACCACTCTGTTCGATCGACGGGCTGCGCGATCTTTTCCTTGTCCCGTCTGGCTTCAAAGCGATTGATATAAACCGAGTTAAAAAGAAAGTTAGCTCCCGGTTTTTCTAACTTCGAATAGTTTCTCCATTTTTCGGGGCCGCCTACTTTTTGCGCCATCAAGCGGATTTTCTCTAAGGCCGAATTGTAGGTGTTGATATCTAGCCAGGCGTTGGGTCCTTGGCTAAGGTCAGCAAGGTCGGCCTCGAAGGCCTGCTTAACTTGGGTTATCATTTGATTTGTTTTTTCTTTGATCTTGGCGCCATTAAAAGTTTTTACATAGGCTTCGGCCAAAGCATAGCCGAAGTCATTTTCAACAGCTTGGGTGCAAGTCTGCCAGCGCGGCAACATTTGTTTGGATCCATTAAGTTGTGTTTTCCAAAATTGAAAATGGGTCTGTTCATAAATCCCACCCAACTTGTCAGCAGAACCATCAAGCAGCTTCCAGATCAGATAAAGAGAAAGGTCTTTTACATTTTGCGATAGCAGAATTCGATTTAGCTCATTAAAAAAAGCGGGTACTTCCAAATTCATTTTGGCCAGTTGGTTGGCGTTCATACCCTGAGTTTTAAAGTAAATTTCCCAATCAAAAAGGGGAGCTGCTGCCTTAACCTGTTGTAAGGTAACCGGGTGATTCGTTTTGTCTGCATCATACCGATCGGCAATGGAAAGCGACACAGAAGCAAGCCGTGTTTCTAAATCAAGAATCACTTTTGCGGCATATATGCCATTCGCGGTAGAATAACCAAAAAGCTGAAATAGTTTTGCGATATAGGCCTTGTATTGGGTGCGAACCAATTCGGACTTCGGATCCTTATTCAAGTAATAATCACGATCGGGCAAGCCTTGCCCCCCTTGAGCTAGGTTTCCGATCACGCTGCTTGAGTCATTTGGATTTTGCAATGAAGCAAAGCTAAAGAAGGCATCAAAGCCCGCCATTTGTTCTTGAGCAATAATTCGTGGAAGCTCAGTAATCGATTTTAAGTTTTTCAGCATGATGATCTGTTTTTGCAAGTACTGCACATTTGTCGACTGTGTTTTTTCAACCTCTAGGCAGCTTTTATAGTATTGTCCAAGGGCGACCGCTTCGGTTGCCGGAGTGGAGTAATTCCCGCTGGCGTAGGCAAGCAAAAGTTGATTCAATTTTGCGTCCGTTTGATCCAAGACAAATGTTGTCTGACGACTAACGGCTCTTTTATTTTCGGGGATAACTGTTTGTTCGATCCAAGCGCCACAAGAAAATTGGTAAAAATCTGTACAGGGATCAACATTCTTCAAAGCTAGACCATCCAAAATCGGAGGAACCTTTTGGCTGGCAGATCCAGTGGCTGCAAAACTCTGAAAACCGATTACACAAAGGATTAAAGAAACAAAATATTTCACCGAGGCCTCCCGCTTGCTAACAGGACTATCAATTATAGCCCCTTGCCGTGAAAAACAACGAGATCGTCGCTATTGGAAAAAAATCTATGCGCGCGGCTGGGAGTTAGCGCAAATTGGCATATAAATCATCCCCGGAAACTATCCTTACAGCTTCACGCTGGGGATTTGTGTGGGTATTGGTTTGCACCGAATTGCAATGTCGCTCTATCAAGGTATCAAGCTAAGTGAAACCTTCAAAGAACCGACCGGGATGTTCTCATGATGATATTCCCAAAATGGGAAAAGCGAATAAAATTTTGAAGGGCTTCACTTGTTCGCGACCTGAGGCCCGGCCTTCAGCTGTTTTTTTGCTCACTTTAACTCCTCGTCAACAATGCAATACATATATTGCATTGTTGACGAGGAGCAAAGATATGAACAGATTCAACAAAGACGCGTCACTTTTTAAACTCATTTACTAAAGGCAATTTGAGGAACTGGTTAAAAAATGGGGCATTGATAAAGGCGTGTGTGACCTTTGTTTTACGGCTTGGTTCTGATCGGGAAGTAGCAACAAAGCGTCCTTTTTTAAACCCCAGAATTGACGGAGCGTCCGAGCGATATCAGAAAGGGATCGTCTTGCTGCCTTTGCGAAAAGTCTTGTTTTGATTTGATGTTTTGCCATTTGTTTTCAACCAGAATTTGTCCAATGGCACCGCCTAGGGAATTTCCTGGACCCAGCAAAATAAGGCGATCAGGGCAAAACTCTTTAAGGCAAACGCTAACGGCTTTGCTGAAATCATAGGGCTTTGTTACTTGATCAGCAAAAGTGTAATTGTAGAGTTCATTTAAATCCACCGCATAGTCCATCCAAATATGGCCGCGGCCATCGACCAAGGGCAGGGTGGGGCTCTGTAGCAGTCTTGGCTGCAATAGTTGAAATGCTTTTTCCGAGGTCGCTTGCAAAAGCGGAGTATGAAAAGCCGCGTGATTGATCAACTGAAATGGGTAGTTTTCATTCTTAGGCAGTTTCTTTAAAATAAAATCCAACGCCTTTTGATTGCCGCCAATGACAACGTATCCACCCAAATGAATCGAGATAAAGGCTTCGCAATCAGGGATTTCATTGACCTCCTGCAAGGCCGTTTGCACCAGCTGCAGGGTTGCTGGATCTTTTTGCCACTGCTGATCAGTAATTGGATAAATAACCTGACCGCCAATGATTTGATCTTTCATCATCGAGCCCATGCTATTAATAACGGTGAACGCCGACGGGACATTCATTGCACCGGCAACAGCCATTGCAATATACCAACCCATCGAGTTTCCAGTGACCGCCACAACTTCATATTTGTTAAAATCTAAACTGAGATAGTCGGCATAGGCGCAGGCAAAAATAAGTGCTGAAGCATGTTCGCCCTTTGTATGCAGTTGGGGCTTGAAGATGGGCTCGTCATCCAGCTGACTCAATGTGGGTTGGCCCAAGGTGTGCCGCTGCTCATCAAGAACCGCGATCAGTTCATTCAATTGGGGTTTGAACTTCTTGAGATAGCCAAGGGTCTCTTTCGTGTAAGTTCCGCGCCCGGGACAAATCACAACCACTCGTTCTTTTTTCATATTTTAACTACCATTTCTTAGCCATCATTTAGTTCCTACCATTTGCAAGCAAGTCTGGACGATCTCATCACGGGAAGGAAGGCCCGCCGCCGCCGCAACCCCTAGGGTAATAAAACAATCGTGGGCGGCAATGACTTTAATTTTTGGAATTAGGGGTAGTTTTTCCACAAGCAAGCTGACTAAGGATTCACTAAGTGAGCCCGACTTGCGGCATTCATCGACAATTAAAATATTTTTATCATTTTTGACTTCTTGGGCAATGGCATTGGCATCCAAAGGAGCAATCCAGCGAAGATCAATTACTTTTACGGCAATATCATGCTGATCCTTAAGAATTTTTTCAGCCTGGCGTGAAAAATAATATCCGTTGCCATAAGTTAAAATCGTAATGTCTTTGCCTTGACCGTGGACTGCGAATTTTCCGAATTCAATTTCTTCGTCGGGATCAGGGTAGGCAAAGCTCCAACCTTTATCGCCTTCTTGGTGTAGATCCTTTGTCATGTAAAGTGCGATGGGCTCGATGAATACGACAACCCGGCCCTTTTCATAAGCTTCACGCACACAAGCACGCATCATCTTTACAGCATCTGCACCATTTGAGGGAACCGCAATGATAAGGCCAGGGATATCACGAAACACCGCCAAGGAATTGTCATTGTGAAAATGACCGCCAAACCCCTTTTGGTAAGGCAGGCCAGCAATTCGTAAGACCATCGGATTGGTAAACTGCCCTTGCGAAAAGAACGCCAATGTCGAGGCTTCGCCGCGGATCTGGTCTTCAGCGTTGTGGATATAAGCTAAAAATTGCACTTCAGGAATTGGCACAAAACCATTGTGGGCCAGGCCAATTGCGGTTCCAAGAATGGATTGCTCGTCGAGCAAGGAATTGAAAACGCGTTTCGCACCAAACTTGCTAAGCAATCCGTCGGTGACATTGTAAACACCACCTTTTTGCGCAACGTCCTCGCCAAAAATCAAGGTATTCGGGTAGCGCAAGAGCAGATCGGCCAGTCCATAATTGATCAGCTTTGCCATATGCTGAGGCGTGCTTAGCTTTGCGTATTCGCGGCCAAATATTTTTTCCCGTTTGGCTTCGTCGCTACGGGCAGGAGCGTTTCGCACATCTGCGCAGGCCGTGACTACCGAACGAATTTGCTCGGGCAGCAGTAGCTTGGGTTGCTGAATGGCATATTGGCTCATGTGCTCAATGCGACTTCGGGTGCGCTCATAAATATTTAGAATTTCGGTGGCCGATAGGACCGAGTTCTCAATCAGGATCCGTGCGGAATGCAAAAGCGGATCATTAAATTCCAAGGATTCAATTTTTTCTAAGGTATGATAATTAAATTCCATGTCCGACCCCGCATGGCCCAGCAGGCGAACGGTTTCCATATGTAGAAAAGCGGGTCGGCGATGGGTGCGCACATATTCTTCAAGCATTTTAGTTTTTCGGTGTAGATCCAGCAAATGCAGTCCATCGACCTTCAGATATTGCAGTGCCGGCCGCTGGGCAAAGCTATTTTCAATCCAGCTGCGCGGAGTGTGGACTGAGATTCCAATTCCGTTGTCCTCGCAAATAAAAATAAGTGGCATCTTGATGTTTTGATAGGCCGTCCAGCAAGCCGCATTGATTGCACCTTGCGCTGTGGAGTGGTTGGCCGAAGCATCGCCAAAAGTACAAATGACCAAGCTGTCTGCAGCCATGGTTGCAGAGGTCCCCAAATCAGCGGCGCGGGCAATGGATAAAGCTGCCCCCATAGCCTTGGGCAAATGCGAAGCAATGGTACTTGTTTGTGGGGGGACCAGTAGGGGGCGACTGCCAAAAACTTTGTGCCGTCCGCCGGCAATAGGATCTTCGCTAGAGGCGGCGAATGACAGGATGGCATCGTAGGCGGGGGTCGACCCCGGAAGTTGTTTGGCTCTTTGAATCATCAACGCGCCACTGCGGTAGTGCAAAAAAGCCATATCATCAAGTCGAAAGACCTTGCCAAAAACGGCATTCCCTTCATGGCCCGAACTGCCAATTGTGTAAAAACATTGATTGCTGTTTTTTAAAATGCGCGCGCGCAAATCTAAGTGCCGGCTGATGGCCTGGCTTTCGAAAAGGTCAATCAGTTCAATGGGTTTTAAGCCAGACTCTGGCAAGCGAATTTCCGTTCGCGCTGCAGGTAATTGCCCCGTGGTGACGAACTTCGTAAAATTTTGATCAACGACTTCTGCTCGATTAAACATAGATAGTAAAATAACTCTTTGCCTTGCTTTAGGCTACACCCTTTGTTAGCACTTAAAGGGACGCGTCTAAAATGCAAGGGGACCTATTTGGTTTGCGCCTTTATTGTATATCTTTAAGGCCGCTACGGGCACTCTTGGGGCTGGATATTTGTCGCGGTTTAGGACTGGCTTTTTACATTAGGAGTTCGTATGGCGGTTTATGAGTCTTTGAATTACATGGAAGAAGATGGATTGTTCTCTGACGAAGAGCTGATGATCAGAAACACAGTCCGAAGTTTTGTTAGCAA
Organism: Streptomyces griseus; assembly: GCA_943330705.2. GTDB lineage: Bacteria > Bdellovibrionota > Bdellovibrionia > Bdellovibrionales > Bdellovibrionaceae > CALQIT02. Next base: position 8,886 of record CALQIT020000014.1, read on the forward strand.
AGAGGTCATGCCTGTTTTGCAAGAGGCCAACCGAAAAGAAGAATTTCCAAAGCATTTGATTCCTCGATTTGCGGAAATGGGGCTACTTGGCTCGACGATTCAGGGTTACGACTGCCCTGGTCTTGGGCATATTTCATATGGTCTATTGATGCAGGAATTGGAACGAGCCGACTCTGGGATTCGTTCCTTTTGTTCGGTGCAGGGCGCCCTCGTGATGTATCCAATTTTTGCCTATGGTTCTGAGGCCCAAAAAAAGAAGTATTTACCTAAGCTGGCCTCGGCGGAAATGATTGGTTGTTTTGGTTTGACCGAACCCGATGCGGGATCAAATCCGGGTGGAATGCTAACGCGGGCTGAAAAAGTAAAGGGTGGTTATAAACTAAACGGCAATAAAATGTGGATTACCAATGGCTGTATTTCAGATATCGCTGTCGTTTGGGCCAGGTTGGACGGCAAAGTTCGCGGCTTTATCGTTGAAAAGAATACGGACGGGTTTACCACGAGCACGATGAAAGGTAAATTTTCGTTGCGGGTCAGTGTTACCTCTGAATTGCATTTGCAAAATTGCGTTGTTCCCGAAGAAAATATTTTGCCCAATATTGAGGGCCTAAAAGGTCCGTTGGGTTGCTTGACTCAAGCCCGTTACGGAATTGCTTGGGGGGTCATCGGTGCTGCCAACGCCTGCTACCATGAGGCTTTAAATTACGCAAAAAACAGAATCATTTTTGAAAAAGATAAACCTTTGGCTGCTTATCAGTTGGCGCAGGCAAAGTTAGTTAAAATGGTTCAGGAAATTACCAAGGCTCAGCTGTTGGCAATTCAAATGGGAAAATTGAAAGAGGCCGGCCGAATTCAGCCACATCATGTGTCTCTTGCTAAGATGAACAATTGTCGCATGGCTTTGGAAGTCGCTCGCGAGGCCCGGGATATGCTAGGTGCCAACGGGATCATTGATGAATATCCAGTAATTCGTCACATGATGAATCTTGAAACGGTTAATACTTACGAAGGAACCGAAGACATTCATCGGCTTGTAGTAGGTCAGCAAATTACGGGGATCGCTGCTTTTCGTTAGTCCGTTTTTCGAAAGGGCATTCCTGTCGAGGTTTTAATCTAGCTATATAACGTTAGGCGTCAAGGCGGAAGTCTTGCCTAAGGCTAAGATTTTATCTCGTAGTCCATTTTCGTATTCACAGAGGCCTCTAAATCATTTAGAGTTTTGTCTGGGTAACGTCTGCGGCAACAAGATTAATTCTAGACAAAGCAATTGTATGAATTGAAATTTGTGTTATCAGATGTAGGCAGAATAACAAATAGTTGCACATAGAGTGCATCTAAAGAGAGAGGTCAGTTCATGAGTAAAGGTACGGTTAAGTTTTTTAACTCTGGAAAAGGTTTTGGATTCATTACGCCTGACAGTGGCGCAGATCTATTTTTCCACATTTCTGAAGTCCAAGGTACAGAGCCGAAAGACGGAGACAAAGTTGAATTTGAAGTTGGCCAAGGCAAAAAAGGCCCTTGCGCAACTAAAGTCAAAGTTGTTGGAAAATAGAACAATTTTTTGGACGGATTCAAAGACAGGCTTTGGCCGGTGAATTTAGCAGTATAAGTTTATACTTTATAAAACACCCTTTTGACAGTTTCTGAAGTTATCCTAAATTTTGATAAAATCTTGGGTGATCGGTAAATCGATCACCCAAGGATAATCGAAAAATCAAAAAATCAAAAAAATTCCTAAAAACGAACTAGCAAAATGCGGATACAAGCATATGAACCTAGCCGTTCGCGGTAAAAGAAAACCAAAGGCCCCGTGTCTTGGATGTTTTTTAAGTCCCCAGTTTTGCATTTGCGATTTAATTCCCTTACTTCATCTAAAAACAAAAGTTAGTTTGATTGTTCATCATCGTGAGTTGAAACGAACCACCAACACCGGTCGTTTGGTTGTGAAGGCTCTTTCCAATAGTGAAATGCGAATTCGTGGCCAAGGTCGAGCGGCCCTAAATTTGAGTGACCTGCTATCGGCAGATTATCAAAGTTATCTTTTCTACCCCTGCGATTCGGCTCAGCAGCTTAGCGCTGAACTTTTATCCCAAGTCAAAAAACCTATTCAATTGATTGTGCCTGACGGAAATTGGCGCCAAGCAAGTAAAGTTCATTACCGTCACCCTGAATTAAAAGATGTCCCTCGGATTATGATCGGCACCCCTTCGATGCACGGCGATCTTTCGCAGTTTCACCTGCGGGCTGAGCACACTGATTTTGGCATGGCGACTTTGCAAGCTGTAGCCGAAGCACTAACAATTATTGAGGGTCCCGAAATTGGGGGTCGCTTGATGGATCTTTATCATGCAAAATTGCGAAAAACTTTATTGGGACGGGGACAGTTAGTCTAAGATAAGCTCAGGATTTCTCTGCAGCCGCATCGAGGTTTGCGGGATTGCTGAAGCTAGCTCAGGGTGCTAGGATTTTATGAATGATGAATCTTAGATATTTTAAAAATTCAATCCTTGTGACTTTTGTTTGCTTGGCTCTTGGCGGACTCGTCGGTTTTTACTATACCCAATCAATGGTGGGGGCACTTGCTTCTGTCTGGATTTGTTTTGTTCTTGGGGTCTTAGAGGTCTCGATCTCTTTTGACAATGCCGTTGTCAACGCCGTCGTGCTGAAGCGAATGACCCCGTTGTGGCAACACAGATTTTTGACTTGGGGTATGCTTATTGCTGTTTTCGGCATGCGCTTAATTTTTCCACTTTTGATCGTGGCGGTTGTTGCCGGATTGGGTCCAATAGAGGCCATCAAGATGGCCGCATTGCAGCCTGATGACTATGCAAAAATAATGCTATCGGTTCATCACGAGGTTGCAGCTTTTGGCGGAAGCTTTTTGTTGCTGGTGGCTTTAAAGTATTTTTTCGATCACGAAAAAGATATTCATTGGATTCAAATTATTGAAAGTCCATTGGCCAAGGTGGGACGCCTGAAGGCCGTTGAGGTCGCGATTGCCTTAGTAACAATCTATATGTTTAGCCGCTGGATGCCGGATGCCGAAAAACTTTCGTTTGTTTATGCTGGATTGGCAGGGGTGCTAACCTTTATTGCAGTTGAGGCCATTGAGACTTTTCTTGAGTTACCCACGCAGGTTGCACATGACATCAACCGCGCCAGTCTTGGCCTTTTTCTATATCTTGAAGTTCTAGATGCGTCTTTTTCCTTCGACGGTGTGATCGGGGCCTTCGCTATTACCAACAATTTGTTTATCATTGCCTTGGGCTTGGGAATAGGCGCGATGTTTGTGCGAAGCCTAACAATTTTAATGGTTGAAAGAGGAACCTTGGAGACTTTTAAGTATCTAGAGCACGGAGCTTTCTACGCTGTTTTCTCTTTGTCCGTGATCATGTTTCTAAATACTCTGACCCATACTCCTGAAATTATTACGGCATTGATAGGGGCAGGATTTATTGGCCTTTCAATTTATGCAAGTATTCAAGAGAACCGCAAAGCCAAGCAAAGCCAAGATAAGATAAGCTAAGCTAAGCTAAGCTTAGCTTAGGCAAAGGCGAATTTACTTGTTGTTAAACTCAATGATTCATAAAATCGCATTGCTACGCCAGGTTATTCTGCTACGATTCTTCCCATGCCAAATCTCGATGTGCGGTGGATCCAGAGATATAATCACTTCTGCAAGGCACTTTCGCAGCTCAAGGAAGCACATGCACTCACCCAGCAGCGCCCACTAAGTAATCTTGAAAAGCAGGGCCTTATTCAGGCGTTCGAATTTACTCACGAACTTGCTTGGAATGTTTTAAAAGACTATATCGAGCACAGTGGAGGGCAGACTCTCATCGGCTCTAAGGATACCACAAGAGAAGCGTTTCAAAAGAACCTGATCACTCATGGCGATGCCTGGATGGAAATGATCAAAAGTCGAAACTTAACCTCCTACACTTATAATGAAGATACGACCTCTCAAATTATCAAAAATGTAACCGAGCTCTATGTACCTTGTTTTATTGAACTCGAAGAACAATTGAAAAATTTTATCAAATGATCCCTTTAGAAGCTTGCGGCCTCGATCAACGAACACAAAGGCTTCTCCTTGGAGTGTTTCAAAAATATCCTAAAATAATAAAAGTTATTTTATATGGCTCACGCGCTAAAGGTAACTTCAAACTCGGTTCTGACATTGACCTCACTGTCGATGCCCCACAAATGGAACTAAGTGAACTTTTAAAAATTGAAAATGAATTAGATGATTTATTATTACCCCACAAAATAGATCTTTCGCTCCTTCACCATATTGATAACCAAGGCCTTCTTGATCACATCAATCGCGTTGGTATTGTTTTGTAGTAGCCCTTGCTATTCCCACCGCGGAGCATACGAATACGAACACTCAAGATTTGCGGCACCATAGCCTTGAAGGAGTGTCCAATTGGGGTACCGATGTATCTTGAAATTCCTTAGGTTGGCAAACTGAGGTCTGGGTGCGAGTGGCAGTTCATTCCGAATCTCGGGTGGGGATTTGGCGAGATTTTCAATTAGACTGGCCAATGATCGAGCTTTTCTTTAGGCGCGCTTTGAAATCTCCGAAGAGAAATCATGAAGTTTGCCTTGCTTGCTGTGTCTTTCGCAGTTTTATTGATGAGCTGTTTTCAGCCTGCGATGGCTTTTGATAAGTGCTTTGTTATTTCGGGACTGAAGTACGAAGACGACACGATATTTGCCCCTTTTCGGCTCATGCATAAGGAAACTTTGACCAAGGGAACTTTGGGTAAAGCCCAATGCGAAGTTGTCCCTGGTGGGTGGGCAGAGTTAGCCGAAAAGATGCGGGCTATGCCAGGCGATCAAAAACAGCAGATCCTGAGTTCTCAATTCATGACAGTAAGATGAAAATCAATGATAAAATACATCAAGATACAGACAATGATTTCGGCAGAGTTTCGCCGATCGACATAATGGACGGCTTCAATCGAGGAAGTTTTCTGCTTCCGGATGAAAAGCTGACTCCGGCCGATCGGGCCAGAAGGAAAGCTTGTCGTGATTTTCAGATTTAAGTTTCTGATATCGTGACATGAAATTTCGGCTCTTTCGACAGGGACGTGACGTCGATTGGTCTGTGTCTTAGATATTGTATTCAACTGCCTTTTCTTCGAAAAAAACGTATCCACAAGTCCACCCGAGCGGACCTCTAAGCAGTATCTTGAAATAGGCCCCAGTGCCGCGGCCCAAGGACATAAGCTGGATCCACGCTGTCATTCGATGAAAGGGATTACTCCAGAGGCCGTTGCAAAAATACGAAAGGACCTGGATGTTCCAAATCCGGAGTCAAGTAACTTTACCGACTGTCTATGAATGGCCAGGACCTTCTTCGCGATCGATTCGGGCATCGCTCCATCCATTACTGTCTTAGTTTAATTTGGGGGCATCAGTCTTTTCGCTCGACACCGCAAGAGAAGAGGTCTGCGCAGGCGAGGCTTGGGTAGATAGCGAAGAGCCTGTTGGCGCTGATTCCTCTTGGTGCTCGGCCATGATGTCTTTGGCCTTTTTACCTGTGATACCTACCCATTCTGGCAAAAAGAGAGCCACGGCGACAAACACCATTGATACAAAAACAAAAAATCCAGCCATTATCCAGCCTATTTCCACGGTATTGCCTCCAAGAGGCTTGAAGGATAGCATTTTTTCACCCTACTTGTGGAGAGTGATTGTCTCTGCTATGGTGCGTGACTCATGCGTTATAATCCTAAAGACAAATACTTCAAAAAGGCTAAAGAAGAGGGCTTTGCAGCCCGTTCTGTATTTAAGCTGGAAGAAATCGACCATAAATTCAAGATTGTTCGCTTGGGCCAGACCGTCTTGGACTTGGGGGCATCACCAGGAAGCTGGTCACAGTACTGCTCAAAAAAAATTGGCGAAAAAGGACGGATTCTCGGGGTTGATCTGACCCTAGTTAAGGTCAAACTACCCAATGCCACATTTATTCAAGCCGATCTTCGCGACATCAAGTTGGCAGAGATTTTTCACGAGCATGGTTTTGTGCCCCCCTTTGATTTGGTTCTTTCGGACATGGCACCAAACACCACCGGGATTAAACTGACTGATCAGATGCGCTCGCTTGAGCTTTGTGAAATTGCGTTGAACGTGGCCCGGCAATTCTTAAAACCAGGTGGCGATTTTGTTTGTAAACTTTTTCATAGCGATGATTTTGGAAAAATTCGCGACGAAATAAAAAAAACATTTTCCCGAGTCGAGGCCATTCGACCCGATAGCACTCGGCGCATTAGCAAAGAGATTTTCCTAGTCGGGATTAAGAAAAAAGTATGAATATTCTTTTTCGCAATGAACATTTTGTTTTGCTGGACAAGCAGGCAGAGACGCTTTCTGTGCCCTCGCGTTTTGGCGAAAAAGATGAGCGTCCTGTGGTTGGAATTTTACTACAAGAATTTCTTGGTCAACAAGTATTGCCAGTGCATCGTTTGGATTTTGAAGTTTCGGGACTGTTGCTATTTTCTCTGACCTCTGTCGCGCACCGTGCAGCTAACCAATGGTTTGAGCAAAAGAAAATTCAAAAAATTTATCAAGCCATTAGCGAAGGTATTCCCACTGACGTCCCGCCGGGGCAAGAAGTGCAGTGGAAATGTCAGTTGATGCGCGGTAAAAAAAGAGCTTACGAGCATTCCGCTGGGAAACTGAGTCACACCAAGGCCAAGCTTCTTGGGCCTTATGGCAAGACACCTTGGTTTGAGTGGCGACTCGAACCAATCACCGGACGCAGTCATCAATTGCGCTATGAACTTTTTCGCCATGGAAGTCCAATTGTTGGCGACTCGCTGTACGGAGCGACCTCAGAGTGGGGACAGCCAGGAGTGGCCTTGCGTGCGATTCAAATGATCCTGCCCGAAGAGGCCAAGACTTTTTCATTACCCACCGAATTTGTAGCGCCGGCATTTTTGCCTGACCGTTCTATCTAGAGTTAGTTCGGAGTTAATATAAATTTTGACTCTGCGGTCATTGCAATTATTTGCAAATTTGTGATTCTTTGAATGTGTTTTTAGAAATAGAAAGCAATTTCATTCAAAGGAATCATCGTGACAAATCCAAATCAGATGGGATTTTTCGACAATATTCATCCAGTTCGTGCATTAAACCCAATCTATTTACAGGCATTGTCCACGCTTTTCGCGCCTACCGGGTCTATTCACGCGAGATCTTCAAGGGAACACATGTTAATACGGACCAGAATCGACGAGTTTAGCTCGTTTTGCCTGCCGTCACTCTACAAGCTATTTGAAAAAAATTGAAGGGAAAAAATGGCGGGGCAGAATGGGGCTAGTATCGATCTTATTGTCGATCGGCTGGATAACTGACCCCTACCAGGCGCTACTACTTCTTAAGCACCGGTATAAATTTACGGCCCTGTTTTCCAGTGACTTTTTCTTTACTCTTTTTAGGTTTCTTCGGGCGCAAATCTTCTTCATCGAAGCTGTCGTCACCGTCAAAGTCTTCGTCATTAGCTTGGGTAAACTTCTCAGGTTTCCTAGTCTCTTTCTCTGAAGCTTTTGCTGGAACTGTTCTTGTAGTTGGCTTTGCTTGAACCGGCTTTACGTACCATTCCGAACGTTTAGATTTTTCAAAGGTCTCGATCTCTTGCAGACGAATCAACGACACTTTGTTCGTCATAAATGCTTTAATACCTTCTTCGGAAAGGCTTTTGATACGGCCGGTAAAACCCAAATGCGTCAAGGACTTGCCCGTGATACGAAACTTAACAGCGGGTTCATCCTTAAGAAGTTTATTAATCTCTTTGAGTTCAGAAGTTCCAAACTCATTCGCAATAACTTTAACGATATCGGCTAGCTTCATTTACGCACCTCGGGGTAAGTCATTTCTAAAACATCTTTGTAAAACGCAGCCAAATTTTTTGGGTTCGAAGAATTCAAAGTAATTGCCATGATAAATCGAGTCGCCACTAAACCTCTACTGAAATATTAAAAAGTTCAAGACCCGTTTGGCCTCGCTTAAAGATGCGTTTCATCGATGGCATTTAAGTCACTTGTTTCCAGCGTGAGCGAAAGACTGTCCAAATTTTGCTTCATGTGTAGTGAATCCTTAGTGCCAGTGATTGGCAACATTCCAACTTGGCGAGCAAAAGCGAAAATGACCTGAGAAGGCGTTACGCTTAGGCGCTCAGCAATCCGGCTAACTTTTGCACCATCTACTAGATCTTTATTTGCCGTTAGTAGCGAAAAACCCTGAAAGACAACATTGTTTTCCAAACAGTACATTCTCTTTTCGCGATCCCATCCAGTGCGCGCGAAGGTACGGATTTGCGCAAAGGTTGGCTTTACTTTGGCTCCCTCATAAAGCTCTTTCAGCTGGGATGCAGTGACGTTACTGACTCCAAGGAATCGAGTTCGCTTTTCCGCGTGCAAGGCTTCCATCTCCCGCCACGCTTCCCAATCCATTTTATCCAAGGACGGTCCGTTGGGAATCGATGGTCCGTGCAATATCAAAGAATCCAAATAATCCGTTTGCAAATGCTCAAGAGAACTTTCAAAGGACTGCCGAACCTGAGTTGCTGTGGGCGCCTCGGGATCATAGGGCAATCGGTGATCCTGGCCGCGCTGATAAGTAAATTTTGTTTGCAAGAAAAGTTCGGATCGAGAAACTCCAGACGCCTTCAAGGCCTCACCCACGCCTGCCTCGTAATAATGCTTACGCTGATTGGCAGTGTCGATGCCACGAAATCCCGCAGCAAGGGCCCTGGCGACGCAGTCTTGAGTCGCATCTTCTTTCCAAGCGGTTCCATATAAAAATTTTGGAATTTGCATAAAGCTCAAAATTACTCCAGAGTTCGAGACCCATATGGCTTCGCTCGAAAAAGCCCAACTAACTATTTGAAAATATTGAAGAAACAAATGGCGGACCATCCGCCTTGGTATCTTGCCTAAGTGTTCCTCAGATGGAACTCATTGTAAATAAAGAGTTTATTTATATTCCAGTCTTCAAAAATAAGGGTTCCTCACTCAAAAATATGTCACTGAGGGCCTTTCGATCCAGCAAATCTCCGAACAAATAGGTTCCTCAAAAGAAGCTGTGCGCAGCGCATTGATTGGCTTTGAAAGTCCAGTCCGTGAAGCTTGTCAGCACCATGGCAGACCTTCCCAACCGCCGTATGGCCAACGTGTAATTCAAGGGCGGGCCGTTCCATTTTGCAGAACAACGAGCTGTTGAGGCCGCTAAGGAAATGCACAGCCAGGGTTTAAGTCTGCGACAGATTGCGAAAATTCTAACTCAGATGAAAATCCCCACGAAGTGCAGGGGTCAAAGCTGGCACCCACAGATGGTGAAGAGAATTTTAAACAATCAGTCTTGACCCCTCAATAGCCCTCGCTGCAGTGCCTTTCCTTTTTGGAGGCAACAAGGTTGTTGCAAACAAGAGCGTATCGCACGCGGGGGTTCTTTTCAAAAATCGGCTGTAAACTTTACCAGCCTTACAGTCTATAACGACCAACAGCGGCAACCATCGCGTCTTAATTCGAATAAAACCGATTTTTAGCACCCAAATTCATAAGGGTGATCTCACGCAAGGTTATGGGCTGTTTGCCAAAATTAATTCGACTGAACTTGCGCGGGTGATTTCAAATCTGGTTAATAACTCTGTTGAAGCATTCTCTGGTCCAGGGCGCGTGGCGAGCGCGGAGTTACTCACGGCAAAGACGGCACGGCCAGTGGTTCCGGCATTGGGGTTTTTCACGCTCGTGAGACGATCGAAAAATTCGGCGGCAAGTTTCAGATTCAGTCGCAAGTCGGCATGGGTACGATGATCACGATCACGCTTCCGCGAGTGGCGGCGCCCAGTTGGTTTGTTGAAACGATTGTGCTTCCTGAAAATTCCACCGTCACTTCTGCCGATGACGACCAAACGATCCATCAAATCTGGGCTGGTCGATTATCATCGGCTGGCAGTGAAGCCGCTGGCATCAAGCATACGAACTTCACTTCGCTTGCGCGATTTGTTGAATGGGCAAGTGTTAACCAAACGCAAGTGGCGCAGTTCTTTGTTGATTACGAGTTCCTTGGACAAAATGGCAATGGCTTAGATGCAATCGAACGCGCGGGTATAGCGGCAAAAGCAATTCTTGTGACCTCTCGCTATGAAGAGCCGCAGGTGCTCGCACGAGCTGCGAAGATGGGTGTCAAGATCATCCCAAAGGGCTTAGCGCCGTATGTGCCGCTTGAAATTGAAAAGGCGCGCGTGAAATACGACGCGATTCTCATTGATGATGATTCGCTGGTTCACATGACGTGGAAGATGGCGGCGAAAGAAAATGCCAAGAGCTTGTTATGCTTTTCAGATCAAGGAGAGTTTTTGGCAAATGCCGCCATGATTGACCTTGCAACACCAATCTATATCGATGTGAGTCTGGGCAATGGCGTGCGCGGTGAAGGCGTGGCTACCAAAGCGGCAAGCCTTGGTTTTACAACGATCTATCTCGCTACCGGCTTTGACCCTGGTGCGATCACAAAGCCTGATTGCGTGCGGTCCGTGGTTGGTAAAGATCCTGTGTTTTAGTGGATGAGGACAACATCTAAAGCATACTATTGCTAAACGCTGACTTGATAATCCCGAAGGGCTTCAGTTAGTGAGGTCTTGAAGTCAGTGGATTGCTTTCGAGTACCGATAATTAAAGCGCATGGGACTCCGAATTTTCCAGCCGGAAAATCCTTTTCGTAGGTGCCGGGTATGACCACCGAATTTTTTGGAACGCGGCCTTTGTATTGAATTTCGTTTTTTTGACTGATATCGATTATTTTAGTGCTGGCGGTGATCACTACGCCGGCGCCCAGAACGGCGCCCTCTTCGATCACGGCACCTTCAACCACAATACTGCGGCTGCCAATGAAGGCGTTGTCTTCGATGATGACCGGTGAGGCTTGCACGGGCTCAAGAACTCCTCCGATTCCCACGCCGCCAGACAAATGCACGTTTTTGCCGATCTGTGCACAGGAACCAACCGTGGCCCAAGTATCAATCATAGTCCCGCTGCCAACAAAGGCCCCGATATTTATGAAAGACGGCATAAGAATAGCCCCGGGTTCAATGAAACATCCTTTTCGCGCAATGGCCTGGGGGACGACTCGAACACCTTGTTTTTCACTCCACGTTTTTAAAGGGATTTTATCGTAAAACTGCAAGTCACCGGCTTGAATAACCGTCATTTTTTGCAGGCGGAAATAAAGTAAAATAGCCCGCTTAATCCAAGCATTGGTTTGCCATTGGCCCTCATGTTTTTCACAGACCCGCAATAGGCCTTGGTCAAGGCCTTCAATCACCGACAGAATAGCGTCTTTTTCGTGAGCATTAAGATCATCAATTTTTCGACCCGCTGAAATTTCTTGTTCAAGGCGCTCAATTTGTGCGGCTGGCATGGCGTTTCTCCGTCACTTTAAGGGACTCTATCAGGGCCGGGACATGAAGTTTAATTATATCAATTGGGGCTGAGTCTCGTTGGATTTCATAGGTCAACACCGGGATTTTTTGCTCGTTTCCGTAATTGCCTAGGCTTCCCGGAGTTGGGTAGCCGATGTCGGCCTCGATTTTATAGCCGGTCCACTTTGAAATACACTCTGCTTCTGGCATGCAGTCACCATTTGGATTTACCAATGGAAACCACGAGTGCAAGGTCACAATCAGACAAGGGGGATAACGCTTTAGAAATTTAACCAAGGCCTGATTTTCAGGTTCGCTATTTGCGGCAGGTCCCGGAGCATAACGTGGATTTGGTGCTAAGGGATTCCAATCCGAGGTCGGCAGATTGCGGTTAAGGTCGACACCTCTGGAATTGGTGCGAGTTTTTGCAAAAACGCCTTCCATATTGAAAGTTGGAACCAAGGTCACATTTAGCTTAAATGGGAAACTGGTTAGAAAGGCCTCAAGCAAGCCATGTGCGGCAACAATTCCTTCGTATTCGTCGCCATGGACTCCGCCAAGGATCAAAACCTCGGGGCCATGATTGGTGAATCGATAGGCAGGTATTGGAATCAGCTGTGGCGATTTTGCAAAAATAAAGTTTGTCATAAATTCTTTCACTAGTTTAGCTTTGAACTTAGAGTAAGATTTGCTGAACTTCAACCCCTGAGGACCCTTCATGTCAGTGCTGAGTTACAATTCCCAGGGTGATCTGACCATGGATGGCCGAAATTTAGGCGATTTTACCGGTGCAGGGCCAGTCTATGTCTATTCGCGGTCCGGCATCAAAAAACAGCTAGAAACCTATTTAAGTGCAATTTCTGAGGCCGTTAGCAATTTCGGAGTGCACTACGCGGTTAAAGCCAATCACCATCCCGAAATTTTGCAGATTTTTTCCCAAGCCGGCATTGGCCTGGATGTGGTCAGCGGCGGCGAGCTGAAAAGGGGCCTTGCTGCCGGTTTTGCGGCCCAGCAGATTATTTTTTCAGGGGTTGCGAAATCCAAAGACGAGATCCGCTTGGCTTTGTCCGAAGGCGTTTTCCAATTGAATGTCGAAAGTATCAACGAGCTCCAGCGAATTGCCAGAATAGTGACAGGAATAGTGACAGGAATAGTGACAGGAATAGTGACTGAAGTTCAGTCGCCGATGATGAGGCAAAAAAAAGCAGCCTTGTGTCTGCGAATCAATCCCGAAGTGAACCCTGAAACCCATCCTTACATTTCAACGGGATTTAAAGAGAACAAATTTGGCATTCCCGAGTCACAAATTGCTGAATGTTTAGCAATCATCAAGGCCCATTCCAGTCTAGAGCTAGTGGGCTTAAGCGTTCACATCGGGTCCCAGTTGATTCAATTCGGTGCCCTTTCCGAGGCCTTAAAAAAGCTCAGGCAAACTTATCAGGAAATACAGGCCCAGGGATTTCCCTTGGGGCGATTAGATATTGGCGGCGGGGTTGGAATCGTTTACGAAAGTGATATCAGCAAGGATCAAAATATCTTGCAGGATTACGGCAAGACGCTAAAGGCCGAGCTTAAGGGGTTCTCAGGAAAAATTCAGTTCGAGCCAGGTCGTGTGTTGGTGGCGCGCTCAGGCGTATTGTTAACACAAATTCAGTATATCAAGAAAACTCCGCATAAAAACTTTGTCATCGTCAACTCCGGCATGCACCACTTGATGCGTCCGGCACTGTATCAGGCGCATCACCGAATTTGGCCGCTGAAAAAAAGATCCGGGCCAACACTTATCGCCGATGTTGCGGGTCCCATTTGTGAGTCTTCGGATTTTTTGGGTAAAAAGCGAGAATTTAGCCCCTTGGAAGAAGGGGATTGGTTAGCGGTGTTGGATACTGGCGCTTACGGGGCCGTAATGGCAAGTGGCTACAACAGTTTTGATCCAGCTGCAGAAGTATTTTTCTAAAAGATATTTTAGGCTTACAAATTACAAATGCAAAGTTCGTCAATCTGAAGGGGATCCAAAGTTGTTTCGGCCATCCTTGCAAATTGGCTTGAAAGATCCGTGCACCAAACTTGAATTTTACCTTTTTTTGCAGTGGACCGCGGGATTCGTCCTGACCTCAGATCAGCTTCAATCATTGCACTTACGGACTGTCCGCAATCGATCAGTTGGACATTTTGTCCGACGGCTTTGACGATGGACTGCTTCAGCAAGGGGTAGTGCGTGCAACCTAAAACCAAGGTATCCACATCCGCGGCGATGATCGGCTGAACATAGCGGTAGACAATAAGATTTGTCAGCGGATCGTCGATCCAGCCCTCTTCAGCAAGTGGGACAAACAGCGGGCAAGCTTGAGAAAAAACTTGGATTTTTGGATTCTGCAATTGAATGGCACGTTGATAACTGCCGCTTTGAATTGTGGCGCGGGTGCCAAGGACGCCAACTTTTTGCGAGACCGTGGCCTTTGCTGCGGCTATTGCCCCGGGCCCAATGACATTGTAAAGTGGAATTGAATTCCATTCGTGCTCACTGACTTGGGACGAAGCCGAGTTGCAGGCGATAATTAAAGCCTTCACGCCTTGGGCGGCCAGAAAATTCATGATTTGTTCAGAGTATTTGCGAATGGTTTCCGGTGATTTCGAACCGTATGGAAGTCGCGCCGTATCGCCAATATAGAGAAAATTTTCTTGCGGAAAATGCATGGCTAAAGACTTCAGAACGGTAAGGCCACCAATCCCTGAATCGAAAACACCAATCGGCATCTGAGTGAGTTTTGAATCTTGCACGAGATTAATGTATTTTATCTTGTCAGAAAAAACAAAGGCCGTCGTTACCGGCGGCCTTTGTGAACAAACAACAATTTATCCAATCCCATCACATATTTTTCAATGTTGCTGGATAAGCATGGCCAAGAGTAAGGTTTTCAAATACCCAGGTCAAAGGGTCCAAGGTCCAGCTTTCCGAATCTTAATTATACTTTGCGTTAAAATTGTTTTGGGACACCGTGTGCATGGGACTCAAATACACCAGCTGCGCTCATTTCAATAAAACGCGCTTTTTCCTGAAGTTCAGCGATGGTCGTGGCATTTATATAACTCATGCCGCTACGAATTCCGCCGGTAACCTCATTGATCACATCTTTGACGTGCCCTTTGACGGCCACATGGGTGCTTTCGCCCTCTGGTGCCATTCCTTGGGGAACGCCGCCACGCCACGAGACCTGAGCTGCCTTAGAAGCCATGCCTCGGTATTGTTTGCGGCCGTTTTTAATTTCCCCCGGAGTTTCGATGGTCCCAGAAAGCATCGAGCCCAACATCACGCAGCTGGCACCGGCGGCAAAGGCTTTCACGATGTCGCCCGAGTTTCGCATTCCACCGTCGGCGATGACGGGGACTCCGTATTCATTTGCGACTTCAGCACAAAGTGCAATGGCTGAAAGTTGGGGAACTCCGCAGCCCGTAATAATTCGAGTTGTGCACATAGAGCCCGGTCCAATTCCAACTTTGATGGCATCGGCGCCGGCCTCGATTAAATCAAGTGCTGCTTCCTGAGTCGCTAAATTTCCCGCGATGATTTCAATGTCTGCAAAGCGATCCTTAAGCCATTTCATCACTTCGATCATGGCAATGGAGTGGCCGTGGGCAATGTCGATTGTCATAATGTTGACCCCGGCTTGGATCAAGGCGGTGGCTCGTTCTTGATAATCGTCGTTGACCCCGATGCTGGCAGAAATCGCGGCAGCACCAGAGTCCTTTACCAGATTCACAAAGCTAACTTGATCTTTAATACTGGCAAAGCGATGAAGAATTCCAAGGCCACCCATTTGGTGCATGGCAATGGCCATGTCGCTTTCAGTGATGGTATCCATGTTCGCACTTACGATCGGCGTTTCCAGAAATTTTGTTTTCGTAATTTTACTGGTCAGCAAGGGGTCGCGCCGCGATCGAACATCAGAGCGACTGGGAACCATCAGCACATCATCAAAGGTTAAGCCCCGGCTGCGGTTCTTGATATCTTTCCATTGAAATATGAGACTCACGAAGGCTCCTTTCGAAAATGCCAAATAGCGACAGCACCAAACCGGTCGACACTATCACTTCAATCAGACAAAACAAACTAGCAGTAATGGGGTGGGTTTCAAAATGGCGAATCTTGTCAAATTGTGAAAAAAAGACAGGGAAAATCAGCACCGAAAAGGCAAGGACAACCGCAATCTTCCAGCGCCGGCCCTTTGCCAGTTGTGCGCATGTGCTTAATGCATCAACACTACCCTTGTGGTAATTGGGGTGAAAAACGACAATAAATGGCACTAAACTAAATTCTAGAATTTTATACAAACCTGGCAACAGAAACAGCAGACTCCAGCCCAAAGTTTTACCCCAAACCCGCAAAGTTTCTTTCAGCGAGTAGCCCAGATTATTTTTTAGATAAAGACTTCGGCTTTGAGCTTGATCGGTTCTTCTTTTCCAAGCTTCAAAAAGCACAAGCAGGGTTATCAAAGTCGGAAACCATAAGTTTAAAAGAATGGAGCTAGGAATAAAAAACCAAAGTTCCGGGGACTTTTCGCTAGAGCTGAGGTGACGTTCAATTTCCCGAGTAATTTTCTGATCAGCAAGGGTAGACAAAATCTGCAAGAGCCACAAAAGCAAAATATTCTTTTTCAGGGTCAAAAACAAAAGCTGACCCCAGGACTTAAGGCTAATCATAGGCGCATTCAAGCTTTGAATGCGATCTGAGTCAAGGCCCTCGGGCGGCATGGGCGCGGGTATTGCGGTGGTATCGGGCAATTCTAAAAATTGAGTTCTAATGCCATCGAAAACACGTAATGTTGCGAATTCGATGTTGGCCGGTCTTTTGGCAAAATGGCCCTTGATTAGCGCCGGGGGAACATATTTTAGTACCCAAGTCCTCCGGAACAATATGTAGCGGCTGGCCTTGCCACGCAGGCTCTGAGCTTGCGGTTTGCGAAAAAAGATGGCGCTATTTAAAAGAGTCACGCCAAGCAAAAAACTAATGAACAGATTAGATGACTAAGCGAGGACTCCTGTGGGCCAGTCGGTAGCTTAGTTAGAGTTGGGCTGGAGCTCAAGGCGGGATTATGGTGCTTAGGGCCGATATATTTTTGGGTAAAAAAGCCCAGCTTTCTTTCTATACAGTAAGTATTCACCTTTGAGCGGTGAGTTTTTAAACTTCTGTTCCTCTCTAAGTGCTGCCCACAGATAGATTGCGAGCATGCAAGAAAAATTTATCCACAAAACCCAATGATTGAGAACCGCAGCAACGATCAAATAGCAAAATAAGTAGCTTGTGTAGAATGGATGGCGAATGTATCGATAAGGCCCCTCCTGCAAAATGAATTTCGGGCTGTCGTTTGAAAAAGCTAGTGTCAATTTTTTGGTTGCAACTCTTTTTGCGCACATGAAAAGAACTAAGTCCAGAATTAGCATTATGGAGCCGAAGATCCATTTTTCAGAGTTGGGGTTTGAGCTATAATACCAAATAACTATTGAGGACAGCCAAGTAAAAACATTACCTAGTTTTAGTAAGCGATATCCCATTTTTTGGGATGACGAGGACGGGATAAATACTCCATTTACAGTCCATCCGAAGCTCCAAAAGCAAAAAACTGCAAGAGTAATAAATCCGATGCTAAAATTCATAGTCATTTGGTTTTCCGGGTGGGCGCTTTGGATTGTAGCATATTATTAATAGGTCGACTTGGTTTTTTTCGTTTTATTCGAATTGACATTGCAAGAAGAGCCAAAGGGTAAAAAAGCCGATAGAATCCTATTCTGGTATTTGCAACGTTGTCGAATTGAATAAGTTTATAATCCCCAATATATTTGACGACATCTCGCCAAAGGATATTCCAAGCTAAAGGGGAAACTCCTTTTCCTACAGCTACCTCGTGAACATCGCATAGGAAAATTGTATGCTTTAGATTGTTCAAATCTTTATGATAAAAGATTAAATTTAGCGAATTAAACCCAATTCGGAGATAGAGGGGGAGTAACTCGTCAGTGGCGCATCCCAAAATATAGCGGCGGCCAGATTGAGCTACTGTAATTGCAACATATCTTAAGAGCCCGGAGAGGAGATCTGAACCGCGAAAATCAGGATGTGTGCAAACTCTAGTGATTTCACAGATTTCATCTCTCCGCGGCGCTCTCGAGTCAAATGTTACAAATTGCTCATGTTCCATCGCATCGTCCATTTCATTGAAAATGAGCCGTGTCGATGCGATGACTTCCCCTTTGTAGACACCAATTATGATTCGCGACCGCGCATCATAGATGTCTGCGGTAGAGGCCTCAGCGGCCAATTTTCCAGAAGCAGAATAGGATAGTTGTCGAAGATTTAAAACTTGTTGGTACTCGTCCTTAGTTCGGACGTATTTGAACTCAATGCCCTTGGAGATATGCTGTACAATAAGGCCTTCATCTTTTAATTCTTTGATCGAAGATGCTGAGCCGAACTGAAAAACATATTGCGCAAGAATTTGATGGAAAGTTTTCGATGGATCTGAAAAAGAACATCCAAGGGACAAGAAGTCTTTTCCTGACTTTTCGATCAGCGCAGCATTTTTGACCTTAAGTCTAATGTTGACGTTCCCGATTACTGGAAAAGTGATTGTGGTATTCAACTTCATCCCTGGAACAAGAAATTTATTTCGAAGCGATGTTTCAATTCGACAACCATTCGATGAGACATCAATGAGTTTAAAGAAAATAAAATCATTAAACTTTCCTGGATTTGGTGCAACGCCATTTGGAAGGAATTCGGAAGAACAAGACCATCGTTTCGAGGAACGACGTTCGGATCCATCGATCCAATTTTCTTCTTCATTTTGATAGAATCGCACCCCGACGATTGATCTCCGATCGTCCTCATAAACTGCGGAGACAATGACGCCGGAATGTGTGGTTTTTTCTTTACCGATAGAAAGCTCGATACCCAAAGAGTCGCCGACCTTAACCTCACCCAAGGCGGGACTCTTGAGGAATTCAACGCCTAAGGGGCTAATTCTCCACACTCTGGTTTCTTGGAAGGACCCTTGCACTTTCACATAGGCTTTGACTGGTTCACCTGCTCTGATGTCGGCGGGCGTAATTAACGAATGGATTTGGTCGGTCGAGCTACTCATCTGCTGATCCAAGTTTGTCTTCACTTATGCAGCCTCCAGATTGCCGAGGATATTGTTTATATTTATTGTCACCAAATCATGGGTGAAATAGACCTCTTGCTCGTCATCGAAGTCCCTAATCTGGAGGTCTAACTCCGCCAGATTTACTTTAGTTAGTTTAATATTGATTCCTAGTCCGATCAATATCTTTACAAAAGAACTGGATAGGACAAGAGCATCCTCCCCGAGAAGGGCTCGTAGTTTATCAGTTTTTGTGAGAATATCTATCCGTGAACATCTATTCACAGGTGCGCCAAGCGCGGTAATCTCGCGTGACGAGTGCAGACCTCCAAGATTTCCGCAGACGGCCGCCCCGCAATCTAAGATTACATACCTTGAAATGCGCAACGCCATATCGACGGAGGCGTTATGAAGCCTATTAAACTTAATAATTTCAGTTCCCGCCATAAGCGCATTAATTAAATAGGCATGGTCGGAGTTCTGTTGCTCGAAATACGCAAAGACCAAGTCGCCAATCACTCTTGGAATTCCATCAAAATCTTCGACTATTGAGGTGCTTGCTTTGATGTTTGGCATGGCGCTTGCTTGAATATTTTTAAGCGCTTTTGTTAGCTGGGTATAGCCTCTGATATCTGAAAAGAGACAAGCTACTTTCTTTTCTTGTGGGGCAAGTACTTCGTTAATTGCCTGAGTGACAGTATGGCCGCTCGAGAGTAACCGCCGCAGATCTTTGCTTGTCTTTCTAGGTAGAAAAGCTTTTATTTGGTCTGCAAGCTCCTGCTGCACCTCGAACATTGCTTTTTCAGTTTCAACTTGTCGTTGGGAAATGACAAAGCTATTAATTTCTTCAAGTCTAATTCTGCCTGCAAGAAATATTACGAAGTATGAGACAATTAGTGATCCGTATATCAAGGTCATTTCTTGATTGGTCGCTATGAACGAGGGCCATTCGGCGGCTAGCAAGACAGTTAGCATTGCTAACTGAAAAAACGTATTTGTTCGAAATATAAAAACAAAAATAATCGCAATGAAAAAGCCCCACGTTGGGGAAACCCCTGAATACCAAACAGTTGATCGCGCTTGGGCCCAGCAAGTACCTATCGCGACTAGCCAGTACAAGCAGTCGATTAAGCGCTGTGGAAGTCGTGATGAAAGTGAAAGAGAAAAAACCGTCATCGAGGCTGCGAATATTCCAAAGCGATAGTAAAACCAAACGTAATCTGAAGTTAGCCCAAGTGGTCCGTCGACAAAAAAGTAGTGCAAGAGATAACCAAAACCCGAGATGGGCAGTGCGATCCTTATTTGTTTGAGTCTTCTATTGCTGTCGACTTCTTTCCATAGGTCACCGAACGACAAACTATTGAGTTGCCAAGATTGGAAAAGAGAATATAGAAATCGATCGAACCATGTTGTATTCATAATGTCTTACTGACTATCGGCGGCGGAGCGTCTATAGTTGACTAGACAAAAGGTTAGCATTGCCACGACTTGGCAGGTGATCAGGGGAAATCTGAACTATTGACTAGGTGTGAATCTATCGGAGGACTGTTCTCCCCCTGTTTTGTGAGTTAAGATACCCCGCAGCTCGAAGTCGTTCCCAAGTGCGACTTTTAAGCTGTTACTTAACAATCCGAAGGATAGTGCCATTCATTAGGCGGTTCTGCTCGTTGGTTCTCCTACGCGATTTTGTCCTTTGAATCGTAAGCGGGGACAGGCGCGAGGATTCTGGCGATGGCTGCTTGAATTTTTGCGTAGTCGAAGGGTTTTGCAAAGAATAGGAATGGGCCTAGGTCTTCGTTGGGTTGGAAAACTGGCAGGTTTCTGCCTGATATAAAGATGATTGGGGTTTGTATTTTGCGCTGGCGAATCTCGCGTAGGAAATTGATTCCATTTAGAGTTGGCATATTGAGGTCGCTGACAATGAGGCGACTGTAGACTGGGCGGGATCTTCGTCGGGACTTGACATTGCCTGTTATGAAGCTGCCGTTGCTGGGTACGAGATCCTCCAGGACTAAGAAAAAGCAAGCTATCAACTGTCTGTAGATTCAACAGCCATGGGGGCGGCGGGCTGGATTTTAAAAATATAGGAAATGGCCTCTTGCCATGGCAGGACAAGAATATGATCACGCTTTTCTGGCATTGGAACTTGGCAAGCGCAAATAAATTTTGCAGTCGGGAATGAAGACTTAAAGTGTCTTAAATGCTTTAAGTGTGAATCAAAAATAATTGTTGATGATTTTATTTCAATTAGAATAATTTCACCATTTGGTTTTTCGACTACCAAATCAATTTCGGCATCATCTTTGGTCCTTAAATAAGAAAAACTGAATTCAGTTTCAAGATATGAATTTATTCGTAGGCATTCATTAATGAACCAAGATTCGAATTGCCTGCCGTACTCTGAGGTCTTTGCTATAAGTGTATTTGTTAATTTTTTTTCGATTGCATTTTTTACTCCTGGATCAAAAAAATAGAATTTTGGGGATTGGGTTTGTACGCGACGAACAGACCTATGGTAAGGCTCAATAAAGCTACCTAGGTGCGTTTCAACAAGAATTTGATAGTAGTTTTGAATTGTTTTATGTTCGACGCCCGACTGCTTAGCAATCTTTGAATAGTTCAAGGGCTCGCCTTCCATCTGTGCGGCCAATGGTAAAAACAAACGAAAAGGATCAAGATTTCTAACCAACTGTTCAACAAGAATTTCTTCTTTTATGTATGTATATACGTAAGAATTCAAATACCTTATCTTTGCCGTTGGGTCTGGAAGCGTATCAAACTCTAATAATTTTGGTAGTGTCCCAAAGCGAAGAGCATTTTCCAAATTAAAATGAGTCTGTAATTCTAAATGAGTCAGTGGAAACAGTGAAAAAGTGACAGCCCGGCCAGCTAACAAATTAGCTCCCCCTCTTTTTAACTTGCGGGAGCTTGATCCCGTAAGCGCAAACTTAACTTTATAAGTTTCAATGATATCGTGTACAACATCTAAGAGCTTGGGAACCTTTTGAACTTCATCAATAATGATCCAGCTATCCTTTATCAGTTGGGCCTGCTGGAAAAGTAAATTCGGATTTAAGGAGTAGCGTTCTTGCTCTGCAGGTTTAAGTAGATTGATATAGAAACCATTTTCAAAAAATGGCTGCGCTCGCAAAAGGGTCGACTTTCCTGTTCCTCGGGCCCCAAATAAGAAAAAACTTTGTTGTTTCGATAGGTTACATAGTCTGTCTACCATGATACCAATTTTAACGCTTTTTTGGTGTTGTAGTCAATTTAAACTTATTAAACCGTCGGAGAACGGCGGGCGAAGGTCCCGTATTGGTTGGGGTAGTCGCAGGATTTTGAAAAGCGTTTCATACTGGTTCATTCGGAATCGCTAATGATTTACGACAAAATTCGCGGTATCATTTGCCTATGCTTTTGCGATTCAATTTTGAAGGAAATCATTGGTGATCAAATTAAGAAAAGTATCCTCGCTGGTGACGGGTGTGGGTCTCATTGCCCTTGTTTCTGTTTTTCAAAATTGCGATCGAAATATCGACTGTGACAGAGCCGGCCTTGCACAAAGTCTTAATCAAAAGAACTACGATGAAATTATTAGCCAAGAGGCCGAGCTTTTAACAAAGTGCCCTGATGACCGCGGGGTGCAAATAACTATCGCCCATGCTTATCTTGGTTCGGCGGGATTTGAAATGTTCAATATGGCAAGCATTTCGCTTCGTGCGACGGATCTTTTAATCAGTTTAAAAAATTTGGATAGTTCAGTCCTCTCTGACCCCCCGCGGGTAAAAATGCTGATCTCGGAACTTCAGGCGGTTGCTCCAAAAATGAACGAAGCGCAGCGTGCAAATCTGAACATTGGCACGCGGAAGCTGGAATTGCTTTATGGGAATGCTGGATCGGCCTCTGATCAAAACAACTTTGAAATTGGCGCTGTCTATTCCTACCGGGCTTTGGATCAATTGATGCGATTTGTGCTGCATTCAATTAGTATCTATTCCGAAGGGTCTGAGTTGTTATCGACAAAGCATCAGTTACTTTTGCATTTTGGAAAATTCGGAACAGAGCCCTTTAATATCCTACAAAGTGTTGTCAATCTTATCGAGCGCTTTGCGCATTCATATACAGAAGTGGGTGGCCCGGACGCGCTGGCTTTAAATGAGCAGATTAAACGTTTAAATATAAAATGGCTTGAAGCGATTCGAACTGTCGACCTTGAAAGAGAAGGCCCAGCCTTTCTGGTTGAATTACTAAAAAGCCTGAACGTGACCGTTTTGCCATCGCCAACTCTTTCTGACCAGACTGTGGTGAGCTCGAAGTTTGACCCAGGAAAGAGTCCGCCTTTGGTTCCCTTGGCGGATGATTTAGTGCAAATTGCTTTAGGGCAGGAGGTTTTAAAAACCTTTGCTTTATTGGTTGCAAAGGAAGACGATAAAAAGGTTCTTTATTTACTGCTTGCAAATGTATTTTCAGGAAAACTATCATACGAAAACTTTTCAAAATTGTTACTGGAGTTAACAGCGGCCCAATGAGAATTATTTTTGGCTTAATTTTAGCGCTCTATTTCGTCAATGCCAATGCAGCCGTCAATGGCATCCAAAGCAAAGAACTATTAATCAGCGAAGCCTATGGGCAGTCTGTTTTTCCGATGAAACGATTGCCCCTGCAAACAGGTAAAAAATGGCAAGTTGATTTTAGTTATCGCGCAAATCCAGAACTATTGCCCTTCATGAGGGTAATGACCAACGGTAGCCAAAGTGAGAAAGTGGCTGAAATTTCTAATTCCTACGATAAAGTTTTTGAAAATCACACCGGTTTAGGCGTTACCTTTGTGCAAAGATCCTATTGGATATCCATGTCGCACAATTATAGAAATGTATTCTATATTGAAAACCCAGTTTTTTCGACCCTCAATGTGATGTCGGCTGAAGATACCAACCTAGCGGTGGGATATTTTAAGCGTATCAGCAAGCGCATCCAGTACTACATTCAATGGAATCACCTGATGAGAAAATATACCCACGAGTCCTATGATTCGGGGGATTTTATTCATAATGTCGAGGTGAAAAGTTTTAGTAATGTCGACTATAAGTACTTGAGCAATCTTTCGTTTAGCACAGATATTAATATCGAAGTTTCAATGCTCGAGCTTGGAATATATGCGATTCCACTGACCAACCCCCATGAAAGTTATTGGGTTTCTTCTGTTGCTCTGAAAAGCTTCAATTATTGTAGTCTAGATTTTTCCTGCAATTTCTTTGTCAGAGGTTACCCCTACTTCGCTGGCCAGTTCGCATCAATTCACTCGTTGATTATGGGTAGTACGTTTTCGATTTCTAGTAAATTTGACGTCGCTTTAGCGGTGCAGGAATTGCGCTACCCCGCCGCTGAATTGAAATATCGAACGGCTAGCTGGTCGCTTTCTATTTTTTCTTATGGTCAGTCTTTGGATGGTCGATCTAAAGCCAGCAATCAGGTCTCGGGCCTAAATCTGGCGTTGGCTTTCTAATTTGATCCAAGGCAAGCCCTGAATCGTGGATCTACCTGCGAATGGCTTTTGGGTCGACCGCATCTTGTAGGCCGTCACCGATGTAGTTAAAGCTAATCGTCGTCGCTAAAATTAACAATCCAGGAAGAATTGCAAGAAAAGGGGCCTGATACATCAAATCTTGTGCATTCATAAGCATATTACCCCAGCTTGGGGTTGGTGGCTGGATACCAAGACCGAGAAAGCTGAGGGCGGCCTCGAATAAAATGGATTCGCCAACACCCAAAGTTACGCTGACCAAAAGTGGCGCGACCACGTTTGGAAACATATGACGAAAAATAACCGTCAGATCGGTCGCACCCAAAGTTTTTGCGGCCAAAATAAATTCCCGCTCGCGGATCGAAAGAATACTTCCCCGCACCAGGCGGGCGGTGGTCATCCATGAAAACAGCAACAAAATAAAAACCAACTTGATCATGCTTTCATTTTCGCCGCCAATCCACTGCTTAAAAAGTGGAAGCTTATTCATGTCAACAGCCGCAATTACGATTTGCACCGGGACCACGGGCAATGATAGCAAGGAATCGGTGATCCTCATCAAGGCGGTATCGATGATTCCCCCATAATAACCAGCAAAAGACCCGATCAATAATCCGATGATGGTGGAGGCCAGCGCCACCAAAATTCCAATACCCATAGAGACCCGGGTACCATAGATTAGGCGAATCAAGACGTCTCGTCCTAGCTCGTCGGTGCCAAAAACATGTAAAGTTTCAAAGTTTTTAACAATCTTATCTAGCCGCAGGGCTGGCGGAGTTCCAACTTTAATCAGCAGCGCGCGGGCTTCAGCGACCTCGATATTTGCCAGACGATGCAGAAGCGGGAATCCATCGTCGGCACCCGGGTTTGCGCCGGCCTCGGCCGCAGAAGAGTTACCAGAAGAGTTACCAGCAGAATTACTACCAGAGCCACTCGAGGCAAGATCCTTTTCTATTTGTTTCGCAAGCTCGTCGTTGTTGGCAATGAATTTTGAGATCTGCTCATCGCGCTGATCTTCGGGCAGTGCGACTGTTGACATTGGCTTTTCGTAGCGTTTGATTGGGTTTTGCAGTTCTGGATCTAGCCCAGAAAGATTTTTAATAACAGGCGCTAGTAAGGCTATCGATAGAAATAGTGAAATAATTATGGCCCCAATGACAGCCATTTTATGTTCGATAAATTGCGAGAGCACAATTTTCCACATTGGTTGAACGTGTTCGGCCGCAGCCAGGTCTTTTGCAAAAGTTTTATTTGCCTCAGTTATTGCATCGTTTTTTTCTGTCACTGGATTCCTCACTTTCGCTTCCTGGTGTTTTGCGGCCCGCGGCCTATTGATACGAGATCCGGGGCCTACTGATACGAGATCCGGGGATCTACAACACCATAAAGAATATCGGCGACAAGGTTCATTAGTAGAACCATGGAAACAGAAATCATAAAGCTTATCATAGCTACGTTAAAATCATTGGCGATAATCGAATCGTAAACCAGTTTGCCGACCCCTTGATAGGCGAAAACTGTTTCGGTGATCAGCGCCCCAGAAAATAGCGAAGAAAAACTAAGTGCCAAGATTGTAATTAGGGGAATCAAAGCATTGCGAAATCCGTGTTTCCAAACAATGGCACTGTAGGATAGCCCCTTGGCCTTTGCTGTGCGAATGTAGTCATTGCGCATGGCCTCAAGCATTGAGGATCGGGTAAAGCGCAAAAACCTACCAATCTGTAAATAGGCTAAAGAAATAGTTGGTAAAATTAAATATTTTGGCTGCACGATGTTCGACCAAAAGCTATCGCTGGCCTCGCCGATGGTAAAAGTTCCGCCTGCTGGTAGCCATCCTAGGGTCACTGCGAAAGTAATGATCAAAACCATCGCAAGCCAAAACGAAGGCACCGAGATCCCCGCAAAAGCTAAAAAATTAATAAAGTAATCTAACTTAGTTCCTGCCCGCAATGCCGACAAAATACCCAATGGAATCGAGATGACTAGGGCGACCACCAAGGACATCAAAGATAAAATGAAAGTATTCATCAGTTTTGGCAACATCAGATCCTGCACCGGAACACGGTAGGTTCTGGAAAACCCAAGGTCACCCGACGCCAATGTGCTAGCCCAGCGAAAGTATCGTTTGTAGACCGGTTGATCCAAACCGTAAAGGTTGCGCAGCCGCTCGATGTCGGCGGATGTGATTTTAGGATTTGATTGGATCATGAGCTCGACCGGATCCCCTGGCATCAGAGTCATAATATAGTAGCAAAAATAGGAAAGCAGCACGATGACCGCCATAGTTTGCATCAATCGTCGAGTGATATAGGTAGTCATGGATTAGCTTTCCTTTTCATGGGGCTGATACAGCCAACATGCGGTGCGATGGTCATGAGTCATTGCTGAGTGATTTTTTAAGTCAGGAATTTTTAAGCCGCAGACATCCATTTTTTTCGCGCAACGGGGATGAAATGTGCAGCCAGGCGGTGGATTGATAGGGCTTGGGACTTCGCCCGCAAGGCTTTTTTTGATCTGTTTCTTGCCCTCGGCCACCCGTGGGATCGCCGCCAAAAGAGCTTGCGTATAGGGATGTTCCGGATTGCTGAAAAGTTGTTCTCGCGGCGCAAGTTCAACAATTTTCCCTAAATACATTACGGCCACTCGGTCACACAAATGTTCAATCACCGATAAATCATGGGAAATGAAAAGGTATGTCAGTTTTAATTTCTGTTGCAGGTCTTTAAGTAAGTTTAAAATTTGTGCCTGGATTGAAACATCAAGGGCCGAGACGGGTTCATCGGCAATGATTAATTTTGGCTCTAGTGCAATGGCGCGGGCAATACTGATGCGCTGTCTTTGGCCGCCTGAAAATTCATGCGGGTAGCGATTAACGTGCGATGCCTTTAAGCCAACGATTTGCAAAAGGTCTTTGACCCGATCTAAACGCTGCTGCGAATTCAATAGTCCATGAATTTCAAAAGGCTGGGTCAGAACTTGCCCCACGGTCATGCGTGGATCCAGCGATGCATAGGGGTCTTGAAAAATCATCTGGATATCTTTTCGAATCTTTCTTAAATTGCTGCCTTTGGCGCGCAAAAAATCTGCGCCATTGAATTGAATTTCGCCGGCTGTTGGTTCGTAAAGTCGAATGATCGCCCTGCCAAGAGTTGATTTGCCGCAGCCAGATTCCCCGACCAGGCCTAAGGTTTCACCGCGACGAATGCTGAATGAGATATCATCTACAGCTTTAACTTGGCCCACTTCCCGCAAAAGTAAACCTTTTTTGATCGGGAAGTATTTTTTTAAATTCTTAATTTCTAATAGATTATCCGTCATCAGTTAGGACTCCATTGGGAAAAAGCACGCCACTTTGTGTCCCGAGCTAACATCAATCAATGGTGGTTTGTGGGCGCGGCACTGTTCGGTCGCACGTGGACAGCGATTGGTAAACGGACAACCTGGAGGCAACTCGTGCGGTGCAGGCACAGAGCCTTCGATGGTCATCAGGCGGTCGACTCGGTTTCCCAAGCGCGGCCGTGATTTAATCAGGGCGTGAGTGTAAGGATGCCGGGGATGTAGAAAAATTTCTTGGGTTTTGCCGATTTCACAGGTTTGGCCGCCATACATGACCATGACTCGATCAGAGATTTCCGAAATCACGCCAAGATCATGGGTGATAAACTGAACAGTCATATTCAATTTTTGCTGCAGGCTTTGAATGAGCTCTAGAATTTGCGCCTGAATCGTTACGTCTAGGGCGGTGGTGGGTTCGTCAGCTACCAAAAAAGTCGGATCGCAAGAAAGGGCCATGGCAATCATCGCCCTTTGTCGCATTCCCCCTGATAATTGATGAGGGTAGCTGGAGTAGCGTTGCGATGGGGACGGGATGCCGACCAAGGATAACATTTCAATGGCTCGTTCGCGGGCTTCTTGAGGGCTTCCTTTTTTATGACGTAAAACCTGTTCGTCAATTTGCTGACCAATTGTCATTACCGGATTTAGGGCGGTCATTGGCTCTTGAAAGATCATGGCCATTTCGCCGCCGCGGACAGTCTCCATGGCGGGATCTGATAGCTTAAGCAAATCACGGCCATTGAGCAGAACCTGGCCGCCAGTGATTTTTCCAGGACGTTCAATCAATCGCATCAGCGAGAACGAGGTCACGGACTTGCCGCATCCGCTTTCGCCGACGATGCCTAGTGTTTCGCCTTTATAGATGTCATATGAGATTTTATTTACGGCGTGAAAGGCCCCAAGTTTGCTGAAGAAGGTTGTTTCAAGTTGTCTGACACTGAGTATGACCTCTGACAAGAGCGCCTCCAAAACAATCCCAAGTCTTTATAAATATCTTTGCTTTTCTAAACGATTAAAGACCCTTAGCAAAGAACTCTCAACCGCTTTACCCAACACTTGTCCGAGTTTATCTTGCCAAGTTTGCTTGACCGAATAAGTAAGTTCAAAGATTGGTGTGCCTTTCTCAAAACTTAGCAAATAGTCGTCGCTAGTTTTTAGGCCATCGACAAGGCCCATTAATTTGGCCTCTTCGCCATACCAGTAATCACCAGTTGCCGCTTTGCTTAAATCCAGTTGCGGTCGAAATTTTTGCACATGTTGTTTGAACAGAACATGGGTTTCATTCAGTCTTTCAATGAAGTGCTCTTCGCCCTTGGCTGTTATTTCACCGAGCAGGCTGACCGTGCGCTTGAATTCACCGGCCGTGTATTCCTTAAAGTCGACGTCGAGCTTCTTTAAAACCTTGTTGAAGTTCGGCACCTGAGCAATGACACCAATGGAGCCAACAATAGCAAAGGGTGCCGCAAGAATTTGGTTTGCGACGACCGCCATCATGTAGCCGCCACTTGCTGCAACCTTGTCAACGCATGCCGTTAGAGGGATCCCGCGTTCGCGAATTCGATGCAATTGCGAAGCGGCCAGCCCGTAACCGTGCACGACGCCCCCAGGACTTTCCAGGCGAATCACGACCTCATCTTGTGGACCTGCAGTTTGTAAGACGGCAGTGATTTCTTCGCGAAGTGAATCCACAGCAGAGGCCCGAACATCGCCGTCAAAAGTCAGCACAAACACGCGCTTTTGGATTTTTTTATCGCCTTCTATTTTTGCCTGTTCTTTGTTTCTCTTCTTCTCAGCTTTCTGCTCGGCTTTTTGCTCATCTTTAAGCTCTTGCTTAGTGGCCGTGAAAGATCTGAGAAAGGATCCCAAGTCCTTATATTTTTTGTGCAGGGGCTCGACTTCAAGCTCGCTTTTTTGCGAGGCTCGGGCGACCAGGACCGCGATAAGCACAATCAGGCTTCCCAGGGACAATAAAATTAAGAGTGCTTTGGCTGCGAATATTGCAATTTCTTCCATAACCCAACAGTTGTAATGAATTACCAGGCTTTGGTCGAGAGAAAAAGTCGCTTGTGAGTAGCTTTTGCTGCGCTTATCCTATTGGCTATGAATCGATTCGAAAAAAGAGTTCCCTGCCTATTCATCTTTGCCGCAATATTGTGCATGCTTGTCGTTGCAAGCGGGAATGACAATGTAGAACAGGTCACGGAGTTAGATCGGCAAAAGGGGTATTTTGATCATAAAAAACGCATCGAAGAATTTGATCAACAACGACAAGCGGGTCTGGACGCAGTCAAAAAGCATCGCCTAGCTTGGGAGCAGTATCTTCACGCAGCCGTGCGTTCGTATAAAAAAATAAAAACCCAAGAAGAAAGAGCCCCGGATGAAGCTGGGCCTGACTTTCAGAACTATTTAAAAAATAAACACAAAGAATATGACGAGGCTGAAATCGCTCGAATTCGCTATGTAATTGCCCAGCAGAAAAAGTTGGCCGACGTCAAAGCCAGACTGATAAGTGAAGAAGAAGAACTGGGACTTGCCGGGCCAATCACAGGCGCGGAGCCTAAAGCAAAGCCGGTTGTGGGCTCAGGGGCGGGCGCGGGGGTGGGCTCAGGCTCTGCTGGTTCCCCGGGATCGAACCCAGTACCTCGGGATGAGGGCAATAGTGGTTTCGTGCCGCCAAATTCAGGTAACCAAGGTGGCCCTGATGTTTTTGAGCCAGAGATCCCTCCGCCGCCGCAAATGCCGATGGATAGTTTTGATGAAAGCATTCCGCCACCAATTTTTGATGAGCCTGAATTCTAGAAACTGCTTTGTATTCCTGGATCTAAGATTGTATTGATGAGGGTGACAACTGTAACAGGGGCAATGATGACGAAGCCGAATCAAAAACCAGAAAATGGATTGTTAAATATTTTGATCAATGTGGTGATTCCGGTTTTTATCCTCAATCAAGGATCAAAGCGGGTGGGACCACTTGTGGCTCTGCTTGTCGCCTTGGCGTTTCCACTAGTATATGGAATTTGGGACGCTTACAGCAGGAAGAAAGTGAATGTTTTTTCAGCCTTGGGTTTTATCAACGTAGCAATTACGGGCGGGCTGGCGTTGGCAGGGCTTGGCGGAATTTGGTTTTGTGTGAAAGAGGCCGCTTTTCCATTTTTGATCGGAAGTTTTGTGATCGTATCAGCTTTTGGAAAAAAGCCATTCGTGCAAACTTTGTTGCTAAATCCATCGTTAATGGATCTGGAACTGGTCGAACAAAAACTGCAAGAGCGACAAGCCCAAGGTGAATTCCATAAACATTTAAAAAGCTCAACGGTTTACCTTGCGGGTTCATTTTTTTTCAGTGCAGCGCTAAATTATTTTTTAGCAATAAAGATTTTTATTCCTTTGGATCCACTTCTTGATAGCACCGCGCGCTCGATTGTCTTAAATGAACAAATCGCAAAAATGACCAGCAGCTCGTTTGCCGTAATCCTTATCCCTTCCATGCTAGTCCTGATGGCCATCCTATGGCATTTGCTCAGTGGGATAAAAAAACACACCGGTTTAACCACTGAACAGATTCTTAAATCTTAAAATGCAGGGGTTTGTTGAGCGCAATAATTTCCTTCTACGGTAAAACGTATATCGCTAAAGCACCTTGATTAGATCAATTGAGGTACCGATCCATCGTTTGCTGCCCAAATTCTTGAATAGCCGCTAGTTGATTACAGTTTCGGCAGAGAAGGCGCAGATTGGCTGGGTCTGATGTGCCACCTTTGGCTCTTGGAATGATGTGATCAATTTCCAATGCATAATTTGAATCGCAGTTCTCACATCGGTTGTCGGCTTTCGAAAATACAGTTTTTGAAATCTGCGATTGTGACTGCGGATTGACGCGACGTTTTCTCGGCGCCGCGGTTTTTGCTTGGCCCCACTCAGTAAGCCCAAGATCACAAAGTTTTTCAAAAAGTTCCCCAAGTGAAAGGCTTGGATGCTTATGCGCGAGTAACCCCTTTAGCTTTTCGATTTTTTTCTGCAGGTCATTGGATGCGATAAATTTGAGTTCGATATGATTTTCTGAAATTTGCTTCATGCGATCTGGCTTTGCTGCAGCAACTGAAGAACTCATCGCCAGCGTCATTCGTTGCGCTTCGCGCACCGGTTTGTTGGCGATTTGCTCGAAGACAGCTAATTTTTGATCATGAGACATTTCTCTATTTTGAATTTTCATTTCTTGTTTAAAGAGCGATTGTGCTAGACCAATATGAGTCAAAGAAATCTCACCACTTTCAATCTGCGCTGCGATCTCAGGAATCTCCTTAAGAAGTCTCATTGCTGAAATACGCCGGTAGGCTTGATCTTCAGGGTAGCCGAGATGTCGAACAGCAAAGTCAAAAAGCGATTTGAACCCCAAAGTTGAAAATAGCCGTCGGCGCTCAATTTCGCGTAAGTGATGAAGAACCTTGATGAGCAATTCACGCTCTTCGCGTGCAAGTTTTTCAGTATTTTGAACAAGTGCTGAATCGTTGATCGTCATTAAATTCATTTGGTAGCTTCCTTTTATAAAGGGTCGTCAAACATTTTTTATTCTGACGCAAAATTAATTTTTAGTTCTCGAGCGCCTGAACTCTTGATCGATAACCCCTTCTAAATCTAGTGACAATTGATCCTTCCAGCGTCGTTAGTTAAGGCCATGTTATGGTAAAAAGCATACAGAGCAATGTGCAGCGCCAAGCGTTCTGGTTTTTTGGTCGTATTCCAGGTCCGACGAAAGAGCCGATAGCTTCTTGAAGCTCGTGGAAGAGTTGTCTTCGAAAGTACCCTCAATTGAGCGATCAAGATTTTTGAGCGATCAAGATTTTAACAACTGCATAGATAAAAGCATGCAGACGGCACTGTTTCATAATGAAATTGCGAGTTAAATTAAGTACATGCATCGGTTTTCTGCCGGCTTGTTCTTTGCAGTTTAAGTTGTGAATCAAAACGCTCCGGGGGGAAGAATGTCTCAACTTGTTACGAAGTTCTATTACATCGCACTTGCAGTTTCGATTTTCAATTCCATTTCGTGCACCAGGAATAATGCTTCTTCCGCGGGGGGCGAAGCGACATTTTCTGCTGCGGTATTAGCTCCAAAAATTGAATCAATTCAATCGCGTGAAGCTGATTCCTCGAACGCACTCTTGTGGATAGCAATTAATGGAAAAAATTTAAATGCGGATCTACTCAAAGCTGAACTCGAGCCTTTGAATGGACTCAATGCTTTAAGAGTTTCGGTTCAGGCAGAACAGATTTCTTCAGACTCTGTCCGGTTGACAGTTCCTTCGGGCTCCAGTTTAGCTAAGGGGTTGTACCGCCTTATTGTTTCAAACGCTTACGGCCAGGATTCAGCACTCGTAACAACTTTAAAAGGCGACACCGGAGCGATCGGTCCACTAGGACCGATTGGTTTAACGGGTCCGCAAGGGCCGATTGGTCTAACTGGTCCGCAAGGGCCGATTGGTCTAACTGGTCCGCAAGGGCCGATTGGTCTAACTGGTCCGCAAGGAGCGATTGGTCTAACTGGTCCGCAAGGAGCGATTGGTCTAACTGGTCCGCAAGGAGCGATCGGTCTAACGGGTCCGCAAGGGCCGATTGGTCTAACGGGTCCGCAAGGAGCGATTGGTCTAACGGGTTCACAAGGAGCGATTGGTTTAACTGGTGCGACAGGCGCCACTGGCCTGGCTGGTCCCCAAGGCCCCGCGGGCGCGATGGGTGTGCAAGGGGTGAAGGGTGATTCTGGCACTCCTGTGTTTCCAAAGTGTCCGTCTCTAGGTAGCAACTATTGTTTTCAATTTGTTGTCGGTCCCGGCGGAAATGTTGAATACCCCGTCACATTCACAACCTTTGTAGACAGTTCGCTGGCAATTTCGGGCGGACCGATCGGAAACCCAGTGATTGATATCACGGATGCCCTGGTTGCGATCTTCCCGTCCAATTTAAAGACGATTCAAATTCTGCCCCATCCGTCATTGACCGGAAAGGCGTTTGAGTCTTACGGCACACTTTATATCAAAGTGAACCTCGACCGATTCGTGTCGCAAATGATGGCGACTTATGGCTCTAATGCTACAATACCGTCGCTCAACTTCAATGCACCTTTTTCGGGGAACAACCCAATTTTGTTTCTGACCGGCGAATCCGGAGGGGCCTACCAGCAATCGATTTCGGCCAACAATCTGACTGTCGTTAGCTATGGTTTGTCTGGAAAGCCACGCCTGACCATGGAAAAATCCCACTACCATGCATTGGGAGCAACAGCTCTTTCGTATTTAAAAATTAACGAGGGCTCTTTAAATTTGCGTTCTAATACAAATTCGACGCCGCTGCTGACGACTTCGGGACTGCAACTTAGGGCAAGCGTCGTGAACGAATTCTGCCCGCAGTGCATTGTCCAAGCCAGCTACACCGAAATCAGCGACTCAAAGGTCCATTCCAAACTGCTGCTGCTAAAAGCGACGCGGTTTTACGCTGATAATTCTGCGCTGAAGGCGGTGGAGTTTCAAGGTGGATATCCCGATATTCGATTGACTGCCGTCAGAAACATCGCCAGTGAACCCTTAAGTTTTATTTTAACCTATGCGCCGGCCATCACTGCGTCTTGTATCGGAAGCAGCATCTATGCGGGGGCCAGCAAAGATACATTAGCAGCCACTTTCCCGCCTGGAGATTCACGAAATCGCGGATGCCTGTTTTACTGAGTCCAAGTTTAAAAAGAAAGCCCGCAGCCTTGGGCGGCGGGCCTTCAGCTACTTTTCACCTGTCGGGATCTCGACGGGCTCAGCGGGAATACTTATTCTTTTTTCGTCGTGGGTCGGCCTGGGCCGTCTCTCCAGAATACTGTTGCCAGCGTTCCGTGCGCAAAGTTCCATTTTTAAGGGCGGCTAAAAGCGCGCAGCCGGGCTCGTTTTTATGGGTGCAGTTTGTAAATTTACAGAGCAGCTCCAAATCTTTGATGTCGGAAAAATCATTATGTAAATCCTTGTTGGAGGCGACCGCGGAAACTTCTTGCATTCCCGGAGTATCGATCACTAGTCCTCCCCAGCGGGTGAAGCGCAATGTTCGTGCGGTCGTGGTGTGGCGACCCCTTGCTTCGGAAGTAACTGCTCCGGTCTTTTGTGCGTCGAACCCAAGCAAGTAATTGGTCAGCGTGGATTTGCCAACGCCGGAAGATCCCAGCAGCAGGCTGGTTTTACCCGGTGTAAAATAGCTTTGCAGCACGGCCATCGAGTCCGGGTCTTCCCTTGAGATCACCAAGGCCTCCACACCTTTAAAGCTGGCTTTGAACCTGTCGACGTAGGCAGCGGGATTGGCCGAAAGATCGGACTTCGTCAGCAGCAATATGGTTTGGCAAGCAGGCTCACGGCCGAGCTCTATGTAGCGCCCCAGACGGGGAAGATCGAAGTCTTCGTTCATCGAAGAAACGATGAACAGGTTATCAACGTTGGCCGCAATCATCTGCACGCTGGCTTGTGCGCCCGATTTTTTTCTTTGAATTGTATTCACTCTGCTCAGGATACGATGAATGGTGGCCTGGGTGTTGCCTTCTCCGCGTCGCAAGGCCACCCAGTCGCCGATCGCGGGAAAACTAGCGGGATCCTTAGCTGCGTCTTGGAATTTGCTCGTGATCGTCGCGTCTAACGTCTGTTCGGAGGAAACCTGGGCCTGATAATGGCCTCGGCCTTGGCCGGTGATGCGCCCGGGAACGAAGTCCGCCTTGTCATCAAAACCTGCCTGAAAGAAATCGCTCCAACCAAGAGAAAGCAAAAACGCCTCAGAAACTGTCATGTAGCTACCTTAAATGGTAGTGCGTGAGAGTGCCAGAACCATTTTCCCCAAATGTGCCTTTCGCAGCAGTAAGAGGGTTCCCGTAGCTCTAGCTGTTTGTCCAGATTGGCGCGGGGTCTTTCAACAGAGTCCGACATCGGTTAATCTAAAGATCGGTAGGCATAGCGCGGGATTTAGATGCGATTAAATTATTCACTTGCGATGATTATGATTTTTTTGATTGGACCTGCCACTTGGGCCGCGGGGGCTGATGCGGCGATTGACTACACGGCACAAATGCATTGCTTCGGCGAGGCCTTTGAAGAAATTTCCCTGGAAAACCAATTCACTGATTTTAAATTTCAACGCGGTCACGGGACGTGTTTTGCTCAGGCGGCAACAAACGTTGTTGAGGCCGCCCTGTTTCGCCAGAGTGGTGAGAAAAAATCGCTATCCGCAGAGTTTGCCGCCGCCGCCTATTGCGGGCATCCGAAGCAATTGAAATTTTCTTTGAATACGCAAAGGGACTTTGCAAAAAATTCTTCGTTCTTTGATCCACTTAACGTCGTCGAGGGCGGCGAAGAGGAACAGGCCTTAGACGAAATTTTAAGCACCGAGCGATTTCCATTGGACTCCGCGGTCGCTCGGCAAAGCTATGACCGAACTATTCAGGAGGTCACAAGAGAATTAAAAAAGGATCTTAAGGGTTATGAAGATTTTTATATTAATTTCGAAAAAATTGCAGATCTTGAGGCAAAGATAAAGAAGGCAACCGAGCCGGCCGGCAAACAAAAGCTGATTCTAAAGCTAAATAAGTTAATTCAGCGAAAAGCCGAAATCGAAAATCGGCTAGAGACCGCAGCGCAAAACGACCAGGCCTATGTAAAAATTTGCGACCAATTTCGTTGCTATTTTCGCAAGCTACAAACAGGACAAACTGCAACAATTGGAAATCTGGAAAAAGTTTCTTTGCTGGTGGAAATGGATGCGCTATATCCGCCGCAAAGTATTTGTAGCCAAGAGGCCAATCGCGAAACCATTGGGATCATATTGCACGGTCTTTGTTTGGGCATTCCAATGACTGGCGCTTTGATTAAAGGTGCCAAGTGGATTGCAAAGCAAGATAGTGTTTTAGAGAATCGGGTCGTCAAATCAGGCCACGTTATGGCAATGCAAGGACTTCGGCGCGATGCGAAAACAGGCCGTATTTTTTGGGTGTTGCGCAACTCGTGGGGACCTAACACATATGGGCTGCTGCCGATCGAGGAAAGTTGCCATATTGCCGATAGTTTTGCGGCCGTAAATCGCAAGCCTTTGACTTTGCCGTTTAAAGAAGATGTTTCTGAATTGGATATTTTTACGAGTGATTCGCAAGCCAAAAAGCGAATATTTTTCCAAGGTCGAAAAGAAAGCAAGTTAATTCAAATTCGACAATCCCGCGAACCCGCCGGTCGTTTCGCAAAAAAAACTAAATTCAAACCGCAGCATAGATCGAAACGCTAAGCTTCGCATTTGTGAGGCCTGATGGCCGCAATAGAATCCGTATTGCCTTAGCAAAATCAACAAAGCTTGGGTAAAATTGATTTTCAATCTGCTTTGATGATTTGACAAAGAATCAATTCACGGTGCATCTTGCGCATTCACGACTGTGCTGGTGCCGACATATTTATTTTTTGTAGAGAGGAATAACAAAATGATCGAAGAATTTAAGGTTTTTATCTCAAAGGGCAACGTCCTAGAACTTGCGGTGGGTATTATTATCGGGGCGGCATTTGGAAAAATCGTAGCCTCGATGGTGGATAACGTAATTATGCCTCTCGTTGGAATGGTTGCTGGAAAAGTTAATTTCGCGGGCCTTTTCGTCGCCCTTGATTTTAATGCTTACGAAAGTATTGATGCGGCTAGAAAAGCGGGGGCTCCAGTGCTTGCCTACGGCGCTTTTTTGCAAAATATTTTTGATTTTTTAATTGTGGCCATTGTCGTCTTCATGATTGTCAAAGCTGCCAATAAAGCTAAGTTAACTGGTCCAGCAGTTCCACCAAAGGTCTAGCTTAAGTCCAAATAGAAACTTGTGCCTCCGTAGTTCGCCATAAGTCGAGCACAAGCCTTAAGGGCAGACTCGAGATTGCCGATAAGCTTGTATATGCCAGTCGGTGCTGCCTATGTTTTAATTCTATTTTCCCAATTTGTTATGGCAGGATCGCCCATGACGTCACAAGACTGCATTGAGCGACGGCTTGAAGTTGATCTTTCGCAGCAGTTCCCATCGCAAAAGTGCCAGGGCACCAATGGGGTTTGCTACGTGTTTGGTACTGTCGCGCCGCTGGAGGCCGCACTTTTTCGCAAGACCGGAAAGGTCACCGCAATTTCAGAATATTCCCTACTTGTTGATTATATGGAATTTTTAGGCAAAGCGCGCAATGTTGATCCACGAGCTGAAGAGGATTTGGTCAGACGTGTCGTAGCAGCGCAAAGCTCCCAGGTTAAGAAGGACGCCGATGCTTCAAGCAACCCCGGGGAAAAAGACCACGCGGTTCAATTTTCGCCCTTTCTTGATGGTGGCCCGACCTCGGCACTATTGGCTGCGACAACTTGCCAGCTTCGTCGAAGCTTCACTAATGACTTGGCAAAAATTTCCGAACTCAATCAGATACTTACCGAGGAAGTTCGGCAAAATGGCTTAGCCGGGGCATTTAAAGTACTTAATGACAAAAAAATGAATTTGCCGGGGCCTGATGCTGATCTGGTTGTGCAAGCTAAAGATCTGCGGGGATTCTATCACTACTATCGCTCGTCACAGTCATATATCGCGGCATTGAAGCAGCTTGAAAAGGTGGCGCCCCACATGCGCTATGGATTTCAGGTCGCAGCGAAGCTAAGGTCCGAACATCCAGAAATTCATCAAAAACTTTTTGGCAAAGGTAGCACTCTTCTCGCTGGTCTGTCTGCAAATGAAAAAAGCAAAGTAAGTGATTTGATTGGTAACCTAACTTTCGGTAACAGCAGCCAAAATAGTGAATACACAAAATCATTTCAGGCAATGCAGGAGCATATCTTAAAATACAATACCGCGTTGCCTGGTGAATTTTTCGATCCTACTGATTCTCCGACGGCGACAAGTGCCCTCGCGTCGCTGCAACAAACATTTTACGCAAAGTGTGAGCTTGCTGGCGCCCCAGCCTTTGAAAGAATTCGCAGACGCCTCTGTCAAAATGTTCCAACAAGTGTCGGGGTCCGAGTACCTGGCTTAGAGAAAAAATTGGAAGATGGCCGACACCAAGCCTGGACAGGATCCGTTGATAGTTCTCATGCGACGAATGTTAAAGGATTTCAGAAAGATTCGAATGGCGAGTTTCTAATCATTCGTGATAGCAACCCTGGCGAGGCCAGGATTTCCGCGCGAAAGGCCTGTCTTATTGAAGACAGCTTTACTGTATTGGGTCCAAATGATGAGGGTTACAAGACGGGTCGCAATCCATATCCTCTTTCGGATTAGATCCCAGCAGCAAATCGTCTGAAAGCTTTGCTTCGCAGAGGACCAAGTAAGGCATCTACTTGTTGCATTCGTCCTAAAGACAAAATTATGCCTATACTGCAAACAGCTCAGGAAAAAGATTCATAGATTTTACAAACAGGCATGAGTTGAATAAGCCTTGGTTTTGATTTGCGCAATCCCCAAGGGGCCGAGACAAACCAACAGCCAGATTTCAGCTTTGCTGAAATCTGGTGCCCCCT
>CALQIT020000015.1 GCA_943330705.2 Streptomyces griseus
AATCAATAGACGCTCAACTTGCTTAATAACATCATCCAAACTTCCATACACTGAAATTGGCAAAGTTTGAATTCCCCAAATTAGTTCCAAACGATTCAGAGTTGCTAAATTATCTGTCACGGAAACAATCCGTGCCTTAGGCCTATATCCTGAAATAATATTTGCAGTTAGACCCGATGTTGTTAGGCAAACAATAACTTTTGCATCCAATTTTAGCGCGCTCAAGCTGGCACTTGCACCAATGGATCCAGCGACACTCAGGAATTCATTCTCTAGCGAAATTTTATAATATTTTTCCTGATTCTGTTCAACCTCGACAATAATTTCATGCATCGTGCGAATGCATTTAAATGGATACTTTCCACTTGCTGACTCAGCTGAAAGCATACAGGCATCTGAGCCATCAATAACCGCATTGGCAACATCGGTAATCTCAGCTCTGGTCGGCCGTGGATTTTCAACCATGCTATCCAACATTTGAGTCGCGGTGATCACGGGCTTATTCAATTGATTACACAATGAAATAATTCGCTTTTGGATTGAAGGCAAACGACTTTGCCCAACCTCAACTGCCAGATCACCCCTAGCAACCATAACCGCATCGGAAAGGCGTACAATTTCTTCCAAATTCTCGATGGCCTCAAGCATCTCAATTTTAGCAATAATCTTTGTTGTCGGATTTTTTTTATCGATCAACTCACGCAAACGGCGAATATCTTTGCCTGTTCGCACAAAGCTCAGCGCAACATAATCTACATTGTTATCAAGTCCAAAATCTAAATCCTGAAAATCTTTAGGCGTCATTGAATCAACAGGTAACGAGGCCCCTGGAACATTCATCCCCTTGCGATCTTTTAAGATACCGCCATACAAAACCTCGGCGATAACTTCGTCACCCCGCACCTCTAAAACCTGAAGTTCTAGCAAGCCATCATCCAAAAGAATTTTTGAACCCTCGCTAACACACTTCGCAAGCTCTGGAAAATCGCTCGGGATCAAGCCTTTTTTCCCGGGAACATTCTTCATCGTGATCGTAAGTTTTTCGCCTTTTTCAATTTCAATAAAGCCAGCTTCAAAACGACCGACACGAATTTTAGGTCCTTGCAAATCCTGCAAAATAGTCACTGGCGCCTGGAGCTCTTTAGAAAGACGACGCACATGTTGGATGACCTTGTAATGGTCCTCGTGAGTTCCATGACTAAAATTAAGCCGGGCGACATTCATCCCCGCGCGAATTGCCTTTTCTAAAGCTTCAGGTTCACGGGTGGCAGGTCCTATCGTAGCAACAATCTTTACGCGGCGGTCAGCTAACATTTATTATGCTTTCCTACTGAGGTAACTCATTTTATTTCCAAGATCAGCCATCTGCTGATGGTGACGTTTCTCAATGCGCTCAAGATCTTTTTGATGGGTCTCTTCCATCATCGCCATCTTTGACTCAAACTTTAAGTTTTGAGTTTCAGAATCCATGCGGTGAGCTTTCTCTTGGCCTTTTATCTTTTGCCCAAAAGAAATTTCTTGATGCTTGAGATCCTCCTTATACTGACCTTCCACTTGATCTATCTTTGTCTCGTAAATGTCAACTGTGTCTTGAATTTTCTTTGCGTACTTATTTTCTGTCTCGCGAAGGCGCTGATCCATGCGAACATAATTCTCTTGAAGCGCCGTTTTTTGAGTTTCGCGCTGCTTGCCTAGCTGGTCATTATATGTTGCCTTCATTTCAACTAAACTTCTTTGATGATTTACATCATGCTCTTGTTGCGCCTTGGAGGTAACTCGTATTGCGGTACTTACCCGATCATCAGCCCGACTTTTAAGCCTTTCGACTTCTGAACGATGCTGGACCTCTGCCATTGATCGATTCTCGGTATTTTCCTCATCCTTTATTGTCATTTTATGTTTACTTTCGACATTTGTATCCTGAATCAGTTTTTCATTTCTGCGTAAGACATCATCAATCCGACGCTTTGAAATTTGATTGGACTCATCCAGGATTTGGCCTCTTTCATTATCTAAGATCGCCATGCGCTTTTCGTAAGCATCGACCAGATTTTCTCGCTCAATATTGCGAATCCGCCGATTGGTAATAGCCTCTATGGTTTTGCTGTTTTCGGCCCTAATTTTTTCTTCGTTCGCCGAACGCACCTCGCGGTCAACACGTTCAGTCGCCTGTTCTTTTAGATTTTCATGGGCCACAGAGATTGCATTTTTCTTGTCCTCAAGTGCGACTTCGAACTTGTCCTGAATTCGCCGCTGCTCGGCCTGCAGCAATTTGTCACGGCTGCTAAACAACTGAGAGTACTGCTTTTCTTTCTCATTTCTTTGCAACTCGGCGTTTCCCTCAATCCGTCCAAGCTCAAGACGGCGCTGCCTTTCCTGATCCTTAACGCGCGTCGAAAAAGCAGTCCTAATTTGTGCTTGCTCACGACTCGCCTGAGCTTTTTCTGCATCCCGCTCATCGGTCACAAGTTTTATCTCCTGCGAGTGCTTGGCTTGAATGCGTTGAGTTCTATCGTCGAGGGCCTCTTTCTTTTCTGAATTTGCGGCCTTAGAAAGAGAACTGTAATTATTTTCTCGATCCATCAGCTCTGCCGCATATTGTGTCTTTAGCAAATCAATTTGTTGCTTGCTAATCTGATCCTTCTTTTCCAGAGTATTCCTAACGGCAGTGTCGGCCTCTGCCCTTCGCCATTCTTGATCTTCGGTTTTCTTTTTCAAAGAGTCTTGGTAAAGAGACCTCAGCTTTTCGATATCGGCCTGATTTTGCATATCACGTTCACTGATGTTTAGCGTTGTCGTCTGTCGCATATCCGTCATTTGCGCTTCGTAGTTCTGTCTCAAATCCTGAATCTCTTTGTCGTAATACTCGTGCAGCTTTTGCAGTTCCTTTTTCTGACGTTTGGTCTGCTCTGAATCACGATTTTGATACTCATCACGCTGGTTGCGTAACTCTTCTGTTTGTCGATTGCGATCCGACGCTGAAACTGAAGACATCCTGTCCTCCTCTTTAGATCAAGTCCTCTTGACACTATAAAGCTAGGGTATCACAGAGGAAAAGTCGCGACATCGGAACAGGCGCCACCTTGCGCAAAAATAGACAACAGTCGAGTCTGCCTTCCTGGCGCGGCAAAGCTGCGGGTTGCATAGATACGGGAAGTGCGAGCCAAGCAATTTCTTGCTATTCAATATAGTTTTTCTGCCGGAACATTATACGCAGTAATTGCGCTTCTTCTTTGGCCCTTTGGCGAGCCAACCTTGCCCGTTCATTCTTTTCCTCTACCGAGGCCAATCTTCTAGACGCGACCTGGTGATAAAGATTTGAACTTTCCTCAACAGCTTCGCGCCATCGCGGCTTATATAGCTCTATTTTACTTTTAACTATTTTAGGAGAATCCACTAGACCCACCCACTTTTTAATAAAACTTGCCCAAACAATGGGCCGAATCAAACCCTGCCCAATCTGTGATTTTGAGACCAGACCTTTATACCAGTTTTCAAAACCAGCTGGAATGGTCTCGATATTCTGCAATGGCCCCTGGGTCAGCCGAATCTGCCCGTCAAAGTTTTTTAAATGTAAGGTCTTATCAGCACTTTTTTCAATCCAAACATCTCCGCGCAGGCTAAAAATAAGTGTCCCGTGATGCAATTTTAAATCTTGGATACCTTCGACAAAGATGGCCCCTTGCAAAATCCGAATGGCCTCTACGGACAGCCACTGCAGCGAAGCTCCAGCGGCGAATCTAAAATGCCCTCGTTCAGTCAATAGCGACTGCGCATTCGCCGCCGATCGCACTGAGCATGGAAAAACTCGGGCCGTAATACATCCTAAAGGCTCTTCGACTAAGGTAAATTCTGAAGCAACGGCGGTGTTCGTCGATGCCATCACACAAAAAGAAA
The DNA here is from genome assembly GCA_943330705.2 of Streptomyces griseus. GTDB lineage: Bacteria > Bdellovibrionota > Bdellovibrionia > Bdellovibrionales > Bdellovibrionaceae > CALQIT02. Next base: position 3,898 of record CALQIT020000015.1, read on the forward strand.
CCACGGCTAGGAACAATGACTTAAGGCCCATTACTCCACCGACTTCAAAAGCTGATCCGCTTGCTGATTAAGATCCCGTTGATCAACAAAAACGCGCTTTATAGAGCTATAGACTTCCTTGGCTTCATCAAAGCGACTGCGAATCTGAAAGATTTGACCCATCCGTAACATGATAAATCCGGTCAGCTCATTTTCCGGATACTGCAGCATCATCAGGTCAACACCATCCAAACACTCCTGGTACTGACCCGTGAGAAAGTAGGATTCCGCGAGAAAGAAAGAGGCCTCAACATTCTGAGGTGACGCGGGATAGGAAGCTTGTAACTTATTAAATTGTCCAATGGCGTCTTTATAGTCAGAACGGCGAAATGCATCTTTGGCACGGTCTAGAATTGAAGTTGACGAATCAATACCCTCTATTGGTTTTCGAACTACACTGGCCAATGATCGTATCTTAAAGTTCTGATAATCCTTGGTCTGCGGCAAATTGTTCGGCAACAATCCTGCGATCTCTTGCTGAAAGTCGTACATTTGGGTTTCCAATATTGCGACTTTCAGTTTTTCATGTTGGTAAAGCCTATCCGCCTGCGCGACTTGAAACTGCATTGGCTTTACCGGGCTAAAGTGCTCTTGAAATAGATGAAATGATTGCAGTAGCCCTAGGATTAGAACTAAGCAAAAACTTACAAAAAGAAAATTAGCACGAGCCCTCATACTTGTCTTTTCGGAATTTCAAGACAAAAGTTTGAGCAATTTCTACTTTTTTTCCTAGAATTAGTACTGTCTCATTCTGCACCATTTCAGTGAATAATTCTTCGCCAAAAAATCTTGACCAGGGCCATTCTAGTTACTATGTTTGGCCCTCTTTCAAACTTGAAAAAATAACTTTGACATGCCGTTTAAGGAAAATAGATGAACAAAGGTCAACTGATTGAAAAGCTTGCAGAAAAAACAAAGTTAACCAAGTCTCAATCAGAAGTTTTCCTAGACGCGACCTTAGAGATCATCCAAAAGGTAGTTTCTCGCGGGGATGAAGTTAAACTGGTGGGTTTTGGGACCTTTTCTCGATTGGCGCGAAAATCACGTGCTGGGCGAAATCCTAAAACCGGTGCACCCGTGCAAATCCCAGGCACCAAGGTTCCGCGATTCCGACCAGGTAAAGAATTTAAGAGCATGCTCAACTAAAGTTTCTCGACCTTCGAAGCAAAGGGCTCTGGGAAATTTTCAATGAGCTTAAGTGCCTCATAATATATTTCGCTGAACTGCGCGCTAGCAATGGGCTTTTTCAAAAGAAGATGCAATTTTTTGCGCGACAGCAACTGATTGCGATAGGCATGGTAAAGTTTTTCACCCATGATCCCACCCAAGAGCTGAGCCGCTTCAATATAACTGCCCTTATGTTTTGGTTGTGGCAACTTTCGAACCCTTCGTCCCTCAATTAAATAAAGCAGCTCTTGCATCTTCTGCGATAAAGCCAATTGCAAGGCCTCGCGACCCTGGTCGTCGGGAAGCTTCGAGGATAGAGCTGCACGCAGGTCTAGCACCGTGTCCGATTTGCGTTTTGGATTGATCATTTTAGAGGCAAAAAACTGAAGGGTCTCAAGCCAAATCAGCCGCAAAAAGTCCTTTGGCATCCGCCACGGAAAAATCTGCCACGAACTTATTTGAGAATAAACTATTGAGGCCGCAATCGCGGCTGCATGATTGACCGAAAATCGCGCCAAATAGCCAAGCTTTAGTTGCGGCAAATAAAAGCTGCGGTTGCTTTGAATATAGGTTTGATACCACCCCAGTTCTTTAGCACCAATTTGACTCTTTAAACGGGACCAAAATTGAGACTGACCTGCAGTTTCAACGGAAAATTCGTTAAGGTTGATCTCGACCCCTAGATCTTGAGCAATGATCTCGGCGTACTTTGCAATTTGATCGGTTGGATCAATTCGGTCTTCCTCGCCCAATTCAAAATCAGCAGCCTGCTCCAAAAACATTAAATAATTTTGCCATTTCACCCACGGCGGAACACTTAAAATACAATACTTTCCTTTGTTTAGGCGAACGACATCAACCGTTAGCTCAAGACCTTTCTCCAACAAACTAAAGTAGATCTGCTCAGAGTTCTGAAAAACAGAAACAGAGTCGGCTTCAATGCTATAGCCCATCTTTTTGCTTATTTGGAAAGGAAGATGCCGACCGGCTAAATGAAGATCGCCATAGATAATGGCAATTCGCTTCTTCGGGTTATCCTTTGCTAACTTGGCTATGATTGCCGCAGAGAATCGATCGCGCTTGTAGAGCGAGCGAATACTTCGATTATCTGAGCGCTGATTAATTCCGATGACCGGTATTTTTTTCTTAAGTGCCCAACGAAGCAAAGGTCGATAATGTTCCCATGGAAAACCCCAATTTCTTGGCCAATCAATAACCTGCAGTAATTCTTTTTCTGATATCTTGCCCGCTAAGTAGGCATCTACTTTCGACTGACTTTTTTCTTCAAAAAACTCAACAGCTAGGGTCAGGTTCTTAGTGTTCTTCATCGCCTTAAGAATTCGCAACTGTGCCCGCTGAGATTGCTGAAGCGCATGAAAGTCCCCAAGAAACAAAAACCGAGCGCTCTCAGCGGTAGCCAAAAGGCTTTCGCGACTGTCGACCTTCCACTTGCCATGAAATTCGTTTTCATATTCTTGACGATATCGAACTAGACCTTTGGACTCACCGCCCAGGTACTCTTGCACCTGGGCCGCAACTTGTTTAAATAGGTTGCGCCGAAGCATCAGCCAGCGGCGACTTTCTAGAGAATTTTCACGCATAATACTTAATCAGTTTCGCACGATTAGGTATTGATTTCAAACCGGATTGTTTGTTCTAATTGGAACCATGGAAATTTCAAATAAACGAAAAAAGTTTCTTCTGTATGGTCTGGTTTGCAACCTAATTTCAGTTGCAGTACAAGGCTTTCTCGTTGTTCAACACTACAACTTAAAGCTTGGGCTGTCGACGGGCAAAAGCTTTTGTAATATCAATTCAACCTTTAACTGTGATGCGGTGGCCGTAAGCGCGTACTCATCCATCGCGGGAATCCCGCTGGCTATGCTTGGTCTTTTTGCCCATGCCGTGCTTATTTTTTTACTGGCGTCAGCATGGCTAGAAGTCAGTTTGAATCCCCGCAGAGTCCTGCGCTTGTCATTGCTGTTGTCGGCACTGATTGCATTGACATCTGTAGTAATGGGTTCAATTTCGACGCTAATACTTGGAACCTACTGCATTTATTGCATGGCGGCCTATGCGCTTTCTTTTATCAATGTTACGCTGATCTGGAAGGCGCAAGAGGACAAGCCTGGATCTAACTTCCTTGCCGACGTGAAGTCCCTAGTTGCTGATCATAGGTGGGCAACTATTCTTCTTGTGCTGATTCCGGGTTTAAGCTTTGTTGGCCATAGTTTATATTTGGCCGACTACGGAGGTTCCGCCAAAATTCAAGAGTCCATTCGCGACAGTATTAGTGAATGGACAGGCTCTGCCAGTTTTGATTTTAATTCTGAAAATTCTATGACTTACCAAAAAGGATCAAGCAAACCAGTTATGATCATCGTCGAGTTTGCGGACTACCTTTGTTCGCATTGCCGAGCGGCCTACCCCTCCCTTCATAATTTTACGGACTCAAGACCTGACGTGCAGCTTCAATTCAAAGCTTTTCCTTTAGATGGAACTTGCAACAAGGCCATCGAGCGAAAAGGCGATGGCCTTCGCTGCAAACTCGCTTATCTCAGCCATTGCGCAGAAAAAATTTCTAAAAAAGGGTGGGATGCACATCATTGGATCTTCGATCGCCAAGATAGACTTTTATCTGGCTTGTCTTTTGAGACTGTATTTAAAGAGTTAACCGAAGAGTTTCACTTAGATTCTCAGGCAGTAAAGGCTTGTATCGACCAGGACGCTACGATTGAGGCCATTGCGAATCAAGCCTGGGAAGGCGCCGCTGCAAAGATTGCTGGAACCCCTTCTGTTTTTATCAATGGTAAGAAAATGGAACGAGGTCAATTCCCACCGCTTTTGGAAAAAATTTATCAAACCCTTAAAAGCCAATAAGCGAACCAAGCCAGATTGTAGTTTGAAGAAATCCGTCGTCCAGAACCCCGAGAGACTTAGCCAGCAGACCACTTGAGACTTCTATACTAAAAGCGACACCAACAATTGCCGCTACCGCAATGACCACAGACCGCACCACCCAAACGGTTGAACGCATATCATCAAGCTTTACTTCAAGCTGAATTATTTCAATCTGACGGAGGACCTTTTCAAGTTCATTAAAGTGCTCCTTGAACTTATCACTCAGGTCCTGCTGCTTTGAGGCCGGCAAATTTTTAAATCCAGGAAAGTTTCTCTTCGTCCGAATTCCATTCACCAGGTCTACAGCATGTTCAGTATAGCCAAGGACGCGACCTCCCAACATTGGAAACTCAGAATCTTGACTCTGAAATAGTCGAAGTTCTTCGATAGCACGATCATATTCCTCATGAACAACATGGGTCATCACATTGTAGCGCAAGGAATCAGCCCGTCCCATTTGACCGCTCTTAACTTGCAAATCTCTGTAATCTATCTTCGCCGCTGAGCCCATACTCCCCCTATCGGCAAAATCTTCCCAGACTTTTAGAGGGAAAATGCTATCCTTGGTCTAGGTTTCCCTGCCTTTTTTGACGAATGCGAATCACTTTGCGACACTCTCTATAAGGCCAAGGTCGGCCTAGCTCTTTTTTTTAAGAAAAGAGCTCTATCCGCTGGGGGGCGTATATGGAAAACGGATCTTTCCAGTTCCTTCAACTTGCTGACTTGGACTTTGCCGAAAGCCCTCGGGCATCGCTTCCGCGACAAGCTGAACCGGCACCAGCCAAAGTCCAGATTGACTTAAAAAATATTCCTAAAGACCTAATGAAATCAAATACGATTGAGGCTTTGGTTTCGCAAAATGAAGACTTAGCTGCACGGCAGAAAGTGACACTTCAGCGACTGGCAAAAATCGAAGATCGCAACAAGCAAATTGAGGAAGAGGGCCAAGAGTTACGCCAATCACATTCAATCATCTCGGATCAAATGATGATTTGGAAAGAAAAAGAAAAGGTCTGGAAACAGCGCCACGATGGACTTGACCAGGAGCTCCAAATATTCCGCGAACGTTTTCCAGACTACCTTAAAATGGAAGACACAGTAGAGCGATACAAGCGCTACCACGAGCGGGTTAAATCACAAATCAAACCCTATATCCGTGAACTGAAGGGCTATGCCCAGGCCTTGCACTCGCAGATTCTAGAACTGCATGCAGAATTGGATAGAAAAGATAATGAAGTCAAACTTATACAGCGAAAGAATCAAGAGACTCGTGAACAAAGCGACAATCAGGCACAATCTTTTGAGCGGTCTCAAAATCAACTTATTACTGAATTTGAAAGACGGCGCGAGCAGCTTGAACATGAGAATACTTCGTTAAAAGAAGCAAATACCTTAAATGAAGTACGCTCATACCAGCTGGATCAAGCTCTTGAAAGACAAGACGAACTTGAAAATCTAGTTATTGCTCTTCGCCGAGCCAAAGAAGAATACCAGCAACAAATACATAGCGAAATTGTTGAACTTCGCAATCAAAATGGGGACTACCGCCGCTTAATAACCGAGCGAGAATTGGTTACAGAAGACCTAAAGGGGGAAACTCACCGATTGCGGGATACTCTTTCTGGGGTCGAATCAAAAAAAGCCGATCTTGAAGAGCAGCTGGCAAGTCTGCGATTTTTATGGAGTAACAAAAGTGAGGAGTCTGAAAAATTGCGTTTGCAGATAGCTTCGCTTGAAAGAATCAACCTGGACTTGAGTTCGAAGCTCAATGAATCAAGAAGGATTCAAGCTACATTTTGATTCTGCTACATTTTGATTGTCACGGAAACTTGCAATTGCCGAGGCCTCATTTTCATGAATCTCAAGATTGTGAATTTCCAGATTTTGAATAATACGGCGAAATTCTGCCTTTACGCTTACCAACTTAAGTCCATACTGACTTGATGCGCTTAGACTTTTCACCGCATCCAGAAATGGTTGGATGCCGGTTGAGCCTACAAAATTGGTCTTTTCCAAATTAAAAATCAACTTCTTCTCGCTCAGCTGACGAACACAATTGGCACGAAAGGATTGGGCATTCTCAATGTCCAGAAATCCGGCAAAGGAAATAATCGTAAATTCACCTTGGCTTTTGACTTTTGCTTCCATGAAAGCCCTCCCCTTAACCTCTTTCTTGTCGGAGAGTTTATCGAACTCTAAAGACGACCAAAGACCAAAAAATAATATGACTCGACCTTTAGAACCTGTTTAAATCGTAGGGGTTATACACATGATTCAACAAGGGAAACTGCCGTGCCTGACAACAAGACGACCATCCAGCCCAGTCCTTCCTCGACTAATCCAGTGACCGCGCCAGCGACCAACCCAAAGTCCCCGCCTAAGAAATCTGATAAAAAGGAAAAAAAAGGCCTTTTCGCAAATAAGAAAGTTACTGCGGTCATCGAATTTTTGAAAACCCCATTTGTCGTTGGGGCCATAATTACGATCATGTTTTTAGGGGTCACCCAAAGTTTCTACAATATTAAACAAATGAATGACTACGAAAGGACAAATCATCCGATTTTAAATAAATGGATATTTACCCCTATCGAAACTCTTGATTCTTTGATCTCGGACGTTCGTTTTAAATTCAGAGGGCAGCGGCCACCATCCCCCCGTGCCGCCCTACTTGCGATTGACAACGCTTCGGTCGAAGAACTTGGTCGATTCCCCTGGAGTCGAGAAAAAATTGCCTTCATCATCACCGAGATGAAAAAATATGGGGCGGCGGCAATTGGCTTTGATATTACCTTCTCCGAAGAGCAAGAAGACCAGAGCTTCAAACTGATGGAGCAAATTGAGGAAAAGAAGATTCCAGTAACCCCAGAAATTTCTGCACTTTTTTCGCAAAAAAAGGATATCGGAGACCCCGATACCATTCTCGGAAAAGCCTTCGAAAACGACAAAGAACGATTGGTCCTTGGTGGTTTTGGCGATGGAAATGATACGGACTCGGGCTCGTTAAGCCAGCCCTATCAAGATTATTGCAGAAACGAAGCTTTTAAATACGCTAATGCCGCCGAAATCTCTAAGGGAAACAGCCATATCATAATTTCAGATTTGGCAAACCCCTACGCCGATATCGATTTAAAAAAATATTTTGAAGAATTCTTCCAACAAATGGAAGAAGGCATCCGAGACGACATCCTAAAAGCCTACTTCCCGACCAAGGGTCCAACCGACCTCAGTATCCAAGAAATAAACAAGTCGAATTACCTGACCTCCATTCAGCTGATGGAACAGTGTAATAAATGGAATGGCTACATTGAAAAACTAATCGTTTCTGAACCTAAACTAAAAGCTCAGTTTGCCAAACTTTTCGCCTCGATTCCTGAACTTAGTAAACTTTTTGAATCAAATCCAATTGTGGCCTTCGATCAGTTCAAACGGAACGTCCTACCTTTGCCGGTCGAACAATATACTCGCTGGACCATCAATCACACAAAAACACAATCAAAGGGCCAATACACCGGATTTTTCAATGCTTACCAAGATAGAGATGGAACTATTCGTCATGCCCCGCTTCTGTTGCGAACAGGTAACAATACAAAAATCAGCTATATTCCGTCGCTTCCGTTCCAAACCTATCTCCTGGCAACTGGATATCAGGCACAAATCGATATCGACATAGATCCGAAGAATAAATTGCAAAAAACGATTACCCGCTTCCAAATTGTTGATCCCAAAACAAATCCTCCTGAACTTATCCAGACTGTTCCAATCGATGCTGCAACTAGGATAAAAATAAACTATGCGGGAAGACAACAAACCTATCCCTACCTTGCGGCAAAAGAATTATTTAATGGTAAAGAAACCGCAGAGATCGAGCAGCTGCAAGAGGACCCAAAAACTAAAGAGCTTAAACTACAACGCTTGACCGTGAAAAAAATAGATTTCATCAAAGATCGCGCATTTATCTTTGGTGCGACAGCGACCGGCATTTATGACCTTCGAGTTACGCCTTTTGATGCCAACTTCCCTGGACCCGAAACCCATGTTAATGTTTTAGGGAATCTTTTTGACGGAAATCTATTGCGCTACCTGCCTGCTGAAAACAAATACATGTTGCTTATTGTTTTGATCGTGGGCTTTCTTCTTTCCTATGCGATCTCGACAACCACGGCTATTCCTGGATTTATCGTATCCTTCGGTTCAGGCGGACTTCTGTTTGTTGCGGATCAGGTGCTCATTCGCAAGTATGGATTGGTCGCAACTTCCGCAATTCCGGGCCTGTTGATCGTTCACCTCTATGTGGTGCTCTTTTTCTACAAATATCTGACTGAAGAACGAAAAAAGAAATACTTGCGAAGTACTTTCTCTAAGTATGTTTCCCCGGCCATTGTGGATGAAATTCTTAAGGACCCTGAAAATATTGAGCTCGGTGGTAAAAAATTACGTATGTCTGTGTTCTTCTCCGATATTCGCGGGTTTACCACCTTCTCGGAAAAATTGGATCCCCAAGTTTTGGGTGACGTTTTGAATCGCTACCTGACGCCAATGACAAATATCGTATTTGCCAATAAGGGAACTCTTGATAAATACATGGGCGATGCGATTATGGCATTTTTCGGAGCTCCGATTTATTTCCCGGATCATGCCCACCATGCGGCTCGCTGTGCCTTAGAAAGTATGAAAAAGCTGAAAGAGGTCCAAGCCGAACTTGCCGGAATTTTTGAGTCGCACGGCCTAAAGGGTGCCAATATTGATATCGGAATCGGAATCAACACCGGCGACATGAGCGCCGGAAACATGGGATCGGATATTGTCCGAAGTTATACGGTAATGGGTGACGCCGTGAATTTAGGCTCTCGGCTTGAAGGAATAACCAAGGAATACGGAGTTAAAATTGTCGTTAGCGAATTTACTCAGGCTGAAATTGCAGATAAGTTTACGACCAGAGAACTGGACTGGGTCAAAGTAAAAGGAAAATTAAAACCAGTACGAATCTTTGAACTCATGTGCGAAGGCAAGCCCCCTGAAAAAGTTGGCCAGATGCTAGAGCTATTTGCCACTGGATTTCAGTTGTATCATCAAATGAAATTTACTGAAGCAAAGGCTGAGTTTCAAAAGGCCTTAGAAGTTCTTCCTGAGGATAAACCGTCGGCAATCTATGTTGAATGGTGTGACGATTTTATTGCAGAGCCCCCTACCGAAAATTGGGATGGCGTAAAAACCATGAAAACGAAATAAGGGGAATGGCAAAAACCATTTTCGTTCTCATTCTTGCGGTTTCTGGTCTGTTTGCACAACGTGCCGGTGCGACCCAAGCCGCAAGCAGCAAGGGGCTGGCACCAAGCGCGAAGGCTGATCCGAATGCAAAAGCAAAGACTCTGCCCTCAATTCCCGCTGCTTCCGCGAAAATTCAGGGCATCCTTATTCAGGCGGATTCGATGTACCGCGATACCGAAACTGAAATGGTGGAACTTGAAGGCCACGTGCAGGTCATCTTTAACAATCAACACTTAAAATGCGATAAAGCAAAAATCAATCTGCGCTCAAAGGTCATTGATGCTGTTGGCGACGTTGTTGCCGTCACCCCAAGCGCCACCATGGGGGGGACCCGGATTCTGATGGATTATGAAACCGAGACCGGCCTAATCTATGACGGCTATGTCCAATCGGGAAATGTTATATTCGAGGGCACACTGATTCAAAAAACTGGCGACAAGGAATACATTGCCGACAATGCCAACTACACCAGTTGCACGACCTGCCCCGAGGCCTGGAGTTTTTCTGGAAAGCGCATTCGGGCTGAACTTGGGGGCTATGCCTATATTAAAAATTCACTTTTACGTATTGGCAGCGTCCCTGTTTTTTGGCTTCCCTACCTGGTTGTTCCTTTGAAAAGCAACCGACAATCTGGAGTGGTCAATCCAAGTTTCGAAAGCTCTTCGAATGGCGGTCTTGCCATTTCACAAGGATATTTTTGGGCCATTTCCAGAAGTTCGGATGCAACTTTTTGGTTTAAGAATTACGAACTACGAGGCCGCAAAGGAATTGCGGAGTACCGTTATGTTCTAGCCCCGCAAAGCGGCGGAGCCTTAAACGCTGAATTCATGCGGGACCGAGTTTTTTCAGGGTCGAGCCGCTACAAGCTTTTCCAGAATCCAGAAAATCAGGGTGGAGTTGTCGATCGTTGGTTTCTTCGCTATGGACACTACCATATCTTGCCCGACGGTTACGTTCATCGAACTCAACTGAACAATGCCAGCGACTTGCAGTACCCAAAAGATTTTCCTGAAGAAACACGCCTGCATGGTGATTCTGCGATGGAAAATCGAACCTCAATCACAAAAAATACCGACGATATGCATTTTAGCGTTGATCTGGACTATTACAAAAGTTTACTCCAGGCCGACCCCTTAGCTGGTAATGCAGATTCCGTCCATCGCCTGCCAGAAATTCGCATCTCACAAAAACAAATACCAATAGGTCAAAGCGACTACCGTTTTTCTGCTGATTTGAATTACGTTAACTTTGCTCGTTCTGAATTCGCCTGGGACGAGATCACCACGCAAACCACCGCCGCTGGCCCGCAGCGATTTATCTCTAACAAATGCAATAGCCCCGACTGGTCAAATTCGCCTGAATGTTACAAAGACGGAAATGGCAAATATGACCCGGGTACCGACTTGATTCGCACCGGTCAACGAGTCGATTTTAATACCGCTGTCGTTCGCCCGATTCAGTTGCAAAATATTGATCTATCACCCAAATTAAGCTACCGAGAAACCCAGTATTTCTTTCCCGTCGGCGAAGACCGCAGCAATACGCGTCGCTATCTACGCGCTGAAATTTCTGCGCGCACGACGTTTTCTCGAATTTTTGGAGACACCAGTGTCGCCAAATCCGAGAACATTAAACATGAGGTTCAGCCACAAGTTTCTCTTACCACGATCCCTTGGCTTCATCATCCTTCGCATGCATTTTTTGGTTCGTTTCAAGATTCAGAAGGACCTTTTTTTAGTCAGCAGACTGTCAGCGATTCCGATTTAAATTCACCCTTTGGCTTACAGTTTGATTTCAAAGACCGCGTTTATGATCGAAAAGTAGTTACCTTTGCCGTCATGAACAAGCTCACTAAAAAAACCTGGGAAGATAGCCTGGCCAGCTACCGCCAGTTTTTAACCTGGAAAGTAGCTCAGTCTTACGATGCCCATGCCGCTGAAAAAAGTGCTAATAATCAGCCCTGGTCAGATCTCTCATCCGAGATAAGTGTTTCTCTTGACCGTTTTCAAGTTTACCAAAATGCCAATTATTACCCTTACCAACAAGTCACAAACACCTCAACTCGGGTCAGGCTCTATGATCACCTGAAAAAAGACTTTGTCGAGCTTGGGCATCTACTTTCTTACAGCATTTCACCCGGAAAAAGCGATGCGGACTACTCGACCCGAACGGAGGATTTGTCAGTGACTTTAAAAAAGAATATCCACTGGCTAGACCTTGTGGGCAAAATGATCTACGACTTAAATCCAGCCACTGGTAAGTACGTAAAATCATGGGGCTATGGTGCGCAAATTATGCTGCCCGGCGAATGTTGGTATATCAATCTAACGCAGTACCAAGTTACCGGCGGTGATCAAAAGAGTAAACTCGATTTCGAGTTCAGCTGGGATGGCCAGCCAAGAAAAACCCTACCGGAGTCCTTGCTGCAAAAATTTGGCTTCTAAGAGCCCGTCCGAAGTACCCCTCAAGATTGACTGAAAAAATATTGATACTTAAAGGTTTTGACCAAGCGGATTGATGTGCAGATAATTAAAGAAAGGAGCCTCTTGCCATGTTCCCGCTAGAGACACGAATTCTTGTTGCTGATGACATGATGGCGATTTGCGACCTCATCAAAATGCATCTCAAACTTTTAGGATTTGAGAATGTTACTACGGCAAATGATGGCAAACAAGTCATTGATCTTCTCAATGAAGGCCGTCAATGGGGCAAATCCATCGAGCTTCTCATCTGCGACTGGAATATGCCGATTAAAACTGGAATTGAAATTTTAGAGTACGTTCGCGCGCATAAAGATTTTGAAAAAATACCTTTTATAATGATTACTAGTGAAAATGATCGCGAGCAGGTGGCAAGGGCGATTCTTGAAGGCGTCAATCATTACATCGTCAAACCTTTCACATCTAAAACTCTAAAAGAACGTCTGACCTCAGTTTACGAACGTCTGTAAGTTGGCTCGTCTTTTTGCCAAACGCCAATCAATAGCGGACGAGGTTAATCATCACCTGCGCACCATCTAAATTGTAATTATTGAAAATCGGAGCCAGCAAATATCCGGGCTCTTTTTCCTGAAGAACTTCTGTAGGCCCTGGCGCGGTATTCATAAGATAGAATCCAATTGCAATGCCAAAATATAAACCAAGTGACGCACCTTTTGCGACTGAGCTTACTTTTCCACCAGGATCTTCGGAAAAGGCAAGACTAGCCAAACCCAAAACAGCACCGCCTGCAGTTCCGTAAGCACAGCTGGTCAAAAACGTATTCATCGAATCCGCCGCGTTCAGCAAAGGTGAGCTCAGCGTAATAAAAAGAAAACACAATATGATCGGCCCTAATGTGCGAACTGATTTCATGCCCAATTACCCCCCTCATATTCAATAATGAGTTCAGACTTTATGGGAAGCAATTTTTAACTCGAAAAAACATCAGGAACACAAAGAACTGCTCCCTCTTGACTCACAACAGCGAATTCCAGACGAGCAAGTTCGCCTCGAGCCAAAAAATATTCAAGTGCTCTCAGCAGCCTGCGTTTTTGTCGTGGTCCCATTCGAGCTGGAAGATAATCAAAGGACAGCACACTCTTGACCTCTACCAAAACAAGACGGCCCTTCAAATCGCGAAATAAAATATCAATCTCAGCAAAGGGAGTGCGAACCCGCCGCCCAACCAGCAAAAAGCCCAGCGCCAAAAAATACTCGACAACCCGTTCCTCGCAAAACAGACCCCGCTCAATATTATAACCAATTTTTTCCATGTTACATCAAGCTGCAACAACCAAGGGGCTTCTTCCTGCAAATTGAGGCACGAACACTCTACCAAACAAACGCTGTTCGGAAGAGCCTAACTACCCTACGATTTGCAACTGAGCCTTCACGATCACGATCAGATGAAAAATTAAAAAACCTCTCGGGTTACGAGAGGTTTTTTAAAATGAAATGTTCAATTATGAACTAATCTTCTGTCGTAGAAGACGCAGCAACAGGCGCAGCAAGTTCTGAAGTAATCTTGGCGGCTTTACCTTCTAATTCACGAAGATAGAACAAGCGAGCTCTTCGCACATTACCATGGGCAATGAGTTCGACTTTTTCAACCACTGGGCTGGCAAATGGAAAGGTTCTTTCGACTCCAACTCCAGCAGAAATTTTTCGCACGGTGAACGAGCGAGAGCTTCCGGATCCTTGAACTTTTGTAACAAGTCCTTTGAAGATCTGAACACGTTCTTTTTCGCCCTCTTTTACCTTAACAGATACATTAACTGTATCGCCGGTACCGAATTGGACAATGCCCTTATTCGTTTTTCGCGTAGTTACACGACGAACGAGGTTTGTATCTTTTTTTGCCCCAGCCGGAGAGTCTGTCTTCTTAACTTTTTTGATTCTAGCCATATGTTTTACCTCTGAAAGAACGTTACGGTTACCATGGTCCCATTATGCGGTCAAGATAGATACTGACGGCCGAACGAACTGATAAATGCCTAAAATCCTTGGGTGGTGCTCCTTTTATTGACTCTAAGACCCCATCGCAATTCTGCATAAACTCTTCAGTCATGCCGAAGCCAGTCCCAAATAGCAAAAGACAGGCCTTCCCGGGCTTTCGGATTTCCTTTTTAAGCTCTGCACAGGTCCAAAAATGGGTTCCAGCCACCGGCCGGGCATGGGTTGCAACGGTAAAGCATTCTACGCCCCAGGCTTGCTTGGCCTCTGCGACCGAGGCCACCGTGGTCACATTGGCCAGAGCGGTGCGCCTTGAGGGATTAAATTTGGAACCCTGCCCGACCCGCCAGTGGTCTAAAACACGTTCGACAAAGCTCAACTGCTCTTTCATAGGATGAATAATAAAATATTTTTCAACCCCAAAAACGGTCGAGGCCCTGGCGATGTCATGGATATCGAAATTCGTAATATTCGTTGCCACGATATGCTTTTCTCGGTCGATAATCGGATGATGAATCAAGCCCAACGCAAGGCGCGGAAACTGTTCACTCACAACTCTTCCTCCGCCGCCAGCAACAGTGAAAACTCTTCCGCAGAAAGCCCGCTTAAGCCCAACAGATCTCGTTCCTGTGCAGAAAGCCCCTGCCAAAAAAGATACAGGTCGCGAATGCTTTCCACGGTAAGATCAACATTTAACATGAGCTCCGGTCGCTTGCTTAAGGTAACTAGCTGGCCGACTTTTTCTCGCCATTCTTCGATCAACTTATGATTGCCCGAAAGAAGGGCCGTCGGGATCCCTTGACCCTTGTAATTTTGCGGCCGAGTGAAGTTCGGTGCTTCCAAAAATCCATTGGTAAAGCTGTCCGAGTGGGCCGAGTCCTGATGCCCCAGAACCCCGGGAAAAAACCGAGCAACCGAGTCAATGACCACCCCGGCAGCAAGCTCGCCACCAGACAAAACATAATTCCCAATTGAAACCTCTTCATCGACATAAAGATTAATAATACGTTGGTCGATACCACCATAGCGGCCGCAAATCATCACGATATGCGGAGACTCGGCAAGCTCCTTCACTTTATCATCGTCAAGCAGTTGCCCTTGGGGTGAAAGATAAATGACCCGTGAGTCCTCGCCGACAACTTGCTTCAATGCCAACTCGAGGGGCTCGCACAGCAGCACCATTCCGTCACCACCGCCGTAAGGTCGATCATCAACGGTTTTATGAACATCGGTTGTAAAATCCCGCGGATTGATGACTTCCAATTCAAAAATATTATGCTTCAATCCCTGCCCGACAACCCCTTGGGCAACCATTTGCTGAATCATCTCTGGAAACAGGCTGATGACGGTAAACTTGGGAGATTTCAAATTGGATCCTGTTGGTTAATTGATAACAGTCCCTCTGGAAGTAGGCTATTCACCCTGCGAAGCTTGTAATCAATATCCAAAATAAAAGCCTCCACAAAGGGAATTTCAAATCGGCCTTTTGCGCCCTCAACAATCAAAAGATCTTGGGCTCGATTATCAGAAAAGTCCGTAATAATCCCGATCAAACCCAAATTCTTATCGTAGAATTCAAAATTTTTGATCTCGGCTAAAAAAATTGTTTCGCCATCGCCACTGATCAATAGCTCATCCGAAATTGAAAACATCCGACCCTTTAGGGCTTCGGCCTGATTGCGATTTTCAACCCGCTTAAACTTTACGATCAGGCCTTCTTTGTGTGGTCTGATTTTTTCTACGTCAAAAGTTTCCGCCCCAAGCTGAGCTTGTTTTAATTCCTGAGCCCAGGAAATGTCCCCCGAGAAAACTAGCAGGTAAACTTCACCCTTCAGGTTATGGGCATCTTTAACTTTTCCGACTTGAGTCCAATTCACGCGAAGCCTCGGTCATTCGAATTCTGATTTGTGCACCATAAAAAAGGGGTTGTGAATTCACAACCCCTTTTTATAATTACTTCTTAAATTTGTATCTATTCTACGATTTCCAAAACAGTTCTTTTATTTAGCTTTGTCGAAGCCGCATTAAGGATTGTTCGCATTGACCGAGCTGTCCGTCCCTGTTTACCAATGACTTTGCCCAAATCCGACTTTGCAACCTTGAGTTCAACAACAGTGGTTTGTTCGCCAATGACTTCATTGACTTCAACGCTATCGGGCTCATCAACCAAAGATTTCGCCATAAATTCAACTAGGTCTTTTAAATTCGAATGATCCAACAGAACCTCCACAACAAGAGCAACCCGCACTCTATTATCCGGCAGCTTTTTGTTGCTGCCAACCTAAGAGTTCGTTAACAAAGTAAATTATTTTGCGGCTTGAGCAAGCTTGATGACATGCTTAACTCGATCGGAAGGCTGTGCGCCTTTTTTGATCCAGTCTTGAGTCTTCACAAGATCTAGCACTACTTTTTTATCACCAGAAGTTGATGGAATATAATAACCAAGAATTTCTAGGTATTTGCTAGTAGCATACCGACGAGAGTCCGAAACTGTGATGCGATACTTAGGTGCATGTTTGGTACCAATTCTAGCTAACCGAATGACAACTGCCATGATTTCCTCATCCTTTCGAAATACCGAGCCCAATTGGATACAAGCTTTCAAACTTAAATGCAAGCCCTAAGAACTTACTAAAATAGGAACAACAAAGAACACCGGCAACCTCAAAACAACCCTAAGCCACCGGAGCAGGCACTCGAACAAGCCAGTAGCAAACCCGCGAACAAGCCAATAAGGCGTCTGCCTGCGGCCCAAATGCCCCTCAGAACGGAAATCCCATGCCATTTTTTTTGCCTGGGCCCCCGCGGCCCATTCCCATTTTCATCATTCCGCTCATCATTTTTTGCGATTGTTCGAATTGCTTAACAAACTTATTGATATCAGAAACTTGGGTGCCGCTTCCTTTGGCAATTCGTTCACGTCGCGATGCATTTAAGACCTTAGGGTCTTTTCGCTCTTGAAAAGTCATAGAATGGATAATGGCCTCAATTTTTTTAATTTCATCATCTGGCGGAGCCATGCCCTTCATTTTTTTCGTCAGCTCCCCTGCTCCGGGCAAAAATTTCAGCATGGATTCCATACCGCCCATCTTTTTTAGCATTTGCAGCTGACCGAGGAAGTCCTCCAAAGTAAACTTGTTCTTCATCATTTTCTTGGCTGAGTCCATGACGGTCTTTTCATCCATCACTTCCTGCGCTCGTTCGACCAGGGTTAAGACATCACCCATGTCTAAAATTCGCGAGGCCAGACGATCGGGATGAAAAACTTCCAAATTTCCGACTTTTTCTCCGACGCCTAGAAATTTAATTGGAATTCCTGTCACTTCACGAATCGAAAGGGCCGCTCCGCCCCGAGCATCGCCATCAACCTTTGTTAGAATCAATCCGGTCAAACCCAATTTTTGATGAAAGCCTTCGGCCACATTAACTGATTGCTGCCCCAGCATGGCATCAGCAACCAGCAAGATTTCTTGTGGGGCCCAGACTTCTTTAAGGCGGGAAAGCTCGTTCATTAGTTCGTCATCAATTTGCAACCGGCCAGCGGTGTCGACGATAAGAACTTCAATCATGTTATCAATGGCCCACTTTTTGGCCTGAAAAAGAATTTCTTCAGGTTTCTGACCCGCTTGGGATGGGAATACCGGAATATTATTTTGCTTACCAAGGGTCTGTAACTGCTCAATCGCTGCTGGCCTATAAACATCCGCGGGCACCAGGCCTGGCTTTTTACCAAACTTTTGCCGGGCAAAAAGCGCTAACTTTGCTGACGAGGTCGTTTTCCCAGCACCCTGCAACCCAACCATAAAAAGGACTGCTGGCTTTTCACGAAAGTTAACTTCTGCGGTCCCGCCACCAAGAATGGCTACAAGTTCGTCATTTACAATTTTAACAAATTGTTGGGCAGGATTTACACCGGCAATAACGGCCTGGCCAAGGGCCTTTGCTTTAACTCGTTCAATAAAAACTTTAACTACCTTAAAGTTCACATCGGCCTCAAGCAGGCTCATGCGAATTTCCCGAAGAGCCTCTTCGATGTTGCTTGCCGAGATCTTGCTTTGACCGCGAATTTTTTTGATGCTGCCTAAAATTTTTTCCGAAAGACTATCAAACATCGGTGCTCCCTACCTGGCCCTAGAAATCGAGGTCGCGAAATCAACAGCGGGATTTTCTTTTTTTGCCCAATTAAGATCCCACTCTTGATTTAGCAAAATAACTGGCTGATCGATTGAATCGCGATAGATTGTAAAGTTACCTTTAAGCTCTGCGATGGCGTTGCCTTCACTCGTCCGTGGCCAACGAGCCACGCTAAAAGGCAAACGATTGAGCTTAACTTCTAAGTTGTATTCATCATTCATGCGATGAATCAGAACTTCAAACTGCAGTTCACCAACAACACCAATGATCGGATCCTGGGTGCCAATATAGGGGTCAATGAAAAGTTGAATGGCCCCTTCCTCTGCAAGGTGGGTCAGGGCATCTTGCATCTTTTTTCTTTTCATGGCGTCCGGAACGACCATTCGCGCAAACATTTCAGGCGCAAACTTTGGAATGTCTTCATAGACAATCTGGCCTTGGGCCGCCACGGAATCACCGATCGCAAAATTTCCGGTATCGTTGACTCCGATGATGTCGCCGGCATAGGCCTCGTCAACGGTTTCTCTTTCGGCTGCAACGAACTGATTTGAATAAGCCAGGCGAATTTCTTTCTTGTGACGGCTGTGATTGATCTTCATTCCCCGCTCGAACTTACCAGAGCAAATTCGGATAAACGCAACCCGGTCCCGGTGCCGACGGTCCATATTTGCCTGGATCTTAAAAACAAAACCAGAAAAGTTTGAATCCAAAGGATCAACTGGCATTTTATTCTTGGTGTTGCGTGGTTGGGGACCTGGGGCAAATCGACAGAAGAAATCAAGAAAAGTATCGACGGCAAAGTTCTGCTTTGCAGAGCCAAAAGTGACTGGGCTTATCTTGCCACTTAAAAATTGCTCGACGTCAAATGGTGGCAACACCCCTTCAATCAACTCAAGCTCTTCCATAACCTGAGCAAAGACCTCGTCAGGAACAAATTTTTTCCAAGATTCTGTATCCGCAAAATCAAAAATAGCGACTTCGTCACTTTCTCGGCGCTGCTCATAAAGCATCACTTTTTTTGTCAGACGATTATAGATCCCACGAAAGCGCTGACCGATGCCAATCGGCCAGGTCACGGGATAACAGGACATTTTAAGGGTGGTTTCAATTTCATCAATCAAGTCCAGCGGCGCTTTTCCTTCACGATCCAACTTGTTTACAAAGGTAAAGATTGGAATATTTCGCAAGCGGCAGACGTCATACAGTTTTTTAGTCCGTTCTTCGACCCCTTTAGCCACGTCGATCAGCATACAAGCGCTTTCCACGGCCATCAATACGCGGTAGGTGTCCTCCGAAAAGTCTTTGTGCCCAGGCGTATCCAGTAGGTTAATTCGCAACGATTCATAGTCAAAAGTCATGACCGATGAGGTAATTGAAATTCCTTTTTGTCTTTCTAGCTCCATCCAATCCGAAGTGGCACCCTTCGTACCAGCCTTGCCTTTGACCTCACCGGTTTCGTGGATAACCCCGCCATGATACAGCAGCTTTTCGGTCAAAGTGGTTTTTCCCGCATCGGGATGGGAAATAATCGCAAAAGTGCGACGTCTTTGAATTTCTTTTGCGGCCGGTCCGCTGAGCAACATGGGGTCTCCTCCGGGTTTGTACCCAGAAAGGCATTTAATGAAGCTATCATTTACGAAAGATGGCCAAGCCTGTCACTAAAAAGGTCACCCCCAAAGGCACTCGAAAAGGCCCTCCGCTGAATTTATTTGTTGCTAGGGCGGCCAGAGCGCTTCTGCCTGCTGAAATTGAAGGCTTTCTTTGCAATTTAGAAATAGACCTTGCCCCGCTTAAAAACTAGGGATAGGTGATTGGCTTTTGGGCACCTGATTTGGAGTCGGGAGGGTCAATATGACGACTGAATCTTTGAATGAAGCAATGAAGTATTATGTTACTGCATTTTATAAATTTATGCCACTCGAGAATCTCGAGACAATCAAGGCAGCTTTGAAACACAAAGCAAGCGAGCTTGACCTAAAGGGTCTGGTGATTCTTGGACATGAGGGAATAAACTCAACCTGTGCCGCGCCCAGTTCAGAGGCCCTGGCTGACTGGAAAAGTTGGCTGCAGACGTATTTTGAAGTTGCTGCTTTCGACTTCAAAAACTCCGGAAGCGAAAGGGCCCCTTTTCGCAAGTTTCAGGTAAAAGTTCGCGACGAGATCTGCACCATTGGTCATCCAGAACTGCAGGCAAGTAATGAAGATAATAACCACCTCAGTCCCGAGCAATGGAATCATGTTCTGAAGGAAGAACAAGACTTTGTGATGGTCGATACTAGAAATTGGTACGAGCATAAGATCGGTAGCTTTAAAGGAGCAATCAATCCAAAAATTGACCAGTTTACGGATTTTTTCGACCAGGTCGATTCAATGAACCTACCGAAAGACAAAAAAATGCTGGTCTTCTGCACTGGGGGAATTCGCTGCCACAAAGGAATTCTCGAGTTGCAACGACGTGGTTATGATAAAGTCTTCCAACTTAAAGGTGGAATTCTTAAATACCTCGAGGAATTTCCAAACGATCAATTCGCAGGTGAGTGTTTTGTTTTTGATCACCGGGTCGCTCTTGACCAACAGTTAAAACCCTCTGAGCAGTATGGCCTGTGTCCACATTGTGGGCAGCCCTCTGAACTTGATATCCATTGTAAACGTTGCGATTTTCAAACGAAAATATGCGATGACTGTGTAAAACTTGAATTCAAAAAGGATACTTGCTCAAAGAACTGCGCCTACCATTTTGAGCTTCATCCCGAGCGCAAAGCCGCACATCAAAATCAAGCAACTGAAACTCCCCGCTTGCGTGCGACTTGATCAAATTTTTGCCTAAGGATTTCAAGGCTGAAGGGTTTTAAGATAAAGTCATCAACTCCGGCCTGAATCGCATCTTTGACATAAAAGGGCTCGCCCTCGGCCGTCACCATGATAAAGGCAATCCCTTTGAATCGGTCGTCAGCGCGCACTTTTTTCAGCAAATCGTAACCCGTCGAATTCGGCATACTCCAATCTGAGACAATAAGATCAAAGGGTTCCTGCAACAAAAGCTTGTAGGCTTCGATCCCGTCACTGGCCTCAAGAAAATTTTGAAAGCCCAGCTCTTTACAGGTTTTGATGACTTCCCTACGCATGGTCTTCATGTCATCGACAACCAAAATTTTTATATCCGACTTAAACATAAAGCTGCTTTCCAGGGCTTAAGGGTAAAAGGCTTACTTCCTATCGGCTAGTAGCAATGAATTTAAAGGGGGAAAGAGGGTCTCAAAGTGGGACTTTTGCGTAAAGCTCGGCCGCCCCTTGCAATCAGATCGCGCTCCGCCATAGTGGACGTTATCCACCATTCACCATCCACCATTCGACGAACGGCGAATTTACCAACTATTGTTAGCATTCAATTGAGGCTCCAATTGTCCCATAGAGGCCCTTCGCAGATTTGATTTCATTAGGGAAAATCCTTCGACCGAGAAAACTATACTGTCTAAAATACTGACAGTTTTTTTAAAGATCCAACAATGTTATTCTCCAGCCGATTCATAAAGGAGACACCCGTGACTCAATTGTCGAAGTCTATATCGAAGCTTATATTATTAATTGCAACCGGACTGGTCTGTATTGCGGCCAAGGCTCAACTCGGCCAAAATGTTGAAGAACTGGTCGACTACGAAACCCAATCAAATGCGGTGTCTGTGCGCTCCAATGAGACGATCAAACTTCGGCACTATGAAATCCCGTTGCGACTTATTGAAAAGGAAATCAGCAACCGAACCCCGGAAATAATTAAAAAGGCCCTTACTTTTGAAAAAAATGGCGAAAAATACATCCGCTGGATTATCAATCCCGAGGACACAAAATGGCATCTTGAAGTTGCACAGTGGCTAAAAACAAATAAAGTCGACGCTGAGCCAAAGACTCACTTTGAAGCTCACATGACTGCCTCTAGGTCCTATATCGTAAGGGACCCGGAAACTGGCGCCGAAATGTCAATGAAAGTGTCCACCAACCAAACGGGGGGCTTTTGGAAAGATAAAAAACAATCTTGGGACGACGCTCAGCAAACCAAACTTGCGGCCGATGTGGTTGCGGAAATGGTTGAAAAGCGGACCCCTGACAACTTTATCTATCTTGATGAGCCCGCGGTGTTCGGGATCAAAGCTCTTGATCAAGGCATGATCATTAGAATGCTTGGTGAGTTACCAAGTAAGGGAAAACACTATATCCCAGGGTTTTCAGTTTTGCATGAAGAAGAAGGAAAGCATCTTGCAAAGCTAAATGGTTCCGATGACCCAGCTGAATTTTGGAAAGAGCATTATATTAAACCCCTGGGCCGAGGAATTGCCGAACTGTTTGCTATGACCGGCCTGGCTTATGATTCTCCTCACTCACAAAATTTTTTGGTCGAGCTGGACAATAACTTTAAACCCACGGGGAAAATTGTTTTCCGCGACTTAGGTGATTCTTATGCCGCCCAGGAAGTGATCGAAGCCTTAGGCCAGACCAAGCTTTTAAAAATTTGGGAACGAGGCAACATGCTAAAGGGAAGAATCATGATTGCCCAAGGCGTCTTGCACGGCAATTCAAAGCCTTCTTGGATTTCCGAAAAACAGTATAATGCCTACGGTACAGCCTTTTTTATCGAATTCGAAAAAGAGCTGTCTCGAGTTACTGCTGTTCCGCTCCAACAGTTATTTGCAGACGGTCCATTCAGCCGAAGTGGTGACTACTTTTCCAAAGATTATTCCTTCGGTGGAAAATCCGGCTGGAGCGATTACTTAAGAACAATTGGCAAGACGCATGGTCTGGTTCGAAGTGCAAACTCTTGCTCCGTCGTGTTTTCTACGGGGCTGTAGGATAGCAATAGCGATCAGGCGGCATCAATATTCTACTTTTGATGATGCCGCCAAGCAAAGGCCAGCAAACTAACTACTGAGACTCCCATACCCACGTAAAGGCCAATCGTATAAATCGGATCTGAATCCTCGGCATGCCTGAGTCCAAAATAGTAGATAACAAACTTCATCACAATTGCAGCCTGCAGAAACGCCAATACATAGGCCCACAACTCTTTGCTCTGCTTTTTGCCCTCGGTTAAGGGCGGCGGCTCTTGCCGTTTGCTTTTTGCGACTAATCCCCATTGGGCCTCTCTCCAGAAAGAAACCATGACTTCGGCCCACGCTTCTCGAATCGCCGCGGACTCAGTTCTTTCCCCTAGAATCTGCAAAAACATTTGGCTACTTTTCTCACAGATAATAACCCAGTCGTCATTTCCCCAATGACGGCCTCGGATCTGAAACTCCCCGCCCAAATTTTTCGCGATTTCAGTAATCGCCTTTCGGGACTCTGGCTGCTCCAATAGCTTTGGTGAACCCGCATAAACCCTATGCTGCAGTTCTTGTTGGTAGATCTCCATACCTTGACTCTTTTCTACCAACCCATAATTTGTCAACGGCACAGCTTGATTTTTGAAGTAGGCACGAAAAAACGTAGTGTCGTCTATGCGATACATCAGCAAGACTGACATCACGGCAAAGAACAAACAATTGACGTGGATCAGAATGCTGACGACGGTTTCAATCCTCGATCAATACCAGCGATCAATACCAGCGATCAATACCAGCGATCAATACCAGCGATCAATACCAGCGATCAATACCAGCGATCAATTGCAAGCTGTTCGTGTTTGTCCCGGCTGCTTGGAACTAAATCGGACCAAACTTCGTGCGAGTTTACGGCTTTAAGCAAAAAATCAAACAACAAATGATGCCGTCGATAGGTGCGTTTAACCCGATGTTCTTTCATAGGATTGAAGATGCCATGTCGCGAAAAAAGTTGCAGTGGATTTTTTCGTACCCAAACCCATGAGCCCATTTCCAAAGTCAGAGGCAGAAAAGTTGCGGTCTTGTTTTCGGCTTTAAACTGCAAAAAGAGATGATCCCAAATATCTCCGTTAAGAAGATAAGCTTTGGATTGAGGCTCAATCTGATAAATGTGGTAGGGATGAGTTTGTTCCAGCAAATGAGCCAAAGCATGCATCTGCGGAAGATCGCCAAACGGGCTCTTGGTGTAGGAAAACGGAAACCAAAGGCGGTCACGCATGCCAAACCCAGAGTGAAAATCGAGAGAAATCACGCATCGGCTTTCTTGAGTTTGTTCCCGGAAAAGTTCAATCAGCGCGCTGGTTTCTTTTTCAAGAATACCCTGCTGCCCCTGATACCAAGGTAATTTATTTGAAAATCGATGGCCGCCAACCAAAAAAGGTGTTTTGTCGATAGCTTGGACTGGCGAGTTTCGCATCAAATCTACACCTTGGCCATTTGATCTTGTGAAGTTGTAATACCCAACGGGGTTGACCATCGGAACGACCACAAGACGGATATTTTCAAAAAGCTCCCGCAAAGATCTATCCCAAATCAACCGGTCAACCGTGGTTTTTAAAAGGCTCCATGCGAGCTGGGCCCCAATTCTTTCCAAACCATGAACGCCACCAGTGAGAAAAAGAACCGGATGGGCTGGATTGCGTGATCCCAAGATAAATGCCATAATCGGATGACTTTGATCACGATGCCTTACTTCTGCGATATTTTTCCAACGAATGGTTTCTTTAAGATAACCTTCTTTTTCAATCAATCGGGCTAGTTTTTGCAAGTCGCTTAACATACTTTTGATTATCGTATGACTTTAAGCCTTTCTGCAAGACCCTGCGCGAGGTCTTCTCGTCGCTCAATTCAAGACGAAAGTATGCATGCCAAGGATCAAAGTTGGGCAAACAAAAGTTCTTTGTTGGTCGGCAACCGTGTTCGTGACTAACAAGATTTTGAGTCGTTAGATGGTGATAGACAAAGGCTGCCGAACAGTATATTTGCGCCGCATAAATTCATATATTCAGCAATTCCTTGCCAGAGCCTTTGCGAAAATCCTTGTGAATGCAGGCCCGGCCTAATTCAAGAATTGGAACTGTGTTTTCTTTCAGCCTTGAAATTTCAAAGTCGAGTGCAGCGTAGGCTTCGGTTGAGAACGTCGAGCAATTGAGGCGATAGGTTCCTGATCGCACATGAGAAAGATGTTTTTGTTCAACCCTTTCGAATCTGGCACTACTGGTCCCGTGGATTGAATAGCGGTCAACAAAATGTCTTACCTCAACCTATTTCAAACATCCGATTTCAAGAATAGATCCTCGATCCGATCAGGCTGCCGGGACTGCTTGTAAAATTTCATATAGATAGTTGAAACATTCGAATAATTCGATTCCTTCATGATTCGCTTAAGTTCTTTTTCCAATTGCTTTGAATATGGTTCTGAATGAACCAACGACTTTTCTTCAACAGCGCGGATGGCTGTTTTCTCTAACTGTTTTATACTGATTTCTTTCTGAGTAAGTGACTATTATTCTGTAAACAACCGGTCTTCTGTAAGCAAGAGCTCTTCCGAAGTGGATTGCCGATGGACCCTCGATAATTCTATCCCCGACCCTAGCTTGGAGGCAACAAAATTCTAAGGCTCCAGATGGCCTTTACGTGGAAAGCTAGCGCTGCAATGGATTCATTAACCACAAAATCCTAAAAGATAGTCTTTGGTGATTTTGCAGTTTGGTTGTTGCCAAAGTCTTTCGCTGGAACCGGACTCAATCAGCTCCCCACCGTGGCCTTCGTTCCAAAAGACCACAAGTTGATCAGAGACCCGCTTGGCTTGGGCAAGATTATGAGTCACCAAAATAATGCTCATTCTACTTTTGAGTTGAAGCAGCAAGTCTTCAATTTTCGCGGTCGAGCGCGGATCCAGAGAGCTACAGGGCTCATCCATCAATAGGACAGTTGGCTCAAGGGCAAGTGCTCTAGCTAGGCACAGGCGCTGCTGTTGGCCACCGGACAAGGAAAGTCCGTTGTCATCCAAGTGGCCGCTGACTTCGTCCCACAGTGTGCAATCACGCAAAGCCTTTTCAATGCGGTCACGTAATTCCGTTTTATTAGTGATGCCCAATTCCTTGAGACCAATGGCAATATTATTAAAGATTGAAACTGGAAACGGGAATGGCTTTTGAAATATAGTGCCAATTCTTCTTCGCAGCATTCGAAAGTCAACTCCCGCGGCAAAGATACTTGAACCATTGAAAAGAATGTCGCCAGTGACCTTCACTTTTGGTTCCAATTCTAACAGGCGATTGAGACTTAGTAAAAAGCTAGTTTTGCCGCTTCCAGAAGGGCCGACACAGGCTGTGATAGCATACTCAGATATGTTGAGCGAGCTAGGCTTCAGTGCCACCTTGTTAGCGTAGGAAATTGCCAGATTCCTGATCGTAAAAACTGGACTGCTCATACCTGAAATCTCCCTTGCCACCATCTTAAAAAAGTTCGGGCAAAAATATTGATCGAAAAAATTGCCAAAAGTAAAATCGTTGCCGAGGCATAGGCGTTATGATCACCGCCAGAGATATTCATCGACAGGTCAAAAATATGAACCGATAGCGCACGCCCAGAATCACCTATTGAAGATGGCATGCGGGAAACATAGCCACTGGTGTAAACTAGCGCTGCGGTCTCGGCTAAGGCACGGCCAATGGCCAAAATAAGTGCAGAGATCAGAACTGGCAGAGAAGTTCGAACCAAGATTGCCTTTGTGAATTGAAAATAGGAAATGGAAAGAGCTTGAGCACTCACCCACAATTCCTTTGGCAGGGCACTCAGTCCCTCTTCGAAAGTCCGAATAAAAAAAGGCAGGCACATAACAGTTAACGTCAGAGCCCCTGAAAGAATTGAAAACCCCAAGCCCATCCACTTGGTAAATAGCAAATTGCCAAAAAGACCAAATACAATTGAGGGTGTCCCCGCCAGAAGCTCCAAAGAAATCCGCATTGCTTTTACTCTAGCTCTATTGCGGATTCGAATGTCCGCCAAGTAAAGGCCTGCTGGAATCCCGATGCCAAGAAGCAAAGAGCAAGTCAGCGTCAATAGCCAAAAAGTACTGACCATAATTGGCGCAATCCCACCCGAGCGGCCCGAGTCAATCACTTCCGAAAGCAAAAACTTTGAAGTGACGAAAGGAATTCCATTGCGGCAAATATCATAGATAAGCAGACCCGCAACAATGACAAAGACAGAGAATAGAATAGTAACTACCAGCCTTAATTTGCGTTCCATTTTTTCTTAAGCCCTTGAGCAAATAGAACAATAATCAAAACCAACACCAACAAAATAAAGCCACTAAAAAATAAACTTGCGCGGTGAACTCCGGTTGCATAGGCCATCTCTATGGCCAAATTTGTATTTAGGGTCCGGATCGGGTCAAAAATCGAAGTTGGAAGTTGCGCAATATTTCCACAAACCATCAGCACGGCCATGGTTTCGCCCGCCGCCCTGCCAATACCGAGTGAGATCCCCGAGCCAAGGGCGCCAAGGGCGGCCGGAGTGACGATCTGCAGGGCTAGGCGAGATTGCGAAATACCTAAGGCTATGGCAGAGGGTCTGAGCTGCCGCGCACGTTCTTCAAGAGCAATCGTGAAACTTGAAGCAATGGTCGGGATAATCATCAATGAAAGAACTATCCCCGCGGTCAACAGACTGGTACCGGGCGGGAATTTTTCTGCCAATTTTGGAACAAGCACTGTCAATCCCCACAAGCCAAAGATAACGGAGGGAATTCCAGCAAAAGTATCAGTCAAGATCCTCGAGAAATTAGATATCTTCTGTGGAAATAAAAAAACTTGGGCGATAGCGATAGCATAAGCAAGAGGAGTCGCAATCAGCATGGCCACTGCAGTACAAAGAATAGAGCCAAAGACCATCGGCAAATAATTGAAGAGCCCCTCGCTGGGATGCCATGACTCAGCTTTTAAAGCCTGAATGATGCCGATCTGATGAATGAAGGGGAAACCCTCTTTAAAAACAAAAGCAAAGATAAATAAAACAGCCAGTGCAACCAGGGTGGCCGCAATGAACAGTGTTCTATCAAATAACTTATTTAACAGTTGGCGGTACAAAATTTTGACGTTCAATGAGGTCTTTGACTTTCTTTGATGACGCAAATTCAATCAGTTTCTTGGCTTCGCCTGCCGGTTCGGTTTTTGTAATCAATATCAGGCTGCGGGTAATTGGAAACTTCCCGGTTCGCACGGCCTCGGTTGACGGTTGGATCCCATCTTGGCTTAAGAGTTTGATTTTGACACCATTGTTGACAGCGAACTCTGATGCGCCAATTGAAACATAGGCAATGGCATTTGCATTTCCAGAAACTAGCTTAATTCCCTGTTCATTTTCACCAATAATTGTTTGGGCTTTAATCTCGGAGCTCTTCATCCCAGTGTAATGCATAAAGACCTCTAAGGTCGAGCGCCCTTCCGCTTTGCTGACGACGGTGATTGGCGCATTTTTGCCGCCCACGTCCTGCCAATTTTTTATTTCACCTTTGTAGATCTTAATAATTTGCGCTTTAGAAAGTTCATTCACTGGATTGCCAGAGTGGACAATCATCGAGACCCCATCTTTGGCAATCAAGAATCCTTTGAGATCGCGTTCATCAGCTTTCAAATCCCGAGAAACCATGCCGATTTGCGCAGAACCATCACGGGTGTCGGTAATTCCTTTTCCAGAGCCACCGGATTGGACATCAACCTTGGCTCCTGGGTTATTCGCTTCATAGCGTTTAGCAATTTCTGCCATAAGTGGAGCTAATGTGCTGGAACCAGTAACAGTTAATTTTCCTGCTTGAACATTAATACTTAGGGTACTTAACAAACAGACTAGTAAAGCTGAAAATATGAGCGGCATCTTCATTACTCCTTCAAGCGAATTGAACAACAACCAAAATTAAAGTTAAGCTTAGAAAATCCCTTTTTTATTGACCCCGAGTTTTTGTAAAAAACTTCGCGGCCCTTTTTTTCAGCAAAGACATAACCCCACTTTTTAAGGACGCTCAAATGATGAGACACCAGGGATTGCTCCATTTGCAAAGATTCGTGAATATGACCCACCGTTTGGCTGCCGTACATAAGCTCCTGAATAATACTCAGGCGATTGGTGTCGGTCAGCACCTTCAGGGCTTTAGAGATCTCAGTGAGTTCTTTTTTCGACTTTTTCATAGGCAGAAAAGGATCTCTTGGAAACATATGAATAGTCATTCATATAAATGGACATTGATATGTTGCAGCAGAACGCATCAGCTATTTTGAAAAACTAAGGAAGTTGAGCGCAAAGGCCCGCGATCAGAAGAACAAGAAGGCTTGCCAGGAGCTTTTGTATGAAAAAATTTATGTCAGCGATTTGCTTTATTTTTAGCCTTTCGTCAATTGCCTTTGCTATCAATCCGGTTTGCCCCCAACTTGCGGGAAAGTACAATTGCATTGGCGATCCAAAAGGATTGGTTTATTGATGCAACAAGGCAAAGTTGTGAGCGAATACGGAGGTTGCCACCACGACTAGCCTTTGATCTTGCCTGCTCGATACAACTCAGTAACGATGTGGGTGGGGGTCAAGTGAATGAAATAACTGGATTGTCGCCTCTTAAGGATCAAAATAAAAACAATAGTAACTTGAAACCAAACCGCGACTTAATAATCGACGGTTTCAGTAAAGTTCCCGAACTGACTGTGATCTTCTGGATAATTAAAATCCTCGCAACCACGCTCGGAGAAACTGGTGGAGATGCGGTTTCGATGTCGATGGATCTGGGCTATCTTATTGGTACGGCGATTTTTGCCACCATCTTTTTCTTCGCAGTTTATGTTCAAATCAAAACACCAAAATTCCATCCGTTCATTTATTGGACGACTATTATCGCAACAACCACAGTCGGGACCACATTAGCCGATTTTGCCACTCGCTCTCTCGGCATTGGTTACACGGGTGGATCAGCGCTTCTTCTTGCTCTTCTCTTGGGATCACTATTCGTATGGCATCGAACCATGGGAACGATTTCAGTCGCTTCTGTCAGCACTCCGAAGGTCGAAGTGTTCTACTGGGTCACAATCATGTTTTCGCAGACGTTGGGAACGGCTCTTGGCGATTGGACTGCGGATTCAATGGAGTTTGGCTACAGTGGAAGTGCGATCATCTTCGGAGTTTTGCTGTTCGCGATCCTCGGCTTTTATTTTTGGACTCATATTTCTAGGACTATTCTATTCTGGGCTGCCTTCATCTTGACTCGCCCGCTAGGGGCCGTCGTAGGTGATTATTTAGATAAGCCGGTCGAAAAAGGTGGGCTGGCTCTCAGCCGCTACAGCGCTTCTGCTGTTCTGCTTGCTATCATTATCTCATGCATCCTCTTTTTCCCACAGAGGGCGGCTAAGAAGGTTCATTGATTTATTTGTTCAACTTAAGGAGGAGAAACAAGTGACTACTAAACGGAATTTATTAGCAACGTTGGGATTGATTGTAATTTGGGGCACCAATTTAAATGCGGCACCTTCGACGGGCAAATATTTCGACCGAGCGATCTTCGTTTTATTCGAAAATACAAATTACGAAGATGCTGCGAGACAGCCGTTTTTCAAGGCGCTCAATGACAGCGGCGCACATCTATCCAAACTAACGGCGCTGACTCACCCTTCTCAGGGAAACTACATTGCTCTCACATCCGGTTCACTCAATGGTGTGTCCGGAGACGGCAAGTTTGATCTCAACGTTGATAGTATTGCTGATCTGCTAGAGGCGAAAAATCTTACTTGGAAAGTTTATGCTGAAGGCTTTCCAGGAAATTGTTTTAAAGGTGCCTCGAGTGGGCTCTATGCGCGAAAACACAACCCCTTCATGAGTTATCTCAACATCAACAGCAACCCAAGCAGATGCGCGAATATCGTTGAGGCCTCACAATTTGATCGGGATGCTGCAAATGAAACTTTGCCAAATTACGTTTTTTACATTCCCAACAATAAAAACAGTGGACACGACACAAACGTAGCCTATGCGGACAAATGGTATGGTCAAAAGTTTTCACGTTATGTGAGTGATCCTAACTTCATGAATAACACGGTTCTCATTTCAACTTTCGATGAAAATGGCGGCGGCGGAAAAAATCAAATTTATACCAGCATCGTTGGGCCTACGGTGAAGCCTGGCGTCTACGGCGAGTCCCTAACCCTCTATAGTTTATTGCGCTTGATTGAATTGAATTGGAATTTGGGTAATCTAGGCAAGCAGGACGCGACCGCAAATCCGGTCCCTAACATTTGGCAGTAAGTACTTTGTTGCCGGCAAGTAAACTCAAAATTAAAGGCTCTCTTGCCTTCGGTTTTTCACTGGTCTTGATTTTATTGATTGCCTTGTCTCGCGTTAATTTGGGAGTTCACTATTTGAGTGACGTGATAGCGGGCATACTCGTTGGCATTTCTTGGGCCGCAATATTGGCTGCAATCAGCGCTTTCTTGAATATCAGGAGGGAAGCTCATGCAATTTAATGACTGGCGAATTTTCGCTTTTGGTTCAGCTATATTTGCCGCTCTAACCGCTATCTTCGGAAAAATCGGCGTTACTTCGATGAATTCAAACCTTGCGACTTTCTTCAGAACGATAGTTATCCTTGTAGTAACTGCTGCAATAATCTCGTTTCGAAAGGAATGGCGGCCCCCGGAATCCTTAGATTCAAGGTCTCTCGCATTTCTTGCTTTATCAGGTATTGCCACTGGAGCATCGTGGCTTTGCTATTATCGGGCGTTGCAACTTGGACCTGCGTCGAAGGTGGCTCCAGTTGATAAATTGAGTGTGGTCCTCGTGATTATACTCGCGATCTTATTTTTGGGAGAACAGGCAACGTTAAAAACTATTCTCGGCGGATTATTGATCGTCGCTGGATCGATCATTTTGGCGATTTGATACTGGTCGTGAATTAACTAATCAATGGCAATAAGCTTGAACTTAGACAGCAGCACTTGCTTCTGCGCAACCGAGAAGATTTAAAGAATTTTGAGAAGCTTGAGATGGATAAGTTTTTAGAAAAGCATCCCGATCTTGAAGAGCTCGATTTCTACAAAGAAAGGTTGCGGATATTTTATAAATTCAGAAACCATCGACAATCCCGAAGACTGCTAGAGTTGTTTATTTGCGATCTCGAAAAGTCCTTCAGCGAAGAGCGAAAGGGTTTAGAAACTTCGTAAACTATCGGTTGAAGACTTTAAATGTTTGTTTTTATTGAAATGCGCGACGTGATAAACAGTTAAGTGAGAAGCGCCCCTACTTCTCGAAGGTTAAAAAATTGGTTGCGGGGGCCGGATTTGAACCGACGACCTTCGGGTTATGAGCCCGACGTGCTACCGGTTTGGAACAAAATAGAGCTTGGTGGTTTGTTTGTTGAGCTCTGCTTTGTATGCGCCGCATAAATGAGAAAATTCTGGTGATGCCTTCCTTGAAGAATTTTTATCAATGTTTGACCGGCTAACTTGTTAGCTATTTACTCAAAGCTGTGCAGACTAAAGACGACAAACTTCATTTGATCACCAAGGCCCTGAAAAGAGAGTTCAAGCCGTTGAGATTATTTTTGTATGGTTCAAGGGTCACCGGCACGGCTGGCGAAGGCTCCGACTATGACTTTGTCATGGTGCTACAGGAATTTGATTCTAAGAATCGACTCTCCTTGCAATTTGATATTGCTAACAGGTATCGCAAAACATTCGGAGAAGTGGTGCAGGTCTGGGCTTATTCGGCGGAAGAATTTGCATTTAGAAAAGATGACTTTAGTTCAATACCAGAGGTTGCAGTCAACACCGGCCGAGAAATTGAACTATGAGTAAGTTTACCTATACTTGGCAGCTTTGGTTCAATAAAGCCGCAAAGGATTTGCGAACGGCTAGGGCTTTGCTCGATCTCAACGAAAATGATTATCTGGAGAACGCCATTTTCCTGTGTCAGCAGGGGGCAGAGAAATCAATCAAGGGATATTTAGCCAAACACAAAATCAGGTTCAAAAAAACTCACGATATTAAATTTCTTGTCGATCTTCTCGAAAACCTAAACCCGGACCTTGCCGAATCCCTAAGGCCAGCAGAAATTCTATCAACCTACGCTGTAGCCGTGAGGTATCCAGAAGAAGTCGAAGCGACTGAACCCCTCGTCATTGACAGAGATCTGACTGAAGGAGCTTTTAAGATCGCCAGTTGGGCTTTCAAAGAATTGACGGTTCAAGTCTGATTGCGGTCTGACTAAGAATTTGAAGATCCACAGGCGGCGGTCTTTGCGTGCGCAACTGCTTGCTCTAGTTCATCAGCGATTTGGTCCAAATGCCTAGCTTGAGTTTCTAATTTTTCATTCATTGATTTTCACCCATGATTGGATCGCCGAAGTAATTTTAGGGGATAGCGGAGCAAATATTTTGGATTTCTTCATGCCCACCATGGCTTGAAGACTCATTTTTTTATCGGCCTGATCTGACATGAGGTGATCTACTTTTTCGAGCAGCTTGAAAGAGAAATTCTTATTGGACTCCAACCGTCCTTTTGCACGTTGGAACTCACTCGGATCAATAATAAAATCTGAACTACCTTGTAAGACCAGCGTCTTTGATTTGACCTTGGCTAGTTCATCCAATGGTTCAATTTTGAGAAGTTCTTCGAGATATTTCTCCTGCGTGCCATCGACGATGTTAGCGCCTTCCTCTGTCGTACAAAGCGCTTTATACCTGTCACATTTGAAGTTGCCGTCTTTAACGTCATGAAGAGCCTTCATCATTGGCTCAATTTCTTTTTTTGCTTCAACTGGCGTTCTTCCCGTCAGCGCGAGAATTTCAAGATTCTGTTCCTCAAGGATATTTAGAAAAGTTTGATACCCGCCCGCAAAAAGAATGAGGCCGATGACAGCATTTTTTTGCGCGAGGAGTGTTGCGTGAAGACATCCGATACTCTGACCAAAGAGGAAAAGCTTCTTTGCATCGACGGTTTTGTAGGACTTGAGAAAATCAAGGGCCGACTGAGCGTCTTTATTATCGGTCCAAAAGGTCGACTTTGCCCATGACCCATTTTTCGCGTTGGATGCAGAGCCACGCTTACTATATGTCATCACGAAAAGTCCGCGATCACTGAGGTCTTTTGCAAGTTGAAAGAAGGGCGATGATTCAAGTTCTTCTTCAAAATGCGATTTGCCAGAGCCTTCTACCAACAGAATGGCGGGGCTTGTCTTAGCGCCTGAAGCAGGTTCATAAATACGAGCGTTAAGTTTCGTGCCATCAGCCGTTGGGAACACCACTTTGCTAAATGCCGCGTGTACGGTTGGACTCAATGCCATAATCAAAACTCCAGCCAAAAGCGGAAGTCCTGCTTTTAATTTTCGAGAGAATGTTCCCAAGATGACCTCCAAATAAATTCAGTGCTTTCGACTCCCCATTGAGGGTCGGCCATTGTGTTTTATTTGGTTTTGAACTTTTGTACTTTTAGTGAAGGTCGATTCGTTTTTCAGAATCATTTTTACTTGTGATTTCGATGTCTTACCAATTCTCGTAGGTACAAAAATTGGTTGCGGGGGCCGGATTTGAACCGACGACCTTCGGGTTATGAGCCCGACGAGCTACCAGGCTGCTCCACCCCGCGACAGATCATCTGCGAATTGAAGGCCGAAGTTATATAGATGGAAGCGTCTTGTCAACATGGCTTCCGTATTTTTCAAATTAATCGCCTTGAAATCCTCAGTTTGCGGTTGGCGTTAGCAAAGACGCCTCGAAATTGTGCAAATTCGGCGTACACGGCCGTTTTGTATTCATGCTCGGATAGAATTCTCTAAATGTCGCTTGCTGAAAGAAATTGTTACCCGGTTTGTCATCAGTTTGGATTTTAAAACTGGTTCGTAGTGACTGACCATCACCGCCGCCCACGAAGTTATAGGCCCTATGAACTAAGCCACAAGCCATCGTTTAACGAAATCTAAGAAAACATAGTCAGCTCTAATGCAGAGCAAAAGTATTTAGAAATTATCACGGGTCAGGTGGTTTTCCAGTGACAGTCTTGCTCATGGCAAGATATCTGGGCGGCTCTCGATATAAGCTTCGAATTGGCGACGCGTTTCTACAGGGCCCCGTAAGGCTCTACTACGAGGTAATGAATGCAATGTTTCAAGTTGGTAATGTTCTTGTTGGCGATTTGCAGCTTCTCTGATGCAAGTTCTGTCGAAGCTCAAAGTCAGATCCGGCGGCCAGCCCCCCGTCTTGTCAGAAGCTCGCTGGAAACAACGCAAAATGCCTATTATGGCCGAGAGTTCTACGAGAAAATTAATAACGGTTCTCGGGACTTGCCTCTGAAATCCATGTTGAAAAATATCCTGACTGCAAATCATATAAAAGTAACTGACGACTTTGATCAAATTCTTACGGAATCCTGCAGCTCAAGGCCAGGTTGTTATCGTCATCGAGCAATCGGATACGACAATGCCCGACTTTTTTTAATGGGTTACTACTATCTCGTGCAAACTTCTACCGGCTATGGGGTGCGCGAAGTCTATTGTGGTCGCATTTATAGCCAATCCGAATTTGGCAATGAGCCACCAGCCCCGCAAAAAATACCCAACGGAAACATAGTCAATACCGAGCACACATGGCCGCAGTCGCGGTTCAACCCAAAGGCCTCGATCGAAGAACAAAAATCCGACCTGCATCATCTATTCCCGACAGACTCGCAGCTCAATTCGGTTCGCGGAAATCACGAATTCGGACAAGTGACCATGGTCACTGAAAAGTTGCGCTGTAGTGCCTCGAAAGCAGGGCACTCAAAAGCAAATTCCGGCATTGTTTTTGAACCGCCCGATGCACACAAAGGCAATGCCGCCCGGGCAATTTTCTACTTTTCGACCCGTTACAACTTGCCGATTTCACTAGCCGAAGAAACCGTCCTTAAAAGTTGGAATCAGCTTGATCCCGTAGACCAAGAAGAACTAACTCGCAATGATGCTATCTTTAAAGTCGAAGGATCCCGCAACCCCTATGTTGACTATTCAGAACTTGCTGATCGCATCAGCGATTTCTAGTTATGAAAAAGAAGCCCACAGCAGAAATCACCACACCAGAACTTAAAAGTGCCAGAAATGACATTGATAAAATAGACCGCCAAATTGCGCTTTTGGTTGGGCAAAGGCTGATAAAGACAAAACAAATTTTTCTTTTAAAAACGGCCTTGAAAATTAAACTAATCGATAGAAAAAGAGAAACCGCTGTTCAGAATACCTATTACAAGATTCTAAAGGCGAAAGCCACCCGCCCCTCAATTAAGGCCTTAGCGATTTCAATTGTTACCGTTAGCCCCTTGTATCCTAAAAAAATCACTAAGCAGCGCTAGGCCTTGCGCTAATTTTCCTCTAGGCCTCAGCCAGGGGTTAGAAAATCTAGCTAATTCCATTCCTTTTATGTAGTTTTTGCAAGCCTAAGCCCCCTTGAGCACTGACTCTGTTTACAGATCAATCCGCAGCAGTGTACAAGCGTACTCACGAACAGGGCCCTCAATGAAAAAAATAGGACTAAAACCAGAGCTTCTCCTTCCGGTCGGAAATCTTGAAATGATGATGGCGGCCATTCATAATGGCGCCGACGCTGTTTACATTGGATTTCCTGGCTTTAATGCTCGAGGCCGGACCACCGACTTTGCCATCAGGGACCTTCAGCTGATGATAGAAACTTGTCACTTGTACGGCGTTAAAGTAAATCTAGCATTGAATATTCTAATTTTTGAAAACGAACTCCATGAGCTCGTTGACCGCTTGTCGCAGGTGTTACCACTGATGCCTGATGCCCTCATTATTCAAGATTTGGGTTTAGTTCGTTTAATCCGCCAAATGGCACCCGAGCAAGTGATTCATGGCTCAACGCAAATGACAATTTCAAATCATGAGGCCATTCGTCTGTTGGATGATTTGAATATTCGCCGTTTTGTTTTGGCTCGCGAAAACTCGGTTGGGGAAATTAAATCGATCATTGAAAATACCGACAAAGAAATTGAAGTTTTTGTCCACGGGGCGATTTGTGTCGCCTACTCAGGGCAGTGCTTGACCTCTGAAAGTATTGGTGGCCGCTCGGCAAATCGCGGTCAGTGCGCGCAAAGCTGCCGTTACAGCTATAAATTGTTTGTTGATGGGGAAGTCAAAGACTTAAAGGGCCGCGAATATCTGGTATCACCCCAAGATCTTTGCGGACTTGAACAGATTCCAGAACTTGTCGCCGCTGGGGTCTCTTGTTTTAAAATTGAGGGTCGCCTAAAGACGCCAGAGTATGTTGCTGCATGTGGGGATTCCTACAGCCAAGCTATTGCCGAGTGCTTGGTTTCAAAAGACCACCCGCTGGAATCAAGTGAAGATCTTCAAACTGATTTAAACTATGAAAGAAAGCAAAACTTAGCGACCACTTACTCCCGCGGATTTTTTAGCGGTTGGCTAGAGGGCGTCGATCATCAGAAACTGGTCGATGGATTTTTTAGTGGTCACCGTGGATACTTCATTGGGTCAGTGTGTGAAGTGAACAAAGATTCGCTGATTTTAGCCTGGGCCGACGAAGTGCCTTCTTTTGCTTTGATGCCCGGCCAAGGACTACTTTTCGCCCCGGCCAATAATGAGCTCAGCAAAAGCCAAGCGAACGAAAAAGACCATCGAATCGGGGGGCAGATCTACGCGGCCGAAAGAATTTCGCCCAGGCATTGGAAGCTCTCATTCTCAAACTTGCTACGACTGGAGGCCTCGATTCTAGGGGCAAAGATTTACCTGAATCACAATCCAGCGCTGACGCAAAAGTTAAAATCCAGTTACACCGACAAGCAACAATTTAAAAAGATTCCGGTCCAAATGATACTCGTTTGCGAAGTCGGCGCCCCGATCCGTGCCCTTTTGACAGATGGGATAAATACCGTTTCCAGCGTGACCCAGGCCTCGCTGGAAGTTGCAAAAACCAAGGGCTTATCTTTTGAGTTTATCAAAGATGAAATGGGCTCGCTGGGTGGAACTATTTTTTCTTTGACGGATTTTAAGATTGAAGCGTCCTCATCGCCAGAAAACCAGGCTGTCTATATCCATCATAAAGAACTTAAAGAACTACGTCGGAATCTAAGTAGCCAACTCACAATAGTCCGTTCAACAAAAAGAGTTTCTGCCCCCAGCACGGCAATTGGTGAAATTCAGACGGCAAAAACTTGGCTCCAATCCCGACCGCCTCTTGCTTTCGCTAAGCGGACTGCGAAAGATTCTGCCGCAACAAAGCTGGTCGTACTTTTACGCAATAAAGAACAAGTGCAAGACTTGCTGGCCGCACTTGAGGCCCGGTTGCTGGATCGCTCGGGACTGGATTCCGTCGTCCTCGATTTTGAATTTGGGCGGGACTTTTCGCTCAGTCTAGCGGCGCTTCAGAAGGCCGGGGTCTTTACCGGCATTGCAACAACGCGAATTCTAAAGCCAGGTGAGTACGGCAATCTCAAAGCCATCGCAAGCCTTACCCCTGATTTTATTTTACTAAGAAATCTGGGGGCCCTCAGTTACTATACAACAGCATCAAGTGCTTCGCCCTTTATGGGTCAACTGCGCGGCGACTTTAGTTTGAATGTTACAAATCACTTAACGGCTGAGTACTTGCTTGCCAAAGGCCTTCATTCTGTTTGTCTGTCCTACGATTTAAATTCAAAGCAAATCGATCAATTATTGCAAGCCGCAGGCACGAATCAGCTTCAGCTTTCTAATTTTGAAATCACCGCACATCAATATATGCCATCTTTTCATATGGAGCACTGTGTGTTCGCAGCTTTTCTGAGCAAGGGTTCAAGTTTTCGAGATTGCGGCAAGCCATGCGAAAAGCATCAGCTGAAACTTAAAGATCAGTTTGGCAATTGGCATCAGATTAAGCCCGACCAAGAATGCAGAAACACCATGTATAATGCCAAAGCTCAGTCGGCGGCCCGTTTCGTTAGTGAATGGCAACGACATGGGATTGCAAGAATCCGCTTCGAAGCGCTTGATGAGCGCGGCACTATATTGATTGATAAGATTTCGGCCTACCAAGAATTGCTGTTGGGTTCTTTGCCCGCAGATACCCTGATCGCAAACTTGCAAGTTAGTGAAAAATGCGGCCTTTCAGATGAGTCTTTATCCCGCGATACGACCTTCGTCAGCCGAAAGAAAAATTCGTCGCCTTTTGTCCAGCCCTGACCAGGACTGCGGATCCAACTATTGAGTGCGATGGATTCTGAAACTTTTCGCTTACTGGCATCGTCCTTAAATATCCCGATTCCACTGATTTGAGTTGTTGGCACAGCTATTTCGACAGACGCGATTATTGGGCAGCAAGGTCAGAGACGA
The DNA here is from genome assembly GCA_943330705.2 of Streptomyces griseus. GTDB lineage: Bacteria > Bdellovibrionota > Bdellovibrionia > Bdellovibrionales > Bdellovibrionaceae > CALQIT02. The sequence goes on from CALQIT020000015.1 coordinate 43,058, forward strand.
TTTGCACATCTTTTATAAAAATTGTTTTCAAGATTCCAGGGACCAGGGATAGATTCAAGACTGAGCCACCCACTTCCTCGCGCGAGTTGGCCAGTTTCCACTCCCGATCTTTTTCAATCAAATAGACAATTTTTTTACCCTGCGGAGTTGGAAAGATCCCTCGCTCGAATGAAATTTCAAGGCGATAAATCTTTGCAGTTTCTGCCGCGTAATCAATTCTTAGTTCTCCGGAAGATCCGCATCCCATTAAGCGAAAGGAACCTGCTGTAACCAGTCCTGAAACTAAGGGCGCTCCCGCAAACTCGATTCCCGTTATGCCTTCATCCGAAGACTTAATTTGAAAATAAAGTGGAAGACCAGCGCCTTGTGTTGGAAGCGATACCTGGGTTCTCCTATTGGTTACTTCGCTATAGAACTCTCGGCAAAATGGGATCTTCGAATCATGGACGACACTTATTTTACCTTCGCCTTCGCCTGCTCCGGCCATGGCTGGCCTGCGACTTTCGATTGCTTTATGGCTACAACCACCAAGCAACACAATCAAAATTGCTCCTGCGAAAGCTCCTTTTACCGTGTTCATAGTTACTCCCGGTTATGTTTCAAAGTAACACTTTCTTAAACTTCAAAAAATCATGTTATTAACAACTGGCCTTTTGCCCCGGAAAATTGAAATCAAAAAACTGGAAACTTAAGACCAGCTCTGACTGGCCCATAGTCAAGCAAAAGGACTAGTATTGATTTGCTAATTTGTATTCGCTAAAACTCGTGCCGACTGTGTCCGAAATAGCAGAATGGATAGGCTTTGGAAAATAATCGCTGCGGCATGGACAGGGGCTCTCGTTTTAAGTGCCGTGATTTTCG